>JBAVJE010000251.1:0-16590 GCA_049687615.1 Salinimicrobium sp. | reverse complement strand
GCCTCATACAGCCTTGCATCTTCACCTTCATTATTGCAGGGCCACATCCAGTTAGCCGAAAGCGAAACAGATTTCAGGCCTTTTTCAAGCGGTGCCCAAACGATGTTGGTCAAAGCTTCAGCAATTGAATTTTTTGAGCCTGCCACAGGATCAATGAGTGCAGAAACTGGGGAGTGGCCTATAGAGGTCGCTACTCCTTCCTTTCCGTGGTAATCCAGCGCCATCACTCCGCAGTTATTCAAAGGCAGTTGCAGCGGCCCGGCGGTTTGTTGTTTTGCGACTTTCCCGGTGACACAGCGGTCAACTTTGTTAGTAAGCCAGTCTTTTGAGCCTACTGCCTCGAGCTGCAACAGCTGCTCCAGGTAGTAGTGCAGGTCTTTTTTATAATATTCGATTTCGTAATAGCTTCTATGAACGCTACTATCCTTCATAATCATATGTGGAGAACTTCCAAACATGTCACCCAGCGCGAGGTCCATAGGTTTAGCACCAGATTTTTGACTCTCAAAGGTGAACTGCCTATCCTCGGTCACTTCGCCCACAGGATAAAGCGGCGTTCTTTCCCTTTTGGCGATCTTTTGCATCTGTTTTAGATCTTTTTCGCCAATGATGAGCCCCATTCTCTCCTGAGATTCATTTCCGATGATCTCTTTAGCTGAAAGGGTTGGATCACCAACCGGAAGTTTGTCCAGGTCAATATTTCCACCGGTATCTTCCACCAGTTCACTAAGACAGTTGAGGTGTCCGCCGGCACCGTGGTCGTGAATAGAAACGATTGGGTTTTCTTCGGCTTCTACCATCGCACGAATCGTATTGGCGGCTCTTTTTTGCATTTCAGGGTTGGAACGTTGGATAGCATTGAGTTCTATCCCGCTGCTGAATTCTCCTGTGTCTGCCGAAGAAACCGCGGCCCCGCCCATTCCAATCCTATAATTTTCGCCTCCCAATACCACGATTTGATCTCCTTTCTTCGGTACATCTTTAATGGCCTGGCTGGCTTTTCCGTAACCTATTCCTCCTGCGAGCATGATCACTTTATCATAACCCAAATCTCTTCTATCTTCGGAATGTTCAAAAGTCAATACAGAACCCGCGATCAACGGCTGCCCGAATTTATTTCCGAAATCTGAAGCCCCGTTGGAAGCCTTAATCAAGATGTCCATTGGTGTTTGATACAGCCAGGGCCTTGCTGTAAACGCTTTTTCCCAGGGCCTGTTTTCTTCCAGTCGGGAATAGGAGGTCATGTAGACTGCGGTTCCTGCGAGGGGTAAGGAGCCTTTGCCACCGGCAAGCCTGTCGCGAATTTCCCCGCCGCTACCCGTAGCAGCACCATTAAAAGGTTCTACCGTTGTTGGAAAGTTGTGTGTTTCGGCTTTCAGGGAGATAACCGAATCAAAATCTGTTTTCGTGTAAAAATCAGGTTTATCGGCGGTTTTTGGCGCAAATTGCTCCACCCGGGGTCCTTTTATAAAAGCTACGTTGTCTTTGTATGCTGAAACTATTTCGTTGGGATTTTCTTCGGAAGTTTTCCTGATAAGTTTAAAAAGGGATACAGGTTTTTCTTCGCCGTCGATCACAAAAGTTCCGTTGAAGATCTTGTGTCGGCAGTGTTCAGAATTGACCTGGGAAAATCCGAAGACTTCAGAATCTGTAAGCTTGCGGTCTAATCGTTTTGAAAGTTGCTCAAGGTAATGTACTTCCTCATCATTTAGGGCAAGGCCTTCTTTTGCGTTGTAGGCGGCAATGTTATCAACCTCCTGAACAGCTTCGGGCTCAATATCGATCTTGAAAATATCCTGGTCAAGACCTTTGTAAAGCTGCGAAAGCATGGGGTCAAAATCGTGATAATTCTCATCGACCTCTATGAATTCTTCAATTCTAATGATACCTTCAATCCCCATATTTTGAGTGATCTCCACCGCGTTTGTACTCCAGGGAGTAATCATGGCGGCACGGGGACCAACAAAAAAATCTGCCAGGGCAGATTTTTCTAAGTATTGTGCATTTCCAAAAAGCCAGTTTAACTTGACAATGTTTTCGGCCGAAAGAGCCTTATGCGTTTCAACCGCATATACCTTGTTAGGTTTGTTTCCGAAGAATAGGATCATCCTGGAGCGTTTTTGTGTTGTTGTCTGACAAATTTACATTTTTTAAGTCATCTAAACTTCCCGGAAGCAGAAAAGCCATAAAAATAAAAGGTCCCAAAAATGACATTTTTGAGAGGGAATGACAAATCCTCCACCTGAAGGTGGAGGGAATTCATCGGGAGAAATTCGCAATTCGAGGCAATCCCAAAATTAAATAGCCCCCAAATTTATCCGGGGGCCATTTAATTTTATTTAAAAACGGGCTTTAGCCCAAAAAATCTATTTATTCTTCTCTAACAGCGCCATGTAAAAGCCATCAAAGCCAGTTTCACTGGAAAGGATCTTCCGATCTTTTATTAAGCTAAAGTTCTTTCCTTCTTCAGAAGTCAAAAACTTTTCGACCTGCTCTTGATTTTCTGAAGGCAGCACAGAACAGGTCGCGTAAACCAATTTTCCGCCGTCTTTGACAATTTTAGAGTATTGATTAAGGATCTCTTCCTGGGTTAATTTTAGGGTCTCAATAAATTCGGGCTGTAATTTCCATTTCGCATCAGGATTTCTGCTCAGTACACCAAGTCCGCTACAGGGAGCATCGATAAGGACACGGTCTGCACTGCCATAGAGCTTTTTGACCACTTTTGAGGAGTCAATAGTACGAGGCTCAATATTGTGCGCCCCGGCACGACGGGCTCTTCTCTTAAGTTCTTTGAGTTTGTTGGCGTAAATATCGGTAGCGATAAGTTGCCCTTTATTTTCCATAAGCGCAGCTATATGCAGTGATTTTCCGCCGGCACCCGCGCAGGTATCTACCACACGCATGCCCGGTTTTACATCGAGGAATTCTGCTACGATTTGCGAGGAAGCATCCTGTACCTCAAAAAGGCCATTTTTGAAGGCTTCGGTTTTGAAAACGTTAGCCCTTTCCTTTAGCTGCAGCGCATCGGGATAATCTTTTAAGATTTCGGTTTCTATACCGTCTTTAGATAGAGCTTTTTGTAGCTCTTCCCTGTTTGTTTTTAGTCTATTTGCCCGTAGCACCACAGGAGCTTGCTGGTTAAGCGCGTGAATCTCCTTTTCCCAGACTTCTTCGCCCAGTTCTTTTACACCCATTTCATCCAGCCAATCTGGAATAGATTCGCGGTACTTCCTTATCGCGCTTAGTTCATCAAATTTGCCTTTGATGCGGCGGGTTGGAGTAGGCTCGATTTGCTTCCAGTCGGGTAATTCAATGCCTCTCAAGGTGGCCCATACGGCAAACATTCGGAAAAGATTCTCCCTTGAAAAAGGCGCTTTTACCTCGGCGATCTCGGCATATAATCTTTTCCAACGAACGATGTCGTAAGTGGTTTCGGCAATAAAACTGCGGTCGCGGGAACCCCAGCGTTTATCGCGTTTGAGTGTTTTTTGGATTACCTTATCGGCGTATTTTCCTTCATTGAAGATTTCTCCCAGTGCGTCAACTGTAGCAAAGACCAGGTTCCTGTATAAGCGCATAAAAATGTTTTAAAGCTGCAAAGGTAAGCTTTTTAAAATCGGAAAAATTTATCTTTACCTGCAAATTATAGATATGAAAAGACTTGCTTTCCTTGCTGCATTGCTATTGGCAGCCTGTAATTCTTCCGAAAAAAAAGAGACCCAAAAAATGCCATTTTCAAGGGTAGAAGTACAGCCGATTTTGGAAGATTCCATCAGCATACGAGCGATAGAGATCATGGGTGATAATGTGGCCTTTGCCGGTTCGAATGGATACTACGGTTTATATAATTCCGTAGAAAACAGGGTAAAACTTAACAGGCAGCAGTATGATTCTATCTATCCCGAATTTCGTGCGGTTGGTAGTACAGAAAATGATTTTTTTATGCTAAGTGTTGGAAATCCGGCGCTACTGTACAAGACCGGGAACAGCGGAAAAATGGAACTTGTCTATAAAGAGGAGAATGAAAAGGTTTTTTATGATTCCATGATTTTTTGGAATGATAAGGAAGGCATCGCTATGGGCGATCCAACAGATGATTGTCTTTCGGTGATCATTACAAGGGACGGTGGTAATAGCTGGAACAAGCTTTCCTGTGACCTTCTTCCCGAAGCGGCCGAAGGAGAAGCTGCCTTTGCCGCAAGCAATTCTAATATTGCCGTGCAGGGGGACAAAACGTGGATCATTTCGGGCGGTAAAAAATCCCGGGTATTTTTTAGTCAGAATAAGGGCAAGGCCTGGGAAGTTTTTGAAACACCAATAGTGCAGGGGAAAAATACCCAGGGCGCCTATTCTATTGCTTTTTATGACGAACGAAATGGAATTATGATTGGCGGTGATTATACTGCTCCCGATGGAAATACGACGAATAAGGCCGTTACCAATAACGGCGGAAAAACCTGGAGCCTCGTTAGTGAAGGGCGAGGGCCCGGGTACAAAAGCAGCGTAAGATACGTGCCCGGCAGTGAGGCGAAAGAGGTGGTTGCTGTTGGCTTCACAGGTATTTCGTATTCTGCAGATGCCGGTAAAAACTGGAAGCAACTTTCAGAAGAAAGTTTTTACACGATAAGATTCCTTAACGATTCAACGGCTTATGCCGCCGGCAAAAACAGGCTCGCTAAGCTTATTTTTAGGTAGGTGTAAAAACAAGTAATCCGGAGCTTTTTATGACTCCGGACCACTCTAACTAACCAACCCAAACTTATAATCTTAATTTTCTGATTTTTGCCTGCGGGCACGATATTCCCGCATTAGCTTTTCATTAAACTCGTCTTCTACCTTTTCCAACTGCAGGATCTTTTTTGCAGAAAATATCTTTTTCAGGTCTTCGTAATATTTTTTTCTTAGCATGAAATCTTCTCTTTCGATTTCGACATATTCCTCCAATTTGCTGTTGGCGCTTTCTTCAGTCAGGCATTCCAGGTTACCAACATCTTCATGTTCCCGCCTGTACAAGGTTCTCCTTTTTTCTTCGTAGGCGTTGTAAACAGGCCAGAAAGTTTGCGCTTCTTTTGCGGTCAGGTTGAGGCCTTCGGTAATATATGCTGTTTTGAGCGCTTTGATCTTTTCACGATGCGCCTCTCTATCTTGTGCCGTAATACTTACAGTGCACAATAAAAAAAAGCTTATAAATAGTAAATGTTTCATTTTAATCTTCATTTAGTAAGATAGCGGGTTCATCAATATTTTCATTTAAATATTCAAGAACTGCCTCACGATCAAAATTAGCATCCATGCTTTGGGCAAAACTAATTTCCTTATGATCTATCATTGGGGTTTCTTCAGGATTTGAAATGTCAAGGGTCTCAAAAAGGTAATTTTCAACTGCCAGCATATCCAGATCTTCAAAAGTGGCCTTGTGGTTGTGGTTTAAAACTGCTGAAGTAAGGATTACCGCTAAAACCGCCGCTATGCCGGCAATATAGGACAATGTCCTTTTTCCGAATAATGGGATGACAGGTGTTGCCTTTGGCTCTTGCTTAATTTTTATAAGCATTCGCTTTTCAAAGTCTTCGAAGTAATTTTCGGGTACTTTAAAAGGCTCCCTGCCGGTTTGCAGTTCATTTTCCTGAGGCAAGGAATTTATTTTGTCCAGCATACGGGCTTCAAAGCTCCCGAAGTAATCCTTCGGAACTTTAAATCCTGATTTTCCATATGCTAAACCTTTCTTTCTCATTTGGTTATTTGACTACAAATTCATCTCAGGGTTTAAAGCTGCTTTAAAAATTCCTCAATCTTTTTTGTGGCGTGGTGATAGGAAGCCTTTAACGCGCCCACCGAGGTTTCGAGTATCTCTGAAATTTCTGAGTACTTGAGCTCCTGAAAATATTTCATATTAAAGACCAGTTGTTGTTTTTCGGGGAGGGTGGCAATGGCCTTTTGCAACTTCAGCTGGATCTCGTCTCCCTCAAAATAAACGTCATTTTCCAGGTTTTCCAGAATTTGTTGCTGCAGTTCTTCAGAAGTGATGCTATGTTTCTTCGCCCGGTTGTTCAAAAAAGTAATGGCTTCGTTTGTAGCTATCCTGTACATCCAGGAGAAGAGTTGACTATTACCTTTAAACTTATCGATATTCCTGAAGACCTTGAGAAAGGTGTTCTGGAGTACATCATCTGTATCTTCATGATTCTTAACGATATTCCTTATTTGCCAGTACAAGCGTTCCTGATACAGCTGCAACAATTCCCTGAAAGCTTCCTCCCGGGTGGAAGCCTCCCGTAATTTCGCTACAAGTTTTTCTTCGGAAGTTTTCAAATATTAGCTAAAAGAAAGTTTTCAGGTCGATAAAGATAAGGGATTTCCCGGTTCTCTAAAACCTGACCGGAAAGCTGAATTTAAGTGGTTCTATCGATGAAATACACAAAATGCAGATAAAATACACAAAAAATTTGTTGATGTAGTTTTTTGTAGTATCTTCACTATTGTGAAAAAGTAATCTTTTTTGCTCCAATTGAAGGAGATCTTGTCTCCATAAGCCCCAAAATGGGGAGAAGATTAACGAAAATGGATGAACCTACTTCATCCATTTTTTCTTTTATAAATTTTCCGGCGAAAAGATTTTGTATTTTTTTTAGTAGTCCTTTTAATCGAATTAATCGAAGGATTGCATTTCCACAAGTTTTTGATAAGTTGATTTGCGGGCGAGCAATTCCTCGTGTTTTCCCTGTTCTACTATCTTGCCTTTCTGCATTACCACAATTTTATCGGCGTTTTGAATGGTTGACAACCTGTGCGCGATTACTATTGAGGTCCTGTTTTTCATCATGTTCTCCAGCGCCTTTTGTACCAATCTTTCACTTTCGGTATCCAAAGCAGAGGTTGCCTCGTCCAGAATCATGATTGGGGGATTCTTAAGAACGGCGCGGGCAATAGAAAGTCTCTGTTTTTGTCCGCCGCTTAGTTTATTACCGCTGTCGCCAATATTGGTTTCCAGGCCTTTTGGCAGGTCTTTTACAAATTCCCAGGCGTTGGCGATCTTAAGAGCATCGATAATTTCCTCGTCTGTAGCATCATCTTTTCCCAGTGAGATGTTATTTCTTATACTGTCATTGAAAAGAATAGAGTCTTGTGTAACAAGCCCCATCAAACTTCGCAGGGATTTTTTGCTCATCTTCCTGATGTCTGTGCCGTCAATTGTTATACTACCTTCATTAACATCATAGAACCTTGTGACAAGGTTAGCAATGGTAGATTTCCCGCTGCCCGATTGTCCTACCAGAGCTACGGTAGAGCCTTTAGGCACATTAAGACTGAAGTTATGCAATACATTCTCCTCCTCATACTTAAAGAAGATATGCTCTATCCCAACTGACTCGTTGAAATCCCTTTTTTCGATAGCATCGGGCGCATCAGTAATATTGGACGAAGTTTCTAAAATTTCAAAAATCCTTTCGGCTGCGGCGTTTCCTTTTTTCACGCTGTACGAAGCTTTACTAATTTGTTTTGCGGGGGTAAGGATGTTATAGGCAAGTCCCAAAAAAGCGATAAAGGTGGCCGGGGCAAGAGTCCCATCTATCAACACCATATTTCCGCCGAACCAAAGAATAATTACGATCACAAAGATCCCCAGGAATTCACTGGTAGGGGAGGCGAGGTTTTGCCTGTTTAGGAGGCTGTCAAGAATATTCTTAAGTCGGTTGGTCGATTCGTGGAAGCGTGCTTTAAATTTTTCTTCCGCGGTAAAACCCTTAATGATCTTTAAACTGGAAAGAGTTTCTTCCACCAACGACAGAAAATATCCATTCTCCTGCTGCGCCTGGTCTGACTTCTTTTTCAGTTTTTTACCTATGGCCGAAATAATGAAGCCCGAAATAGGAAGGAATACAAAAACGAAAAGGGTGAGCTTAACGCTCATCACCAGCATGGCAGTTATAGTAAAAATTATGGTAAGCGGTTCCCGAACAACCATTTCAAGAATCGACAGAAACGAAGTTTGCACCTCGTTCACATCGGCAGTTATTCGTGATATGGTGTCTCCCTTTCTCTTTTCAGAAAAGTAAGAGACAGGTAGTTCCACGATCTTATCATAAATAGCATTTCGCACATCGCGTAAAACTCCATTTCGAAGATATGTGATGAAAAAAGCGGCCAAATAACCAAATAGATTCTTTAGAAAGAACAGCAGGACGACTATTGCGCATATGAAGAGGAGTGCAGAAATCTCATCCTCATTCACCCTTTGTGTTACTTCATAGTTGAAGCTTCCAATAAGATAATTCTTGGCCTGGCCCCAGCCGGTCCATTCGGGAGCTACTGCCACACGCTTACTCTTGTCGAATAATACATTGATCACAGGGATGAGCGCCAAAAATGACAGGGTACTAAAAAGCGCGTAAAATATGTTAAAAACGATGTTCAGTACCGCGAACCTTTTGTAAGGCCGGGCGAAGCTTAAGATCTTTTTGAAATAATTCATTCAGAATGGCCTAGGCCAATTTTAAATCAGATTTTATGCCGGCAATCTTTTCATCCAGCTGTTTTTCCACTTCCCTAAAGTTTTCTACGGAATCAAGAGGAGCATTCACGCTAATATAGAATTTGATCTTAGGTTCGGTTCCGCTGGGTCGTGCAGCTACTTTGGTTCCATTCTCGGTATAGTAGATGAGCACGTTCGATTTTGGAACCTCGATCTCTTTTACTTCAGTATCGGTGAGGCCATAATGAAATGCCTTTGAACTTTGATAGTCTTCGACCAAAACCACTTTTTCTCCTGCAATTTCGGCAAGCGGATTATCGCGCAGACTTATCATCATATTCTTGATCTGTTCGGCCCCGTCAATTCCTTTTTTAACCATGGAGATCAAAGCTTCTTTATAAAAACCATATTTGGTATAAAGTTCCAGCATCTTTTCATAGAAAGAAATGCCATTGGCCTTCATTTGGGCGGCAATCTCACAAGCGACCAGGGTAGAGGTAACAGCATCTTTATCTCGAACAAAATCGCCCACCATAAAGCCAAAACTTTCTTCTCCACCGCCAATAAAAGAAAGACCGGGATGGTCTTTGATCATTTTTGCGATCCACTTAAAGCCGGTAAGACCTTCTTTATATTCCACACCATAATCTTCAACAAGAATTCGCATCATGGGAGTAGATACGATCGTGCAACCAACAAATTCCCGTCCCTCAATCCTGCCTTCTTTTTTCCATTGGTCGAGCAGGAACCAGGTCATCATGAGCATAGTTTGGTTACCATTCAAAAGTGTCATTTTTCCGTCCATATCTCGCACGGCTACACCTAAGCGATCACAGTCAGGATCGGTTCCAATGACTATATCTGCATTTACTTTTTCAGCTTTTTCAAGCGCCATTTTTAGGGCTGCAGGTTCTTCGGGGTTAGGAGATTTTACCGTGGGGAAATTACCATCGGGCTCTTTTTGCTCCTCTACAATATGAAGGTTAGTATATCCTGCCTGTTCCAGGACCCGGGGCACCGTGGTGATCGATGTTCCATGCAACGAAGTGAAGACGATCTTCAGGTCTTTTTTGGCTGCTTCGGAAGTCTCAAAGCTACCGTTCTTTACCGAAGCATTTGCAAAGGCATCATCTACATCTTTATCAATGAGTGTAATAAGGTTTTCATTGGCTTTAAATTTGATTTCGTCGTAGTCGATTCCGTTGATCTCCCGCACGATCTCTTCATCCTGTGGTGGCACCAGTTGGCCTCCATCCTGCCAGTACACCTTATATCCATTGTATTCCGGCGGGTTATGGCTGGCAGTGAGGACAATTCCGCAGTGACAATTGAGGTGCTTTACAGCAAATGAAAGTTCGGGAGTTGGTCGCAATTCAGAAAAAAGATAAACCTGTATGTCATTAGCCGAAAACACATTGGCAACGACACGTGCGAGTTCTTTACTATTGTGGCGGCAGTCATAAGCTATCACCACTTTGTGATCCTCGTTAGGAAATTGCTTTTTTATGTAATCTGAAAGACCCTGGGTGTTTTTTCCGAGGGTATATTTATTTATTCTGTTTGAGCCTACACCCATGATACCACGCATACCGCCTGTACCAAATTCAAGATCCTTATAAAAGCTTTCTGTTAGCTCATCGGAATCTTTTTGAAGCATTTCTTTTACTTCCTGTTGTGTTTTTTCGTCAAATGTCGGGGAAAGCCATGATTCGGCTTTGACTTTAATATCGTCGTAACTCATAGTGCTGTCTTTTAATACAGCAACAAAAATAATGATTTATGTGGGAAAGGGAATTAAAACTGCCCGGTTGTTTCGCTGATGCGGTACCTTTCCTTCTCACGGCTGCTTCGCAAGATGAGCTCACCTAAAAATCCTGCCAGGAACAACAGTGTTCCTATAATCATGGTGGTGAGGGAGATGTAGAACCATGGATTATTAGCTACCAGAATGTTGGGAAGTCCGTGATAGAGCTTGTAGAGCTTGGAACCGCCAATCCATGCGGCTGCAAGAAAACCTACGAAGAACATCAATATTCCCAGGGCTCCAAAAAAGTGCATGGGTCGTTTCCCAAACTTTGATAGAAACCAAATGGTGATAAGATCAAGGAAGCCGTTGATAAAACGCTCGGCTCCAAATTTCGTGTGGCCGTACTTCCTCTTTTGATGTTGTACTACTTTCTCGTCTATCTTAGTGTAACCGGCGTTCTTTGCCAGTACAGGAATGTAACGATGCATTTCACCATACACGTCAATATTTTTTACAACTGCTTTGCGGTAAGCTTTGAGGCCGCAATTGAAGTCGTGAAGCTTTAATCCCGAAGTTTTTCTGGCGGCTGCATTGAACAACTTGGATGGCAGGTTTTTGGATAAGACCGAATCATAGCGCTTCTTTTTCCAGCCAGAGATAAGGTCAAATTTCTGGTCTGCGATGAGGTTGAAGAGTTCGGGGATTTCTTCAGGATTATCCTGCAAGTCGGCATCCATGGTAATGACCACGTCGCCTTCGGCTTTTTCAAAACCTACGTGCAGGGCCTGCGATTTTCCATAGTTGCGGTTGAACTTGATGCCTTTGACGAAAGGATCTTCCGCAGAAATTTTTTTGATGATTTTCCAGGAATCATCTGTACTGCCGTCATCGATAAAGATCAGTTCGTAAGAAAAAGAATTGGACCGCAACACAGTTGCGATCCAATGATATAATTCGTTTAGAGATTCTTCTTCGTTAAGAAGCGGGATGACGATAGATAACTGCATTAAATTTCTTTTATGCTTCGTAAGGCCGTTGCTGTTTCCAGATCGCACCGGCGATCAAAGAATAGATTAGGCCAAAAAAGGCGCTCAAAGCTATCCAAAAAGCAGCACCTACGAAAGGGTTAACCATATATCTGGAGAATTTCATTGTCATTTCTATCTGTTCTTCGGTCATGTTACCGGTTTCGAGCATTTTATCTCGTGTAGCATCAAGGATTATTTCCCCGTAACCCGGCTCAATGACATAGAAAAGCAAAATGTTATAAACAAGAAAGATCAACCCGCTAACTACGGCTGCAGCTACTCCTGTTTTGAGGGCTTCAGAAATAGTCAAAAATCCGCCGTTGGAGGTTTTAAAAGTTTTTACAGCCATGAAGATCAACACGGCGAAAATGATATAAAAAATATACAGTGGCCATTGAATTCCTTCAAGTTGCATTCCAGTGGCGTACATGACGACATTGGTTAGAACAAGAACGATACCTATGTAAATTCCGTAATTGAGACCTGTCTTACCAGGGGATGCAATGTTTTGGGTTTCCATAAAAGGTTATTTTAGTTGGTTATTGTAAGTTAGTAAGCAAATATAGTAAATCGTTACATGTTAAAGGAAAACTAAATTTTGATAAAAAATAAGGTTGTGATATTTGTTGTTGTGTAAAAAATATCTAAATTTGCACCTCGAAAAAATTACAAGATTTTAAAGAATAAAGAGATGAAGCAGGGAATCCATCCGGAAAATTATAGACTGGTAGCCTTTAAAGACATGTCAAATGACGAGGTTTTTTTAACTAAGTCTACCGCGAACACAAGAGAAACTATTGAGGTTGATGGTGAGGAATATCCTTTGGTGAAATTGGAGATTTCCAGAACTTCTCACCCTTTCTACACCGGGAAAGCCAAACTTTTGGATACAGCCGGTCGTATCGACAAGTTCAAGAACAAATACGCGAAATTCAAAAAGTAATTTCCTGTACGAAATATATAAAAGCCTCCTTACAGGGAGGCTTTTTTCGTTGGAGCTAATTTAAAAGAGCGCCTTTTTAAGCTGCAGATTAACCTGTATCTTTATCTTCAAATTTCCAGACATGAATTATATTCTTTTTGACGGCCCTGTTCGCAACCAGTTTCTGCCGTTTACCTTCACCAGGCCGGTAGCCGATATGCGTATAGGAATTCTTAGCATTCGTGAAAAATGGGAAAAGTACCTTAATACCACCACTTCTACCATAACCGAAGACTACTTATCTGAAAAATGGCCTATGGTCGAGATGGAGCAGAACATCATGATCAATGCCTCTTTTTTGCCAACTGCCCAACTTGTGGAACAAATCAGGAATCTGCAGCCAAAAGAAGCGATTTTTTATGATGAAGATGTAGTGGCCTTCTTTGCTTATGAAGAAGAGGATGTGGAGTTCGAAAAATGCTGCAGCATCGAACTTGAAGGTAAAGCTTTTAGGATAGAACATACCTGGGATATCTTTAGGCTTAACGGAGAAGCTATTGCAGCCGATTTTGAATTGCTTACCGGCGACAGGAAAAGTCAGCCACTTTCTAAGACCAATCAGGTAATAGCTTCCGAAAATATCTTTTTAGAGGAAGGAGCAAAGGTTGAATGTGCTATTCTTAATGCTTCGCAAGGTCCTATTTATATTGGTGCCGATGCCGAAATCATGGAAGGTGCTATTGTACGCGGCTCACTGGCCTTATGCGACCACTCCACTCTAAAAATGGGAGCCAAAATTTATGGTCCTACAACTGTTGGTCCTCATTCCAAAGTAGGTGGAGAGGTCAATAATTCTGTCATTTTTGGGTACTCTAACAAAGGGCATGATGGTTTCTTAGGGAATTCGGTTTTAGGGGAATGGTGTAACCTCGGTGCCGATACTAATACTTCCAATTTAAAGAACAATTACGCCGAAGTGCGTTTGTGGGACTATGACTCCGGGAGGTTTGCCTCTACAGGGCTTCAGTTCTGCGGTTTGATGATGGGAGATCACAGCAAGTGCGGGATCAATACCATGTTTAATACCGGGACAGTAGTAGGTGTGAGTGCTAATATTTTTGGGGCAGGCTTCCCACGGAATTTCATTCCAAGCTTTAGCTGGGGCGGAAGCGGCGGTACAACCACTTATCTTACCAGCAAGGCTTTTGAAGTAGCCAAAAAAGTCATGGCTAGAAGGGATATAGAATTTTCTGAAGAAGATAGGGCAATTCTGGAACACGTTTTTGAGGAAACAAAAAAGTACAGAAGAGAGTAGATTAGCGCTATATAAGTAAAAATAATATTCCAACAACAGGTCTCAAAAATGCCATTTTTGAGACCTGTTGTTTTTTAGAACATAAAGTACCCGAAGAAACCCAGAAGGAGGAGGAGAAATACAGCCGAAATGCCCAGGATCTTGTTTTGCCTTATCTTGTTTTCGGCCTGTAACCTTCTTTTGATTTCCTCCAGTTCCTCTGCAGAAGGCGTTCTGTGACTTTTTACACCTTTGAAAAATTCCTTGCCGGCAATGTATTTTCCTGTCCTACCAGATTTTGATCTTCTGTTATTCTTAAGGCTTACTATTGCGCCAAATGCGCTGCCAAAACTCATTTAAACGATATTTCCTGAAAGATACTTTAAAAAGTGAATTTTAGAGCTTTTTCTTTTATGGCTGCTACTATTTCAATTACCAATTTTAGTTATTACATTTGCAGCCTTTCAAAAGAATGCGAGAATTGTATTTAAGTAATTGAGATCCTGGGTTTTACCCTTTGATCTCCGGAATGAAAAGTATGGGAAGTCAGAAAAAAGTTGCATTTTATACCCTTGGTTGTAAGCTGAATTTTTCAGAAACCTCTACCATCGCCAGAAGCTTTAAAGATGAAGGATTTCAGCGAGTGGATTTTTCTGAAGCCGCAGATATCTATGTCATCAATACCTGTTCGGTCACAGATAATGCAGATAAGCGCTTTAAGACTATCGTGAAACATGCGCAAAAGGCCAATGAAGATGCTTTTGTGATAGCCGTGGGCTGTTACGCGCAGTTAAAACCAGAGGAATTGGCTGCAATTGATGGTGTGGACCTGGTGTTGGGCGCTACTGAAAAATTCAAGATCACCAACTATCTGAACGACCTTAGTAAAAATGACATGGGAGAGGTGCATTCCTGTGAGATTGGGGAAGCCGATTTTTACGTGGGTTCTTACTCTTTTGGGGATAGAACACGTGCATTTCTAAAAGTGCAGGACGGCTGTGATTATAAATGCACCTATTGTACTATACCGTTGGCACGAGGGATTTCCAGAAGTGATAGGCTTGAAAATGTTCTGGATAATGCCAGGAAAATAAGTGAGAAAGGTATAAAAGAAATTGTGCTTACCGGCGTGAACATTGGCGACTACGGAAAAGGGGAATTTGGAAACAAGAAACATGAGCACACTTTTCTCGATTTGGTTAAGGCCCTTGATGGGGTTGAAGGTATTAAAAGGTTGCGTATTTCTTCAATTGAACCCAACCTGCTGAAAAATGAGACTATTAATTATGTTTCCCAAAGCAATTCTTTTGTGCCGCATTTTCATGTGCCTTTGCAAAGTGGAAGCAATGACATTCTAAAGTCCATGCGTCGCCGCTATGCACGGGAGCTTTATGTGGACCGGGTTTCAAAAATTAAAGAAACAATGCCCGATGCCTGTATAGGTGTTGATGTTATTGTAGGTTTTCCGGGAGAGAGCGATGAACATTTTTTGGAGACCTATAACTTTCTTAACAAATTAGATGTTTCTTACCTGCATGTATTCACTTATTCTGAAAGAGACAATACCCCTGCAGCTGAAATGGAAGAAGTGGTGCCTCTTAAAGTGCGCAAGAAGAGAAGTAAGATGTTACGTGGCCTTTCGGCTAAAAAGAGACGGGCTTTTTACGAATCACAAATTGGCAAAACTAAGACAGTCCTATTTGAAGGAGAAAATAAGGAAGGCTTTATCCACGGCTTTACAGAAAATTATGTAAAGGTCAAAACTCCGTGGAACCCTGAACTGGTCAATACGCTGCATCAAATAAAACTTACGAAAATTGATGAGGACGGGCTGGTAAGGTTTGACTATGTTGAAGAACCTGCCTTAAGTTAAATATTGATACCCACCGGGAGCATGTCTTTGTACTTTCGGCGGTGCTTTTTCATATATTTCGCTACGGCCGGGCTGGTTGGCATAACGCTGATGTTACTTTCTTTAATGATCTCCAGAACCTTGGCGATAAAAGGATCCATATAACCTTCTTCTTTGAGTTCTTCACTCATCACGAGCTTGGTGAGAAAAATTTTTCTATCCTGCTGTGAATATTCGATCTTGGCCAGATGACCATCGATCTCACATTCAAATTGACGCAGGAACTCGTTGTCAATTATAGTTAAATCGGTATTCATGAGATTTATTGGTATTAATTTATTCTTGAATACATCAAAAATTTAGCCACTCCTGCACCTGAACCTATTCTATGACCGAATTTCGAGGATGCAATTCCTGACTTTTTCTGAAGGAAATTTTATCTTAAAGTTTATTGCAAGCCGGTAAAATCCATTAAATTTGACCATAAAGTTAACCTATTTTAAGAGAATTTTCGGCTGCGAAGGCTGTAAAAAATGAAGAATCCCACAATTATCCATGTTTACTGTATGCCTGGCCTGGCGGCAAATCCAACCATTTTTGAGAGGATAGAACTACCGAAGGGTAAATTTGAGATTCATTGGCTTGATTGGCTGCTTCCGAAGAAAAAGGAAAGTCTTAAGGATTATTCGAGGCGCTTAAGCCGTCATATTAAACATGAGAAACCTGTTTTAATAGGTGTTTCTTTTGGAGGGGTCATTGTGCAGGAGATGGCCCAGTTTGTTGATCCTTTAAGGGTTATCATCGTGTCAAGTGTAAAAAAGAAGCAGGAGCTGCCACGTAGAATGAGATTTGCCCGAAAGACTGGTATTTTTAAAATTTTACCTACCTCCCTAATGCGTCACGTAGATGTTTTAGAAAATGTGGTGATTGGCGATTTCGTGAAAAAGAGGATGCAGCTTTATAAAAAATACATGTCGATTACCGATACTCGCTATCTGGACTGGGCGATCGAAAAAATGGTGTGCTGGGATCGGTCTCGACCCATTCGGGGAGTGGTTCATATACATGGAGAAAAAGATGAGATATTTCCTATAAAATATATTAACGATTGTATTGTAGTGCCCGATGGAACTCATATTATGATCCTCAACCGTTTCAGGTGGTTCAATGAGCACCTTGAACAAGTCATAATGACGGGAAAGTTAGAATTAGAAAAAGAAAAAGAAGAGAGATAATGAAAATAAGGAACATACTTATTGCAGGTGGTTTAG
>JBAVJE010000250.1:0-7819 GCA_049687615.1 Salinimicrobium sp. | reverse complement strand
ATATACATTGCACCAATCGGGGTGATGTTGTTGGGCTTCTGCTTCAAAGGCAATTCTCACCATCACCGAAAAAGCTTCTTTGAAATTCTCGAACTGGAAAGAAGTGTGAATAGCATCATCTTTAAATTCCCAGCCTTCCAGCTTCTTTAAATGTTGATCGATCTCTTCTGTGGTTAATTTCTTCATTTTTTTTCAATTTAATTGGATTAAAGTTAGCCATCCTGCCAGAGGATTTCTTTTGAAAAGCTGAAATTAATAGAAGATTAACAATCAGAAGATCAAGCTACCAGAGATCACTTCCTGAACCGAGATCTGTAAGTTTTCGGGCAACAGGTTGTCCTTGGGCAAGACCGCTAAAAACCGGTCAAAATTGGAGTCGTACACATTCTTGAGCAGTGGATCTTTTTCACCTAAAGTTTCGCATATTTCGGCGATAAGATCATTGTGATGGACAAGGTCATTGCTGCCAAGGTGAAAAACGCCCTGCTTCTTTTGATTGATGATGTAGTGTATCTGCTGGGTGAGCTTAGCATCTGTAGTCGCGTTGACCACGACATTAGAAAAAACTTCTATAGCTTCGACTTCCTGCAGTTGTCGTTTTATCTCCAGTACCCGTGGGGAATTGGCTCCATAAACCATGGGAACACGTGCAATGACGTATTTGTGGTTGGGGAGTCTCAGAAGAGCGTTTTCTATTTTGATCTTGAACCTTCCGTAGACACTTTGAGACAGCGTTTTGTCGTATTCATAAGAAGGGTAATTTGTAAAAGCGTCAAAAACATTCGCCGAAGAAAGAAAAATTAATTTCGTATCCCGGGTGCGCATCAGGTAATCAATAATTTCAAAATGCCCGTAGATCTGCGCATCAAAATTTCCGCGCAGGGCAGAAATAACAATATTGGGGCGCAGGTTCTCCAGTAGTACAGAAATGCTCTCGCGTTCTACATCAAATTGATGGAACTTTTGATTCTGCTCAAAAAAAGCATTTTCTGTTCTATATGTTGCGTGGGTATTAAAATAGGGGTAAAGCTCTTTATATAAGGCATTGCCAATAAATCCGCTTCCCCCTAAGATCAATATTTTCTTCAAAAACTATCCTTTATAAAATGGCATTTTAACCACTGTCGCAGGAAGAGCTTTTTTACGAATTTGAATATTTATTTTACTTCCCGGGGTGGCCAACTCTGTGGGCACATATCCCATTCCTATTCCTTTTTCAAGGGAAGGAGACATGGTTCCGGAAGTTACAACGCCAATAACCTTGCCATCATTATCTACAATGTCATAACCATGGCGAGGAATACCTCGTTCGTCGAGTTCAAAGCCAATGAGCTTTCTGGAAGGACCTTCTTCTTTTTGCTTTTTAAGGGCTTCAGAGTTAATAAAGTCCTTAGAGAATTTGGTGATCCAGCCAAGTCCTGCTTCGATTGGAGAAGTAGTGTCATCAATGTCATTTCCGTAGAGACAGAAGCCCATCTCCAGGCGTAAGGTATCGCGTGCGGCAAGGCCTATTGGCTTGATGCCGTAATCTTCTCCGGCTTCAAATACCTTATCCCAAACCTGTTGCGCATCTTCATTTTTTACGTAAATCTCGAAACCACCACTCCCGGTATAGCCGGTAGCCGAAATGATGACATTTTCTACACCCGCAAAAGGGGCTACCTCAAAAGTGTAGAATTTTATTGTTGATAGATTGACATCGGTAAGGGATTGCATGGCTTCGACAGCTTTAGGACCCTGGATGGCAAGAAGGGAGTATTCATCTGAAAGGTCACGCATTGTAGCTCCCATGGAATTATGATGAGAGATCCAGTTCCAGTCTTTTTCGATATTAGAAGCATTTACAACGAGCAAATATTTCTCTTCGTTAAACCTGTAGATGATAAGGTCGTCAATAATTCCACCGTCGGCGTTTGGCATGCAACTGTATTGCGCTTTCCCGTCAACCAAATTGGAAGCATTGTTGGAGCTAATCTTTTGAATAAGTTCCAGAGCATGTTCTCCGGTGATTAAAAATTCTCCCATGTGGGAAACATCAAAAACTCCCACTCCTTTGCGAACGGTTTCGTGCTCAGCATTGACGCCTTCGTAAGAAACGGGCATATTATAACCGGCAAAAGGAACCATTTTAGCATTTAGCGCAATATGGGTAGAAGTAAGGGCTGTATTTTTCATTTCTAAATAAATTTGTCCAAATTTATTAATTTCAATAATGTTAGCGGCTTTTATCAAGAATTTTTCAAGAGAAATTCTTTAACTTCCCAGAGAGCGAACAGGAAATTCTATATTTGTAACAGGTTAAAAAGAGCATTTATGAAGATCTTTTCGGCAGCACAAATTAAAGAAGCAGATAAAAAAACTCTTGAAAAGCAGGATATTTCGTCTGATGAGCTTATGGAAAGAGCGGCGGGGCTTGTCTTTGAAGAGATACATAACCGGCTTCAAAATGCAGAAATTCCCATTAAAATCTTCTGCGGAATTGGCAACAATGGCGGGGATGGACTCGTGATTGGCCGGCTTTTGCTGGAACAAGCTTACAATGTGACGATCTACGTTGTGAATTATAGTGATCAACGCTCACAGGAGTTTCTTACCAACTATGACAGAGTGAAGAACATGACCGAAAAATGGCCTTCTCTGTTAAAATCTGAAAATGATTTTCCCCAAATAAATTCGGGGGATTTTGTTGTGGATGCCATTTTTGGAGTAGGTCTCAACCGGCCCCTTGTAGAATGGGTGGCGAATCTGGTAAAACATATCAATGATTCAGGAGCCTTCGTCCTGGCTGTAGATATGCCATCGGGACTTATGGCCGACCAGTCCATGTTAGACCCCGATTCTATTATTCAGGCTAATTATACCATTACTTTCCAAACACCAAAGCTTTCGTTCTTTCTGCCTAAAACTGCCGAATTTGTGGGAGATTTACAGGTGTTGGATATCGGGTTGGACCGGGAATTTTTATTGGAAACAACGACGGCCGCTCAGTTGATAGGGAAGCCGGAAGCAAAAGCTTTATACACTCCTAGGAAGAAGATTTCACATAAAGGAACTTACGGTCATGCTCTAATAGTGGGCGGCAGCTATGGAAAAATTGGCAGCGTTTGCCTCTCGGCTACTGCAGCCCTCAAGGCGGGAGCGGGAATGGTAAGCATTTTTGCCCCTTCCTGCGGTTACGAAATTCTACAAACTGCTTTACCTGAAGCGATGGTGCTTACCGATGAAAATGATATGATGCTTTCGAATATTGATCATGGCATGGATCCTTCGGTAATCGGGTTTGGAGTAGGAGTGGGCACCGAAGAAAAGACGGTAAAGGCTTTTGAGCAACTTCTAAAAAAGAATAAAAAGCCCATGGTCGTAGACGCAGACGGCCTCAACATCATAGCAAAGAATAAAGAATTCCTCGAGTTATTGCCCGAGGGAAGCATTCTCACTCCACACCCTAAGGAGCTGGAACGTATCATTGGCAGTTGGGAAAACGATTTTCAAAAACTGGAAATGGCCCAGCAGCTGGTAGAGAAATATAAAGTTATTCTGGTAATCAAGGGCGCATACACATTTACGATTACTTCCGAAGAGATGTACATCAACAGCACCGGAAATCCGGGAATGGCTACAGCCGGAAGCGGTGATGTACTTACCGGGATCATCACAGCATTTGTATCGCAGGGTTATGAACCTTTGCGAGCAGCTATCCTCGGAGTATATCTTCATGGGAAATCGGGGGACATAGCTGCCCAAAAATTGGGTTTTGAAGGCCTGATTGCAGGAGATATTGCTGCCAATACAGGGGCTGCCATTTTAGACCTTTTTAAACCAAATCAAAACAACAGAACAAACCAACAATGAGAGATTGTCATTATATAAGCTCTTCTATACTTCATCTTGAAGAGATACAGGATATCCTGAAAAACAATAAATGCCTTGCCCTTAGTGAAGAGGCAGTTGCCAACATCGAAAAAGCAAGAAAATATCTTAATGATAAAATGAAGGAGAATACTTCTCCTATTTACGGTATCAACACGGGATTTGGTTCCTTGTGTAATGTGAAGATTTCTTCAGAAAATCTTACCCAACTGCAGGAAAACCTTGTGATGTCACATGCCTGTGGAACCGGAGACAAGGTATCTAAGCCCATTATAAGGCTTATGTTGTTGCTTAAGATACAATCCCTTAGCTACGGTCATTCGGGTGTTTCTTTGGAAACTGTAACCCGGCTTATCGATTTCTTTAATGAAGATATTCTGCCGGTAGTATATTCGCAGGGATCTTTGGGAGCCTCTGGAGACCTGGCTCCGCTGGCGCATTTGTCCCTGCCTTTGATTGGAAAAGGAGAAGTTTATTATGAAGATACGATTCTTCCGGCTGAAAAGATCCTGAATAAGTTCTCCTGGGAACCTGTCGTGCTGCAATCAAAGGAAGGCCTGGCTTTGCTTAACGGGACTCAATTCATGAGCGGGCATGGGATTTACGCTTTATTAAAGGCTTTCAAGCTCTCTTTATGGGCCGACGTGATTGGAGCTCTTTCTGTAGATGCTTTTGACTGCAACATGTCTCCTTTTGATGAGCTGGTTCATATGGTGCGACCGCATCGGGGACAGGTAAAGACTGCAGACAGGATCAGGAGGTTTTTGGAAGGCAGTGAAATCGCCGCGCAGTCCAAGCAAAATGTGCAGGATCCTTATTCCTTCAGGTGTATACCTCAGGTGCATGGCGCTACAAAAGACACTTTGGATTTTGTCCACAAAAGCTTCAAGACAGAGATCAATTCGGTTACAGACAACCCTAATATTTTTGTGGATGCTGATAAGATTATTTCCGGCGGAAATTTTCACGGGCAGCCACTGGCCTTAGCGTTGGATTATCTGGCGATAGCGATGTCTGAATTGGGTAACATTTCAGAAAGAAGAATTTATCAAATGGTTTCCGGTTTGCGAGGTCCGGCGTTTCTTGTAGACGCTCCCGGTTTAAACAGCGGATTCATGATTCCGCAGTATACCGCGGCCAGCATAGTGAGCCAGAACAAGCAGCTTTGTACGCCTGCCAGCATAGATTCCATAGTATCTTCAAATGGGCAGGAAGATCATGTTAGCATGGGCGCCAATGCGGCTACCAAGCTCATAAAGGTTCTGGACAATGTAGAAAGCATTCTTGCGATAGAACTATTCAACGCTTCCCAGGCGCTTTCTTACCGGGGTGGTTACAAAACTTCAGAATTTCTCGAGCAACTTGTAGCAGATTACAGAATAGAAGTGCCCCTGGTCAAGGAAGACGTGGTCATGGCGCCCTTTATTCAGAAGTCAAGAAACTTCCTGGAAGAATATCAGCTTAATGATTCACCATTTGATTGACAGAGGATGGCTTCTTTTATCCAGGTCTTCGCTTCATCAAGAGAACTGAAGATCTGGAAACAGTTTTTGTTGACATAGAAATTTTTCTCTAACTGCGCGCTTTTTCTCACCATTTCTTTGTCAGATACCACCGCGATGGCTCTTAGCTGCGGATGGTCTGCAGATTCACGATAAACCATGGGATCTACCGCATAAGAATTTACACGATGTGATATGTAACCATAGTTCTCACCTTTAAATGTATCATGGCCGAGGGCCAAAAGTTTTCGGTTATTTTCGACATCGAGTAGGACACCCTCGTGTAGTTCACTTACCATGAATTTATCTTCGATCAAAATAACCCCAAAGTCCAATTCAATTTTCTTATCCATTCTATGTAGGAAATAGGCCCTTAAAGTAATATAAAATCATGATATGGCGTATTTAATTTTTGAATTCATAAAAAAAAGACCCTTTAGAAATATCATTTTTAAAGGGTCTCTTAAATTTATATTTAGATTTTTAATTTAAGCCGCCTACCATATCTTTAGGATTCACCCATTCATCAAAATCTTTTTCACTTACATATCCAAGGTTTACGGCTTCTTCTTTAAGAGTAGTACCGTTTTTATGGGCAGTGTTAGCGATTTCTGCAGCTTTGTAATATCCAATTTTAGTGTTGAGAGCGGTTACCAACATCAGGGAGTTGTTTAGCAGTTCATTGATCCTTGAATTGTTTGGCTCGATGCCTGAGGCACAATTTTCTTCAAAAGAAGCGCAAGCATCTCCCAATAGCTGCGCGCTCTGCAAAATATTTGCGGCCATTACGGGCTTGAAGACATTGAGCTCAAACTGTCCCTGCATTCCACCCACATTGATGGTAACATCATTACCTATTACCTGGGCACAAACCATGGTAAGGGCTTCCACCTGGGTTGGATTTACTTTTCCCGGCATGATAGAAGATCCCGGCTCATTTGCAGGAATATTGATCTCTCCAATTCCACTACGGGGTCCTGAGGCAAGCATTCTAATATCATTAGCGATCTTGTTGAGAGAAACAGCCAGGGTTTTTAAGGCACCGTGTGTTTCTACAAAGGCATCGTGAGCGGCAAGAGCTTCAAATTTATTTGGTGCCGAAATGAACGGAAGTTCAGTGAATTTGGCGATGAATTCAGCAACCCTTTTTGAATAACCTTTTGGGGTATTTAGCCCGGTACCTACCGCGGTTCCACCAAGGGCAAGTTCTGAAAGATGATGAAGGGTATTTTCGAGAGCTTTAAGCCCGTGGTCCAGCTGCGAAACATAGCCGCTGAATTCCTGCCCAAGAGTGAGGGGAGTGGCGTCCATAAAATGGGTACGACCAATTTTCACTACATCCTTAAATTCTTCAGACTTTTTCTTCAGGGAATTTCGAAGTTTTTTAACCCCGGGAATAGTGGTTTCTATTATTTTCTTGTAGACTGCTATATGCATTCCGGTAGGGAAGGTGTCATTAGAGGACTGTGATTTATTGACATCGTCATTTGGAGCCAGTACTTTTTCTCCTTCTCCTATTTTTTTCCCTGCCAGCTGCTGTGCGCGGTTGGCGATCACTTCATTAACGTTCATGTTGCTTTGGGTACCGCTTCCGGTTTGCCAGATTACCAAAGGAAACTGGTCGTCGTGTTTTCCTTCCAGGATCTCATCACAGACTTTGGCGATAAGATCGCGCTTGTCAACAGTTAAAGTTCCAAGTTCACAGTTGGTAAAAGCTGCTGCTTTTTTGAGATAAGCAAAGCCGTAAATAATCTCCATCGGCATGCTTGCAGGAGCACCTATTTTAAAGTTGTTTCGGGAGCGTTCGGTTTGTGCTCCCCACAGTTTATCGGCAGGAACTTTTACTTCCCCCATGGTATCTTTTTCTATTCTATAGTCCATAATTGTATAATGATTTACTACAAATTTACATTTTAGTAAAAATTAAGTGGGTTTAAATCAAGCAAAATTGACTGATAGATGTCATATTTTTAAAGATTTAGAACGATTATTTTTTAACATAAAAAATTAAATAAAAACTGTTGTGAGTACTTTAGAGACTTTCTATCTTTGACAAAGATTCAAAAATCAGGAAAAAACATGTTTGAATTTGATCAATTTCTAGGGTTTTTAGCATTTGTCATTATCTTATTAATGGGATTTTGGGTAATGCTCTTCCTTGTGGGTATCCTTCCTTACTGGATAGGCGGGTCCTTAAAGGAAAAGATGGATGAAAGAAAAGAGAAGAAACGCCTGGAAGAGGAGAAAATATAAAGGAAAGGACTTTGTGAAAAGTCCTCTTTTTTTGACCTTTTTGGAAGGTATATAAATAGCAAAAGCCGTCAATTGACGGCTTTTGCTATTTATGAAGTTCTTTGAATTTAGAATTCTCCTTCGCCTTGCGTATCCATGTTATCGCCGTTTTCCCTGCCTTTTTCTCTTTGACGATCTTTTTGTTGATTAAACCT
>JBAVJE010000249.1:0-1550 GCA_049687615.1 Salinimicrobium sp. | reverse complement strand
AACAGAAGGATCAAAATTTACGTTGGTAATCTCTTTTATTAAAGCTGAAGCCTCCGCAACCGAATAGGTCTTACCATTCTCGATTTTAGATTCTGCTTCTTTTTGCTTTTTATTTAATTTTGCCATTTTTAAGTTCTTTTTGGATTAAAAAGGTGCCTGTCCTTTTACAGTAATTCCCATAGATCTTGCTGTACCTGCCACCATCTTCATTGCAGACTCAACAGTAAATGCATTTAGGTCCTGCATTTTATCTTCAGCAATGGTTCTTACCTGATCCCAAGAAACACTAGCTACTTTCTTACGGTTTGGCTCACCAGACCCTTTTTTAGCCTTTGCAGCTTCCAATATTTGCACTGCAGCCGGAGGGGTTTTAATTACAAAATCAAAAGATTTATCTTTATAAACAGTGATAACTGCAGGTAAAATCTTACCTTGCTTATCCTGGGTTCTGGCATTAAACTGCTTACAGAACTCCATAATGTTTACCCCGGCAGCACCTAAAGCTGGTCCAACCGGTGGTGAAGGGTTAGCAGCACCTCCGCGAACTTGTAACTTAACAACTTTACTTACTTCTTTTGCCATTTTTCTAAATTTAAGATGATAGTTTTGTTAGTGGAAGCTTGACTAAAACTACCGAAAATATGTGTGTGTAACAGTTATTATACTTTTTCTACCTGCATGTAACTCAATTCCAATGGAGTCTTCCTTCCGAAGATTTTCACCATCACCTCGAGTTTCCGCTTTTCTTCATTGATTTTTTCAACAGTTCCGTTGAAGCCGTTGAAAGGACCGTCAATAACCTTAATAGTTTCCCCGATGGTAAACGGTATAGCAACATTGTCAGCTTTTACAGAAAGCTCATCTACTTTACCCAACATGCGGTTCACTTCAGATTTTCTAAGTGGCACAGGATCTCCTCCTTTTGTCTCCCCTAAAAATCCGATAACACCATTAATCGATTTAATCACGTGGGTTACTTCCCCACCTATATTGGCAAGAATCATTACATAACCGGGAAAGTAAACGCGTTCTTTATTTACTTTTTTCCCGTTTCGTATTTGGATCACTTTTTCTGTAGGAACAAGGACATCATCGATAAAATCTTCAAGCCCTTCATGAGCGATCTCCCGCTCTATATATTCTTTAACCTTATTCTCTTGTCCGCTAACGGCACGAACCACATACCATTTTTTGTCTTTCACTTCTGCCATAGCAATACTATTTATGATTTAATCCACTCAAAATATTGCTCGATAACCGAACTAAATACAGTATCTACACCCCATATCGCAAGGGCAAAAAGAACGGCAAATACCACCACAACAACGGTAAGTCTTTGAGCCTCCGGCCAGGTTGGCCAGGTAACGTGGTTCTTTAATTCGTTATAGGACTCTGATAAATAATTTACTACTCCTGCCATGGTATATACTTTTACTCACTTTAGCTTAGCTAAGTGCAGGCAACCTTGAGATTCTTTCTCCGATGATATTCGGAACAGGCCTCTTGCCTAGTTGTTCAATTTTATTCGAAAAGCGGTTTAAAACAACCAT
>JBAVJE010000248.1:0-6605 GCA_049687615.1 Salinimicrobium sp. | reverse complement strand
GTACCAGTCTATGGCAAGCTTTGAAGACTCCGGCTGTTCTTTATTTTCGGAAATTTCCCAGGATTTTACCAGCTTAAATGAATTCCATATTTTGTTAACAAACGCACTTCCCTGTTTAGAAAGATCTTCATCAAACATGAGATCGTTACCTGCCGGAGAACTCAAGAGCATTCCTACACGAACCCCGTCTGCCCCGTAATTGTCGATCAAATCAAGTGGATCTGGGGAATTACCGAGAGATTTGGACATTTTTCGGCGCTGTTTATCGCGCACAATTCCGGTGAGGTAAACGTTATTGAATGGTTTTTGTCCCCTGTATTCATATCCCGCAATAATCATCCTGGCCACCCAGAAGAAAAGGATCTCCGGAGCCGTCACCAGGTCATTTGTGGGATAATAGTAATTGATCTCCTTGTTATCAGGCTCCAGAATACCATTAAACACAGATATTGGCCAGAGCCAGGAAGAGAACCAGGTATCGAGAGCATCAGGGTCCTGCGTAAGATCCTGAGCAGTCAATGTTGAATTTCCAGTTTTCTTCTGTGCCTTTTTTACCGCGTCTTCTATAGTTTCGGCAACCACATAATCTTCCTTGCCATCACCATAGAAATAGGCAGGTATTTGTTGCCCCCAGATCAACTGTCGGGAAATGTTCCAGTCGCGAACATTTTCCATCCAATGCCTGTAGGTATTAATGAATTTTTCGGGCACCAGATTCACTTCCTTATCAAGCACGGCATCAAGCGCTGGCTGCGCCAGTTCTTTCATCTTCAAAAACCATTGATCGCTTAGCTTTGGTTCGATCACTGCACCTGTACGTTCACTGGTTCCTACCTTATTTACATAATCTTCAGTTTTTACAAGAATTCCTTTCTCCTTTAGTTCTTTTACAATGGCTTTTCGGGCTGCAAACCTATCCATACCCTCATAGTTCATTCCGTAGGAATTAAGGCTAGCATCATCATGGAAGATATCAATCACTTCCAGATTATGCTTGTCTCCAAGTACCTTATCATTCTCATCATGAGCCGGCGTGACTTTAAGGCATCCGGTCCCAAATTCCATGTCCACGTACTCATCTTCAATTATTGGCACCACGCGCTCGCAAAGAGGAACGATCGCCTTTTTCCCTTTTAAATGAGAAAATCTTTCATCATTAGGATTAATACATATTCCTGTATCTCCCAAAATGGTTTCTGGCCTGGTCGTGGCGATAGTAAGTGTATCTTCACTTCCTTCTACCTTATATTGCAGGTAGAACAGCTGTCCCTGTCGCTCCTGGTAGATAACCTCTTCATCTGAAAGTGTGGTTTTTGCCTCAGGATCCCAGTTTACCATTCGGTAACCGCGATAAATTTGCCCTTTTTCATAAAGGTCTACAAAGACTTTTATTACCGATGCCGACATATCGTCATCCATGGTGAATTTGGTTCGCTCCCAGTCACAGGAAGCCCCGAGTTTCTTAAGCTGTTCCAAGATTATTCCTCCGTGCTTGTGCGTCCATTCCCAGGCATGACCTAAAAATTCTTCACGGCTCAGGCTATTTTTGTCAATACCTTCGGCTTTGAGTTTGGCAACCACCTTAGCTTCTGTAGCTATAGAGGCATGATCTGTTCCAGGCACCCAGCAGGCATTATAGCCTTTAAGACGTGCGCGGCGAATCAAAACATCCTGTATGGTGTTATTGAGCATGTGCCCCATGTGGAGTACTCCCGTGACGTTTGGCGGGGGTATGACAATGGTGTATGGTTCTCTATCATCTACTTCGGAATGGAAAAAACCGTTTTCCAGCCAGTATTCATACCATTTATTTTCTACCTCCCGGGCGACGTATTTTGATGCTATAGACATTTTTTGGTGCGATTATTGGAATAAGGGACAAAAGTAATTATAACTTCAGGATTAAAAAAGGCAGGAGATTTGGAAACACGTTTTTTTGTCTTTTATATGCTATAAATAGTATATTTACAATTCTGTAAAACCAAAAAACATGAAAAAATTAGTAGCAATTGCCATTTTTCTTTTTGCCGGACTAGCTGTTCAAGCGCAAGAAGTTGCAAAAATGGAATTCAAGTCTGACGTAATAGACTATGGCGAAATTGAAAAAGGAAGTGATGGAGTTCGGGTTTTTGAGTTCACCAATACAGGTAATGTAGCTTTGGTGATCACAGACGTTTCATCAAGCTGCGGCTGTACCATTCCCGAAAAACCAAAAGACCCTATTTTGCCGGGTAAAACAGGTGAAATAAAGGTGAAGTATGACACTACACGGGTGGGGCCAATAAGGAAGACCATAACAGTGTATTCTAACGCCGAAGAACCTGCAAAATCTCTTAAGATAAAGGGTACAATACTTCCCGAAAAGAGCTAAAAATTCACTTTTTTAAAACTTTAAAACCTCTTCCCTTTAGGAAGGGGTTTTTTTATTTAGAGAACTTTTTTGAGCCTAAACTCAAATTTTTTTTTCACTCCATCTCTTTCCACCTCAAGCATAATTAATTTCCCCTCTTCAGATGACAAAATATGTGTTAACTCTTCCAGGGTGTAGTGATAGGCTTTTTTCCTGTTTATTTTTACCAATATATCTCCCTCCTGCAACCCGGCATGAAAACCGGGAGAATTTTCCCTTACTCTCGCAATGCGAAAAGATGGCTGTAGCGCAAATTTCTTATAGACAATTGGGGTCTTAAAAACTTCTATTCCTTCATTTGCCGGCAACACCGGTTTCACTGCAGTTTCGAAGCTTTCTATGATCAACAATCCGCCGTGCTCCAGGACAATTCCACTCATATTGTAGTTGAACGGCTGTCCAAAATTTTTGTTCTTTTTGCGATACATAGCGCTGTTGCTATAATCCATCACAAGGTTGAACCTTTTAAGCAATTCTCCCCCAATGCTCCCGTTACGTTCGGTAAACATATTCAGGCCCTGGATCGAAGTACTGTCAGGAAAAGAAGCAGTAATCCCTTTGAGTACCGTTTTCCCAAGATACATTGATTCGATCCTGCCCCGTTTTCCGGTGACATCCCCTAACAGGCCAAACCCCAAATGGTCGTGGAATGAATTCTCAGGAACTTTCAGGTCGAGGCTCTGCGGAAAGATCCACACGGCATCGCTTAGACCACTATCCAATAAAAGCATCGCCTCGTAAGCTTTATTACCCACTTCTATCCCGGAAAGTAAATAAGGATTGTTACGGTAAAAATATAAAGGCTGCCTCTCGTATTTCCCCAGTTTTTTATTAAACTGTGATGGATCATGAACCCTGAGGAATTTGCTGCTGTAGTTGATCTCTACAACAAAGTTTTTAAAAAATTCACTTCCTATGATGCCGTTTATGACCACTCCCAGCCTTGGAGAAAAGTTGATCTCTTTATCATAAATCACAAAAAGATCAAGCTCATCGTTTTTCAACTTTCCAATTTCCAGCACATTTCCAGAAGATTTGTAGGCATCTATGAGCTCGAGCCCCCCAAGGCCGCGAAGCTGAATTTTTTCAGCATTACGCAATTCGAGACTATCCTGTGGCTCAAGATCAAGAAGTATAGTAGTATTTACGCCGGTGTCCAGTAGAAAAGACAGTTCCAGGCCATTCAGCTTTACAGGTATAATGATAAGGTTGTTCACCAGTTCAAACCTAATCCGGGTGCTTTTGCGGTCATTTTTAATAATGAATCCCCCCTGGCCGTAAATAAAACAGCAACCAAAAAATAAGAACAATAAAAGCAGCACTTTCCTTCGCATGATGCCGAAATTTGAACTCTACAAAAAATACGAAATTTTCCGGCGAGTAAGATTAATTTTCGCAACTTTGTAGGCCTAAAATTGAGAATTATGCCAAGCATTTCAAATAAAGGGCAGGCCATGCCCGAATCACCCATAAGAAAACTTGTACCTTTTGCTGAAGCAGCCATCAAAAAAGGTCGTACTATTTACCAGTTAAATATCGGACAGCCCGATATTAAAACCCCTGCCAAAGCCTTGGCAGCAGTCAAGAACAACGATATCGAGGTTCTTTCCTACAGCCATTCGGCCGGATTTGAAAGTTACCGCAACAAACTTTCTGCTTATTACAGAAATCACAATATTGATGTTTCCGCTAATGAATTGATTATTACTACCGGAGGCTCCGAAGCTTTGCTTTTCACCATGGGAAGTATTTGCGATGCCGGCGACGAAGTGATCATTCCCGAACCTTTCTACGCTAATTACAATGGTTTCGCGACCGCATCCGGAGTGAAAGTTGTTCCCGTGAAGTCCAAATTTGAAGAAGATTTCGCCCTTCCTCCTATTTCCGAATTTGAGAAACTCATCACTCCAAAGACAAAGGCTATTTTGATCTGTAACCCGGGTAATCCTACGGGATACCTGTACACCAAAGAAGAGATCGAACAACTGGCAAAAATCGTTAAGCAACACGACCTTTTCATCGTTGCCGACGAGGTTTATCGCGAATTTGCTTACGACGGAGCAAAACACTATTCCATCATGAGCATTCCCGGGCTGGAACAGAACGCCATAATGATAGATTCTGTGTCCAAACGCTATAGCATGTGTGGAGCAAGGATAGGATGTATGGCATCAAAAAACAAAGAAGTAATGGCCACCGCCATGAAATTTGCCCAGGCAAGATTAAGTCCGCCAACCTTCGCCCAAATTGCCAGTGAAGCAGCTCTTGATACTCCTGCCGAATATTTTGAAGAAGTTATAGAAGAATATACTTCCAGAAGAAATCTCCTCATTGAAGGCCTTGAAAAGATCGACGGCGTTAAAGTAGCCAAACCCAAAGGCGCTTTCTACTGTATTGCCGAGCTTCCAATAAAAGATGCCGAAGATTTTGCAAAATGGCTATTGGAAAGCTTTGAGCTTGACAACGAAACAGTAATGGTTGCGCCCGCAGCAGGATTCTACTCTACTCCAAATACGGGAATGAATCAGGTAAGGATTGCCTATGTGCTTAAAGAAGAAAACCTAAGAAGAGCGCTCGAGATCCTTAAAGCAGCTTTGAAAGCATACCAGGGATAATGAAAACATATACCGATTTTTCCCTAAAGCCTTACAATACCTTTGGCATTGATGTAAAGGCAGCTAAATTTGTTGAAGTAGAAAGTCTTGAGGAGCTAAAAGATCTTCTGAAGCAGGTATATGCTTCAGAGCTTTTCATTCTCGGGGGCGGCAGTAATATGCTACTCACCCGGGACCTTGAAAAAACGGTAGTTCACATCAACTTTAAGGGAATTGAAATAACCTGGGAAAACGAAGAGGAAGTTGTTATCAAAGCCATGGCCGGCGAAAACTGGCATGAATTTGTACTTTTCTGCATCGATAAAGGCTTCGGAGGGATTGAGAATCTCTCTTTGATCCCCGGCAACGTTGGTACTACTCCAATTCAGAATATTGGGGCTTACGGTGTAGAAATAAAAGACACCTTTGAATCCTGTTCGGCACTAGATATACAAACCTTGGAGCTTAAAACCTTCCGTAGGGAAGAATGTGAGTTTGGCTATAGAGAATCTATCTTTAAAAATTCTGAAAAAGGAAAGTATATTATTACCGATGTTAGTTTCCGGCTCAAGAAGAAAGATCATCAACTCAATATGTCTTACGGCTCTATTGAAAGCTTTTTAAAGGATAAAGGCATCAGCGATCCGGGAATAAAAGATATTTCTGAAGCTATCATCAGCATTCGTCAAGCTAAACTTCCCGATCCCCGGGAACTGGGCAATAGCGGCAGTTTCTTTAAAAATCCGGTAATACTGAAAAAGGATCTGGAACAGCTTCAGAAAAACTTTCCGGAAATGCCATTTTATGTCCTTGATGAAGAAACGGTAAAAATTCCGGCGGGATGGCTCATTGACCGGGCCGGACTGAAAGGTTTCCGTAAAGGTGATGCGGGTGTACATAAAAATCAAGCCCTGGTACTGGTCAATTATGGCAATGCCACAGGCGCAGAGATACTGGAACTGTCGGCAATGATCAGGCAAACCGTACTTAAAAAATTCGGTATAGAGATAGCACCGGAAGTAAATATTTTCTAATTAAAGGGGCCTCAAAATCAGGTCCCAAAAATTATATTTTTATTGGCTCCTTTCCTTCAGGATCTTTAAGGGAATATAACCCCTACGCAGAAATGTCGGGCTCATCAAGAGAATGGCTTTTATTCTCAAGCCCTTTCCTTTTTGGTGTCCTTTTTGCAAGGAATAGTTAGGTTCATCGACTGTACATTAGCCTGGAATAAAATTTTAGAGAAAGAATGTAATAAAGCTTTAATTTTTTTCGGGTTATCATTCGCGCACTGCGCACTAATCCTTATTTTTGTAAAAATTTTATTTATGAAACTTTTATTAATTACGATTGTACTTTTAGCCCTTGCGTTTGCAGGGATCGCCATAAAAATCTGGGGAAAGAAAGAAGGGAAATTCAGCGGCACCTGTGCCAGCCAAAGTCCTTTTCTCAACAAGGAAGGGGAAGCTTGTAGCTTCTGCGGAAAATTGCCCGAAGAACGAGGCGACTGCGACAAGCCACAGACCGCAAATTAACCCCTTTAACTTAGATGTTGCTCATTCTTACTGCCTTTATCCTTATTGGCCTGATCAACCTTTGCT
>JBAVJE010000247.1:0-7359 GCA_049687615.1 Salinimicrobium sp. | reverse complement strand
GATGGGAAGTAAAAATATAAGCTCTGATAAAAATCGAGGCAAAGATAGAAAAATAAATGAAACAGGATTTTTTTATTTCTCGCGTGTGGATTCCCTTTTCACAAGACTGGTTTCGATGACAGAGGTTTCAAATTTTTCTTCCGAATCTACCGGTTTTTCGAGGCGGTTTATAAGAAGTTCGGCTGCACGTGCACCAATTGCCGCACCATGTTGATTGATTGTGGTCATTCCAGGAATAAACCTCTTAGAAAGCTCCCCATCAGAAAAGCCAATGACCGAAACGTCATCGGGCACACTAAGTCCTTTCTTATTAAACCCTTTTATTGCGCTGGCACAAAACTGCTCATTAACGGCAAACAGTCCATCCATCTCCCTTTCTTTAAGGAAATTGATGATTTGCTCTTCACTATTGTCTACATCTTCAATTTTTAAGATCAGATTTTCATCCAGAGGAATTTGATTTTCATTTAAGGCTTGTCTGTAACCTTCGGTGCGAAATTTTCCCACACTCACATAATCCACTGTGGTCACTACACCTATCTTTTTGCAACCTATGTCGATAAGATGCTGTACCGCCTTTTTTGCTCCGGCAGTATCGTCAATAATTACCTTATCACATTCAACTTCATCTACCACCCGATCAAAAAGCACCACAGGCATTCCCTGGCTAATGGCCTCTTTAAGGTGATGATAATCCCCTTTTTGCTGGGTCTCCTTGGCTATTGAAAGAATAAAACCATCTGTACTTCCGTTAGCGAGAATCTCCATATTCATCACTTCCCGGTCGAACGAATTATTAGAGAGACATATAATGACATTATATCCCCTTTTATTGGCAACCTCCTCGGCCCCACTAATTACGGTCGAAAAAAAGTCATGTATGATTTCGGGAAGTATAATCCCAATGGTGTGTGTCTTCCTGTTTTTAAGGCTTAAGGCAATATTATTGGGCTTGTAGTTATACAGTTTTGCAAAAGCTTTGATTTTTTGTCTCGTTTCTTCGCTGATTTCGATACTGTCACGTAAAGCTTTTGAAACTGTGGAAACCGAAACATCCAGTTCTCTCGCTATCTGTTTTAGAGTTAGTTTTGGCTTCATATTGAAGATATTTTAGTCTTAGTTCTTTAAAAATGGTAAATCTAAAACAAATATTGACTAAAGTAATAATTTCATAAAGTTTTCAACACGAAATCGTTTTCGAAACCCCTGTATGACTTTAATCATCAATTCCCTAGACGGAAAATACCTACTTTTATTCCCGGTAAGTAAAAATATAAGGTTCAATATTGTTAAACCTAACAAAGCAAGTTTATGAAAACACTAATTAAAAGCACATTGCTTCTCCTCTTTTTGATGCCAATGAGCTTTTTTGCGCAATCTACGGTAACCGGTACTATAACTGAACGGGACACCGGAATGCCTATTCCTGGCGCCAACATTATTATTAAGGGCACCAACAGAGGTACAACTACAAATTTTGACGGAAATTACACTTTTGAGAATGTGAATCTCGATGATGTCATTGTCTATTCATATATAGGGTTTGCCTCTCAGGAAGTACCTTATACAGGTCAGGAAACTATTAACATTCAATTAGCACCCGATGCAGCTATTCTTGAAGAAGTCGTCTTAATTGGATACGGCTCTACCAGGAGACAGGATGCAACCGGTGCCGTGCAACAACTTTCCACCGAAGATTTTAATCAAGGTTCTATTGTTTCTCCTGAACAGTTGATCCAGGGTAAATCTGCCGGGGTTCGCATTACATCAAGTAGTGGAGCACCAGGTGGTGGAACTGAAATTAGAATTCGAGGCGGGTCCTCTCTTTCTGCCAATAACTCTCCACTTATCGTTGTAGACGGGATTCCGTTAGATCAAAGAGGAGTACAGGGAGTAAGAAACCAATTAAATGCCATCAACCCTAATGAAATCCAGGATTTCGTTGTACTTAAGGATGCTTCGGCAACTGCCATCTACGGTTCAAGAGCATCAAACGGGGTTATTCTTATCACTACTAAAAAAGGTAAAAAGAATTCAGATCTAAAATTTGAATATGACCTTAAAGCTTCCATAGGAAGTATAGTAGAGAAAGTTGATGTTTTAGATGCCGACCAATATAGAAGTATTATTGAAACCACTCCGGGTACAAACCTTGACCTTTTAGGCGATGCGAATACCGATTGGCAGGATGAGATCTACCAAACTTCGGTAGGTGCTATCCACAACATCACTGTATCTCAGGGTCTTGATAATTTTTACTATAGACTTAATTATAACCATACTTCACAGACTGGGGTTTTAAAGACAGATCTTTACCAAAGAAACGCTTTAAACACCGCTTTTAATTATGATCTACTGGACAATGACCTTAAACTTACTCTTACTGCTAAAGGAAGTATAGACCAGAATAATTTTGCAGACGAAGGAGCAATTGGTGCAGCAGTTAGTTTTGATCCTACTAAACCTGTTTATGACGAAAACAGCCGCTATGGGGGCTATTATGAATGGACCGACGCTGATGGCGTTGCCCTGCAACAAGCAACGCGTAACCCACTGGCCCTTCTCCAACAACGTATTGATGAAGGAAAAACAAAGCGAATAATCTCCAACTTCAATGTAGATTACAGAATACCGTTAATTGAAGATCTTCGTTTTAATTTAAACGCGGGTATCGATTATTCAGAAAATGACGGTTATAATTCACGTCCTATAACATCTGCGGCAAACCTTATGGACATAGCAGATGAGGAAGTGTACTGGGGTATGAACCGAAATCAGCTTTTAGACTTCTATTTTAACTATAAGCCATACTTAGAATCTATTAACACGAATGTTGATCTTACTGCAGGTCACTCTTATCAAGAGTTCTTTGTTTCAAGTCAGCAGAGGGTATCAAATCAGAATGTAGAAGACTACTGGGCGCTTAACCCAATTTCAATCGATAGAAACGCCCTGGAATCTTATTTTGCCAGAGCAAGTTTTGATATTGATGATAAATACCTCATTTCAGGTAGTTATAGAATGGACGGATCTTCAAGATTTAGTAAAGACAATCGCTGGAGCTCCTTCCCCGCAGTTTCTGTTGGATGGAAAATCAACAATGAAGATTTCCTTAAGGATTCTGAGATATTATCAGAGCTTAAACTTAGAGCAGGATATGGTGTAACAGGGAACCAGGAAATTGGAAGCAACTACGGTTATATCGGGATATATACTCCAAGTCAAAGAGGAGCCAGCTACCAGTTTGGAAATCAATTTTATCCCACTCTTCGTCCCGAAGAATATGATAAAGACCTAAAATGGGAAGAGTTACAAACCTATAACGCGGGTATTGATTTCGGATTTTTTAATGATCGTTTCACAGGTAGTGTAGATGCTTATCACAGAACTACTGAGAACCTTCTGGCCGAAGTACCTGTTCCTGCCGGTGCTAACCTCTCTGATAGATTAGTTACTAATGTTGGAGAAACAGTAAGTAAGGGTATTGAATTAGGTCTTAATGGCAAGATCATTCAAACAGATGATATTAACTGGGGTCTTAACTATAACATTACATTTCAGGATCTTGAAATTACAAAATTATCGTTGGGAGATGATCCAAACTTCTTTATTCCACAGGGTGGGATAAGTGGAGGAGTTGGTAACATGATCCAGATCTGGAAAAAAGGAATTGACCCTACCACCTTCTTTGTTTACCGTCAGGTATACGATTCAAATGGAGATCCAATCGAAGGAGCGTATGTTGATGTAAATGGAGATAATACCATTACAGAAGCTGACCGTCAGCCTTACAAAAAAGCCTCTCCTGACTTCTACATGGGGTTGAGCAGTAATTTCACCTATAAAGATTTCGATTTTAGTTTTACCTGGAGAGGAAGCTTTGGTGGATATATGTATAACAACGCCCAGTCAAGTTCTGGATTTAGAGGTGCAGGTACCGATACTCCACAGCCCTATTATTCAAACTTTAACTCAAACATTCTGAAGACAGATTTTGATGAAAGTCAGTTCTTCTCTGATTATTACGTGCAGAGTTCAGATTTTGTAAAATTGGATAATGTTTCTGTTGGATATTTAATGCCGGGAGAAAAAGTCGATTTCCGGGCTTCATTAACAGTTAGCAATGTGTTGACTATTACTGACTACGACGGCCTTGATCCCGAAATTTCAGGAGGTATAGATAATAATTTCTATCCAAGACCGCGAACCTATACAGTAGGCTTAAATTTAACTTTTTAGGAAAAAAACAATGAAAATGAATAACAAAATAAAATCATTCTTCCTCATCTTCCTCAGCCTTACCGTTCTGGGGTCCTGTGAGAAAGATTTAGATCTACAACCCGAAGATAACCGGCAGGTACCACAACAGTTGCTTCAGGATACAGCTGCTTATAAGCAGTTCCTGGCTAAACTGTATGCAGGGTTGGCCATAAGTGGACAGGAAGGACCAGCAGGTGAACCTGACCTTTTAGGTCTGGACGAAGGATTCTCGCAATATTTACGTCTATACTGGATGTTGCAGGAACTGCCAACAGATGAAGCAATCATTGGATGGAACGATGGAACTATTGCCGACCTGCATGGGCAGAACTGGACATCAGGAAACGAATTTATTCGTACCATGTATTCCAGACTTATGTACCAAATTGCACAGGCAAATGAATACGTTCGCCAGTCAAGTGATGAAAATCTAAATGCCAGATTCGATGAATCTCAAATTACAGAAATAAAGCAATTTAGAGCTGAGGCAAGATTTTTAAGAGCCTTAAGTTACTATCACGCTTTAGACCTTTTTGGAAACCCTCCTTTCATAACCGAAGAAAGTCCTATCGGGGCTTTTCTTCCAGAGCAGATCCAGAAAGAAGAACTCTTTAATTATATCGAGAGTGAACTTTTGGATATCGAAGATAAGATCGTAGCGGCAAACCAAAACGAATATGGCCGGGCAGATCAGGCAGCCGTTTGGACCCTTTTAGCCAAGCTATATTTAAATGCTGAAACTTACACCGGTACTCCAAGATATGCAGATGTGCTTACCTATTCTCAAAAAGTTATAGATGCCGGATATACTTTGGTAGATGACTACCAGAAACTTTTCCTTGCAGACAATGACGTTAATGGTGCACAAAATGAGGTTATTTTTCCAATTACCTTTGATGGTATCAACACCAACTCTTATGGAGGTTTAACTTTTGTGATTCATGCATCAATTGGTGGAGATATGGATCCTGCTGAATTTGGTGTAAACTCAGGTTGGGGTGGATTAAGAACAACTCCTGAATTTGTAAATCTTTTTCCTGACGGAGCCGATTCTGCAGATGACAGAGAAATGTTCTATACAGAAGGCCAGGAACTTGAGATCAAAACCATAAGCAATTTTAATGATGGTTATGCAGTAGGTAAATTCAAAAACATTGATGTTAATGGTAACCAGGGAAGCGATGCCACCGGGGAACATGTAGATACAGACTTCCCGATGTTCAGGCTTGGAGATATTTATCTTATGTATGCTGAAGCTGCTTTCAGGACCAACACTAACCTGGACCAGGCAGTGACCTACATTAATAAACTAAGAACAAGAGCCTATGGAGCCGGTAACGGCCAGGTTACAGCTGGTGATATTAGCCTTAACTTTTTACTCAACGAAAGAGGAAGAGAATTATACTGGGAAGGGCATAGAAGAACAGATCTTATCCGTTTCAACCGCTTCACCGAAAACGGAGTTTGGGCGTGGAAAGGTGATGTTCCCCAGGGTACAACCACTGCTGCTTTCAGAAACCTTTATCCAATCCCGGCTTCCGATCTAGGAGTAAACACCAATTTAACACAAAATACAGGATACTAATTTTATTATAAAATGAGAACAATGAAAAAATTATCAATATTATTATTAGCTTTTGTTGCTCTTATAGGTTTCAACGCCTGTTCGAGTGATGATGATGTGGTCTTTATTGCAAATCCAGATGCAGAAGGAATACATTTTACCAATGCCTTTGCTTCAAACTATGACCTTACCGAAATGGAAGCAGGTGATGTGGTCGAGCGTTTTGTATGGAACGAGATAGATGTAGAAGTGCCAACCAACATCAATTATGAACTTCAAGGATCTCTAACAGAAGATTTTGAAACTTCAGAGCCAATAGGAAGCACTCCCTCTAATAACGTAGATGTAACAGCTGGCCAACTCATTAAATTAGTCAAAGACGCGGAGTTAGATGCGAATAACACCATCACCCTGTACTTTAGAGTTGTCGCTTCTCCAGGTACTGCAGGAGAAATGGCGCACATTTCCCCAATTGTATCTTTCTCTGCAGTTATTCCAACTGAAGCCGAATATGTAAACTTTTACCTCGTGGGAGACGTGACTGCCGCAGGATGGAATCCAGACAACAATAACACTCCGTTGTTTAGAGATCCTACCAATCTGAATATTTACTATTATACCGGTAGATTCGCTGGAAGCGCCGATACCGAAGGCTTTAAGCTATTGGAAACTTTAGGCGAATGGCAGCCACAATGGGGACTTGACAACGGTGCTTTGAGCAACAGTACAATTTTAGGTGGTGATCCAGGCGCATTCCCTGTAAATTCTGAAGGTTATTTCGCTTTCACCATGAATACAGATGAAATGACCTATTCGTTTGAATCTTATGATGCAAGTGCTGCCACAACTTACGATATGATCGGGCTTGTTGGAGCAGGAACTACTGTAGGCTGGCCAAATGATGATAATCCTGCACCAGATGTTCTTTTAACCAAATCAGACTTTAACCCTCACTTGTGGTATGCTAAGGACGTTGAACTTTTAGAAGCTGGAATTAAATTTAGAGCTAACCAGGACTGGGGTGTCAACTGGGGTGGCGGTGAAAATTTCCCTAGTGGACAAGCTACCGGTGACGATATTATTGTTACTAAAGCCGGAATTTATAACGTGTGGTTTAACGACCTAACAGGCAGATACATTTTTATTGAACAAACGCCTGCAGAATAATAAAATCTCACTCCAGGAAAGGCTGCTTCAGGGCAGCCTTTTTTGATAAAACACTTTTCTATGAAAAACAATAAATTTTTAATGATGTTCATGTTATCCCTGCTACTCGCTCTGGGAGCATGTTCTAAAGACGACGATAATTCCGAACCTAAGCCGGGAGGGGGTGGTCAAGAAAATCCTCCTGTAGCCACTATAGAGCCTCTTGATCTTGCAAGCTACGACAATGGAAGCCGGGTGATGATGCAGGCTTTTTACTGGGATGTAGAGCCCCGCTTTGAATGGTGGGATATTCTTTCTGAGCAGGTTGACGACTGGGCCGATGCAGGAATTGATCGTATCTGGCTTCCGGTAGCCTCAAAAGGTAATTC
>JBAVJE010000246.1:0-6075 GCA_049687615.1 Salinimicrobium sp. | reverse complement strand
GAGACATTTCTGAATATTCTTTGGAGCTCAAAATAGATTTTGCTTCTTCAACATCTATTCCATATTTAGTGTCTTCCTCGGCGATTTTTATCTGAAGGAGACAATTGATGATACGGTCATGTTGTTTTGCCTGTTTATTAATCTCTTTAAGGAGTTTTAAACTGTCAACGGCATGAATAAGCTCTACAAAAGGAGCCATGTATTTCACCTTGTTCCTTTGTACATGCCCAACCATGTGCCATTGAATATCCTTGGGAAGTTCTTCCCATTTTTGTGTCATCTCCTGGATCTTGTTTTCTCCAAAGATGCGTTGCCCTTCTTGATAAGCCCCTAAAATGTCTTTATTTGGCTTGGTCTTGGATATTGCGACCAGAGTGACTTCTGAAGGGATTTCAGCCTTTATTTTTTTGATATTTTCTGAAACATTCATGGTCAAAAATGCGATTTTTTGAAAGCTTTAAAATTCGTAAACGGTAAGTCCGCTGCGCAGTTTGGGTTCTATACAGGTACTTTTTGGAGGCATGGTTAAGCCTTCATCGGCGATTTGTTTAACCTCGTCTGTAGTAAGAGATAGCATTCCAAAGCCTACGGCATAATGCCCTTCGTCTACGGCTTTCTTTACTTCAAAAGTTTGGTTTCCACCGGGAAGGTACGAAATTCTCAAATCATTTTTGAGATCCTCAATGCCCAGCAGGGGCTTCAGGATCTTGATGAAAAGAATATACGGGTCAAGCGCACTTAAAGAATCGGTGAATTCATACCTGGTCTTGCGCAGGTATAAAGAATAGAACTCCTTGTCCAAATACATCGAAAAATGATGTTTTTTGGAAGGTTTGTAAAGCTTACCACCACGGTTCTCAATCCTAAACCATTCATCCAGTTGCATCAAAAATTCCTTTTTGCTCAACCCGTTGAGGTCTCTTACAAGCCGATTAAATTCATAGAGTTTAAGGTTGCTTTCGGCTATCATGTAGCTTAAAAAGAAGTTGTAGGGCTCTTCCCCGGTATGGTTAGGGTTCTTTTTAGCCGACTCTTTTGCAAGTAACCAGGATGAAGCGCTGCGATGGTGTCCGTCGGCAATGTAAACTGCCTTCATTTTTTCGAATTCGGCTCTAATTTGGCCCGTGAGTTCTTCCCCATCAACCACCCAAAGATAATGGGTGTCCCGGTTGAGTGAGGTGAATTCATATTCGGCCCGTTGCGACATGACTTGTGCAGTAATACTGTTGATCACCTCATTGTCGGGGTAGGTGAGCAGGACCGGTTCGGTGTTAAAGCCCACGGTATCCAGGTAATCTTTGAACAATTTCTCGCGTTGAGAAATGGTATCCTCATGTTTCCTTATGACATCGTTCTCATAATCTGCAACACTGGTCGCGGCAATAATACCGCAGTAGGTTTCATTACGAGAGATCGTTTTATAAATGTAGTAAGCCGGCTTCTCATCTCTTATAAAAATACCTTCTTCCTTGAACTCCAGGTATCGATTCCTCACTAACTGAAAGCGCTCACTTCCCGAAATTTCTTTCTGAAACTTATAGCCGGGATTTATAATATGTAGAAAGGAGAACGGGTTATGTTCCAGCTGAAATTTAACTTCTTCAACCGAATATTCCTGAAAAGGCCGTGAAGGAACAAGGCCCACTTTTTCCCGTGAAGGCCGAACAGCCTTAAAAGGGACTATTTTTGCCAATGTGTCATTGTTTAGGTTGCAAGAAAATGATTAGGAGTCGAACTGTGCCGAAACTTTTTCTGCTTTTCTGCTTTCAGAATAATCATAGAAACCTTCTCCAGATTTTACCCCCATTTTGCCTGCCTGTACCATATTCACAAGCAAAGGACATGGAGCATATTTTGGGTTTTTGAAGCCGTTATACATCACCTCAAGAATAGAAAGGCAAACATCAAGTCCAATAAAATCGGCTAACTGAAGTGGTCCCATAGGATGTGCCATTCCCAGTTTCATCACTGTATCGATCTCCTGTACACCGGCAACACCGTTGTAGAGGGTTTCAATAGATTCATTGATCATAGGCATCAGGATGCGGTTGGCAACAAATCCCGGGTAATCATTAACCTCAACGGGCTCTTTTTTCAGCTTTTTTGAAAGGTCCATGATGCTGTTTGTTACTTCATCGCTGGTGGTATACCCTCTTATGATCTCTACCAGTTTCATGACAGGCACAGGATTCATAAAATGCATACCAATAACTCTTTCTGGGTTAGAGACAACCGAAGCAATTTTGGTGATCGAAATGGAAGAGGTGTTGGAAGCAAGAACTGTATTCCCGGAACAAAGTTCGTCGAGTTGCTTAAAAATGGAAAGCTTAAGTTCTACATTTTCGGTAGCTGCTTCTACCACAAGATCAACGTCTTTAACACCTTCAGCGATATTAGTGTATGTGCTTATATTATCGAGGGTGTTCTTTTTGTCGTCTTCTGAAATTTTCTCTTTGGCGACCATGCGATCCAGGTTTCCTGAAATGGTCTTCATCCCTTTTTCAAGAGATTTTTCAGAGATATCAATAAGATTTGTTTTATATCCAAATTGGGCGAAAGTGTGGGCAATTCCGTTACCCATTGTTCCTGCTCCAATGACTGCTATATTTTTCATATTAACTGATTAAAGATAAATTTGGTTAAAAAGAGTTGATTACTTGTTTGGCCACCTCTAATGCTTTTGTTCCCTGCTCAAGACTAACAACAGGAGTGGTATTGTTATTAATAGCATCGGCGAAAGAATTTAGCTCGTCTAAAATGGCATTATTCGGGTTCACTTCAGGATTATCAAAGTAGATTTGCTTTTTGATGCCTTCTGCATTTTGCAGGATCATGTCAAAATCTCCCGGGGATTCAGGCGCATCTTTCATCTTAACCACTTCACATTTTTTCTCCAGAAAGTCTACCGAAATATAGGCATCCCTTTGGAAGAAGCGCGATTTGCGCATGTTTTTCAACGATATTCGACTGGCGGTAAGGTTAGCAACACATCCATTCTCAAATTCTATACGGGCGTTGGCAATATCAGGAGTTTCACTTATCACAGATACGCCGCTGGCACTAATGTTCTTTACTTCAGATTTTACCACACTTAAAATAGCGTCTATGTCGTGAATCATGAGATCCAGGACTACCGGCACATCTGTTCCACGCGGATTAAATTCCGCTAGCCGGTGAGATTCGATAAACATCGGGTTTTCGATCTTTGGAGCCACAGCCATAAAGGCCGGATTAAATCGTTCCACATGGCCCACCTGCCCTTTGACCTTATGTTCCCTGGCCAGTCGCACGAGCTCTTGAGCTTCCTCAACCGTGTTGGTAATTGGTTTTTCAATAAAAAGATGCTTCCCGGCAGTAATGGCTTTTTTCCCGGCATCAAAATGCGAGAGAGTAGGAGTGACAACATCAACCATGTCTACTGCCGCAATTAGGGCGTCCAGGTCATCAAAATATTTGTAGCCGAATTCTTCTTCTACTTTTTTTCCACCTTCTTTATCAACGTCGTAGAATCCAACAAGTTCATATTTATTTGATTCTTTCAGGAGACGAAGATGAATCTTTCCCAGATGTCCTGCGCCTAATACGCCAGCTTTCAGCATAACTATTTACGTTTTCAACAAAAATAATATTTCTTCCCCTAAAGCCAATGCGAATTTATATCTATTATAAAAGCTGGCTGTTTTTTTTAGCTTGAGCACATCTTTATGTAATTTTGGCGTTGAAATATTAGAGATACGTGCGAAAAGATACCTTCAAACATCAGGGAAAAAGACAGCAATTGGCGGCAGTAGTGCAAGCCAAGGGTATAAGCGATGAAAGAGTGCTCGAGACCATAAAAAAGATTCCAAGGCATTTGTTCATGGATAGCAGTTTTGAAGATCATGCCTACCAGGACAAAGCATTCCCCATCGCAGCCGATCAAACTATTTCTCAGCCTTTTACCGTCGCCTTTCAAACCGAAGTTTTACAGGTGTCCAGAGGTGATATGGTCCTTGAAATTGGTACCGGCAGCGGATATCAAACTGCTGTTCTTTGCGAAATGGGTGCAAAGGTTTACAGTATTGAAAGACAACAAGAGCTGTTCAAAAAAACGAAACTCTTTCTCTCAAAAATAGGAATAAGGCCACGTTACCTGGGTTTTGGAGATGGCTATAAAGGTTTACCCGATTACGCGCCCTTTGATCGCATAATTGTTACTGCAGGTGCGCCTTATGTTCCAAAAGCGCTGCTAAGCCAACTTAAAGTGGGTGGGAGAATGGTTATTCCTGTAGGGAAAGAGCATCAAATTATGACACTTTTGGTCAGGAAATCAGCGACTGAATTCGAAAAAACCGAATTCGGAGAATTCAGGTTTGTACCTCTTTTAGAAGACAGGAATTGATTAGACGATTTTACTTGTATTCTTTCTGAATACGGTCAAGTCGGCGTTTGCTTTCCCGGTCTTTAATGCTTTCCCGTTTGTCATAAAGCTTTTTCCCTTTCGCCAGGGCGATCTGAAGCTTTGCCAATCCACGGTCGTTAATGAAGAGCCGCAGCGGAACAATAGTAAGTCCAGAGTTCTTAACCTCTTTCTCAAGCTTCCGAAGCTCCTTCCTATTTAAAAGCAGTTTTCTTGCGTGTTTTGGGTCGTGATTAAAGTAGGTAGCATGTGAATATTCCTGCACTGTCATGTTAATGACAAACAGTTCATTGTTGGAGAACTCACAAAAACTTTCGGCAATAGAAGCTTTTCCTTCCCGTATGGACTTAATCTCGGTACCGGCAAGTTTAATTCCCGCGGTATATTTATCGAGGATTTCATACTCAAACTTCGCCTTTCGGTTCTTGATATTGATATTGTTCTTCATAGATAACAAAAGTAAAAAGCTTTCTGTAATTAAAAGGGGTTTTAGGGAATTCTTAATGGTTTCGGGATAAGACGATTTTTACCTATTTTTGAAAGGAACATAAAAGGTTGCATCATGAAATTTCCCTTTTTAGCCCTTCTTCTTGTACTTCTGATATCCTGCAATGAAAATATTCCTACTACTAAAGAAGCGGCAATTATAAATAAGGTTATCGATGTGGCCGGGGCAGATAAATATGATAATGCCAGTATTGAATTTATTTTTCGGAAGAACCAATACACCAGCGAACGCAAAAACGGGCGTTTTAAATTCACCCGTACCCGGAAGGACTCCTTGGGGCAGAAGGTGAAAGATATACTTGACAATGACAAGGTGCAGCGATTTGTGGACGGAAAAGAAGTGAGGCTGACAGATTCTCTTGCCGCAGTTATTGGCGAAAGCGTGAATTCGGTTCATTATTTCGTTCAATTGCCGTACGGTTTAGACGGTAAAGCCGTGGAAAAGGAGTTGGTAGGCGAAGATGAGATCAACGGCAAAAAATATTACGAGATGAAGGTCACTTTTGAAGAAGAGGGTGGTGGCACAGACCATGAAGATGTTTACATGTACTGGATTGAAAAGAAAGATTATACTATAGACTACATGGCTTATAGGTTCTTTATTAATGATGGCGGAATAAGATTTAGGGTAGCTAAAAATCCCAGAGTTCTGGAGGGAATTCGTTTTGTAGATTACGAAAATTACAAGACAGATGACCTTTCCACGCCGCTTCAGCTTTTGGATGATCTTTATTTACAGGGCAAGCTTACTAAAGTTTCCCATATCGAGAACGAAATCAAAAAAGTAGTGATCGATTAGTTGATCTTCAAAATTTCCGAAGATTTTGTGCCGTCGGGGGCAAGATGTACTATAAAAAGGCTTCCGTAGTCCTCCTCCTTCAAATCACTGTATTTCTTTTCTTCCAGAAGCAGATTTACAAATCCTGGATTAGTGTTGCTGTGGCCAACTACCAGCACTGTTTTTCCTTTAGTCTTTTCCTGAAAATCGGGATCATTTAATTTCTTATGATCATAGAGTTGTATAGTTTTCTGCCGCGGACCGGCCACCGCTTTGGCAGTCGAGAGGGTGCGATCAAAGTCTGAAGAAAAGATAAGATCAAAATCCACCTTTTTAAGGATCTCTGCCCATTTTGCTGCCCGATCTTCCCCTGCTTTTGAGAGTTTAGGAT
>JBAVJE010000245.1:0-10956 GCA_049687615.1 Salinimicrobium sp. | reverse complement strand
GGTCAAATGGGTGTTGAAAAATCTTCTAAAGTACCTTTGGAAGAGATAAATGCCTATGTTGACCTGCTGAAAAAAAAGGACGGTGGAAAGGCATTTTTGAGGCTTATGCGCAATTTTGATCATACCACCGAATTCAGGGACTTATGCTATAAAGCGGTTCAAAATGTAAAATATCCGGTACAGGCCATCTGGGGCGCGAAAGATGCAGCGTTGACCGTGGAAACATATGGCGAGGAGATCAAACGCGTGGCAGGATTAAAGGAGATCCACACCTTGCCGGCAAAACATTTTTTACAGGAGGAAGCCTGGCTCTCCATAGCCGATATAATCGTTGAACAGGCCAAGAGTGTTCACATTAAAACAACAAAAAAGGAGGTATAGCACCTCCTTTTTTTATAGTTCATTTACTATTATTTCTTAGGCGGCTTTGTTGGCCGTATCTCAACTTTGCTTGGTAATGCTCTATGGTTCATCTTTAACAGGTCTACCACCAATTCCCCAATGTCTTCTTTCTGTATTTTCCATGCATCTGCTTCGGAAGGTTGGTGATCATTAAAATAGGTCGCGACAGAACCCGGCATTATCGTAGTTACTTTAATGTCATGGTCGCGTAGGTCCAGCATAGCGGCTTGTGTAAAGCCGGTAACACCAAATTTACTTGCATTATAAGCGGTCCCGCCGGCAAAGAAATTTGTACCCGCCAGACTCGAAATCGTAAAGATGTATCCTTTGGTTTCTTTAAGATAAGGTACTGCGGCCTTAAGGCTAAAGAAAACCCCGGTAAGGTTGGTATCTATAGTTTGCTGCCACTGCTCGGCGGTTAACTCTTCAATAGAACCAAAATGTCCTACCCCGGCATTTGCCACGAGCACATCCAGTTTTCCCCATTTTTTAATTACTTTTTTGATCGCATTTTCCTGGCTTTTAAGATCACGAACGTCGGCTTCGACACCCATGACCTCTGCTTTTCCATTTTTGGAGATCTCTTTTGCAGCTTTTTCGGCCTCGTCTTTATGCCGGCTGCTAATCGCAACTTTTACGCCTTTTGATGAAAGTGCGGCGGCTACGCCGTAACCAATTCCCTTGCTCCCTCCGGTGACAAAGGCTACTTTATTTTCTAATGATGTCATAATTTTGAATTTTTCAGCTTAAAGCTACACAATGCCACAGCGAAAAGTAAACCGCCTGTTTTAAGAATTTGTTAATTCTTCAGATGAAATAAAATTTTCTCTTTTTTTACAGCTTCCGAAGAAAATCTTTGGAATTAGAATCGCAAAACCAAATAGAATAAATTATCTTTGCAAACCTTCCGAAGACGGGGAAATATCAGGTTTAATTATTAAATACAAGCAACATTGGAAAATCCTAAGGCAAACAAACTTCTGAACAAAATTCAACGCGATCTTTTGCGCAACAGTATTATCACGAATACTATTGTTCAAGATCTCAAGGAGCTAAGGCCTTATGCAGTTGAAGAAAATGAACCATTGTTGGCCAAAGTGATTCGCCTTACCTACGAACATATTGAGGCTTACCAAACTTTTGACATCCCGATTCCTGAAGATGAACCTGTAGAAGGGGCAGAGATGGAATATGAGGAAGACAACGCCTCAAACCCTGACGAAAGCCTTGATTATCTGCTTTCTTTGATCGCCGAACCTCACAATAAGGTGAATGAACTGGAACTCAGGGAATACAGTAATAAACTTATTGCCTACGCAGAAGAAAATTAACATTTTCTTTTTCCCGAGTGGATTGATTATTGAACCTGTTTCTTTTGAAATAGATTTAATTGAAAGAGTATGCCGAAGAAAAACGCCGTTTTGAATAAAAAACCACGCTGGAAACTATTACACCAATATTACAGCTATACCGGTTTCTACCGGTTTGTGGGGAAAAGTCTCAAAAAGGCGATTTTGCCAATATTAATTTTTATTGGAGCATTACTGGCAATCAATGAATATGTGATCAACATCAATCATGTCTTGGTCTCAGTGACCGAAACCTTTTCACCACTGGGCATTCTCATTGTTTTTCTTGCTTCAGAAACTTTCCTGGGCCTTGTTCCGCCTGAACTATTCATCGCCTGGGCAGGAAAATCGGCTATGCCGATGCTTTACCTCAGCCTGCTGGCGCTGGCTTCATACCTGGGAGGGATCTTATCGTTCTGGGGCGGGAAAGCAATCACCAAAATTCCTTCGGTTCATAATTATTTAGAAACCAGGATGTCCAAGCACATCAAAAATACCGAAAAATGGGGTGGTTTTCTTATAGTTGTGGGAGCTTTATTACCTGTCCCCTTCTCGGTAACCAGTATAGCTGCGGGGATCATCAACTATAAGTTTAGGCATTATTTGCTATTTGGACTTTTAAGATTCGTGCGTTTCTACGGTTATGCCATCGTGATCTTCAAGATCGTGTAATTCTTTCGCAGAAAGTGTAGCGGGCTTTCTACAGATTTCCCCACTTATTCTTGTATTTTTGAATTGGTAATTTAGAAAACTGTCAATTTATGGGTCATGACCATTCTCATTCTTCGCAGAGCTACGGGAAAGCCTTTGGAATAGGAATCCTGCTTAACACCATCTACATTGTTGTTGAGGTTATTTACGGGATCACCAGCAACTCCTCGGCCTTACTTGCCGATGCAGGTCATAATACCAGTGATGTCATGAGCCTGATCCTGGCCTGGACTGCTACCTGGGCCGCAAGCAAAAGACCTAAGGGAGATTATACCTACGGCTACAAGAAAACAACAATAATGGCTTCGCTCATCAACGGGCTACTCATTTTTGCTGCCGGCGGGATCATTATCTATGATGCCATTCATAAACTTCAAAACCCTGTAGAAATTCCCGGTAATATCATCATGATAGTGGCGGGAATTGGAGTTGTCATCAACACCATCACTGCCTTATTGTTTATGAAGGGACAAAAAGGAGATCTTAATATCAAAGGTGCATTTTTGCATATGGCAGCAGATGCGGGAGTGTCCCTGGGAGTGGTGCTGGGAGGTCTTCTTATAAAAACAACCGGGCTTAACTGGATTGATCCGGCCTTAAGTTTCGTAATTGTTGGGGTCATTGTGTATGGTGCCTGGGGCTTGCTCAGGGATTCAGTAAAACTTGCGCTTGATGCCGTTCCCAATGACATAAAAATAGATGAGGTAAAAGCCTATCTCGAGAATATTGAAGGAGTTGAAGAAGTACATGATCTGCATATTTGGGCGATGAGCACCACCGAAACCGCTCTTACCGCACATCTCATAGTTCCCGAGGGTCAGGATGACAGCTTTTTATACAAAGTAAGGGAAGAGCTGCACGATAATTTTGAGATCACTCACACCACCCTACAGGTTGAAAACGATTTTGGTGATGAAGAATATGGAAGCTGTAAAGGCTGCTAAATAAAAAAAGCTGAAGTATACCTTCAGCTTTTTCCTATTTTACCTTACCTGGGTAAACTTTATTCCCAATTCTCTTTCCAGCTGGCGCAGTTTCTTGATCTCGTATTGATTCACCAAAGCCATGGAAAGGCCCGAATTTCCCGCCCTTGCGGTACGGCCGCTTCGGTGGGTATAATATTCGGTTTGCTCTGGCAACTGGTAATGCACTACAAAAGCCAGGTTAGCTACATCAATTCCACGTGCAGCCACATCTGTAGAAACCAGCAAACGAAGGTTTTTATTCTTGAAGGCCCGCATGACCTTATCGCGATCCTTCTGCAGCATATCCCCTTCCAGGAGACCAACTTCATAATTTTTTGAAGCCAGTTGTTTCGAAAGTGTGCGTGCAGCATTCTTTGTTTTGGTAAAAATAATTCCGCGTTGCTTGCCTCTTGCTTTGAGGAAATACATAAGTGTATCCAGTTTTGAATTATCATCACCAGAAACGAATTGATGTTCTATATCCTTATTGACAGCCTCATTCTTGTCTATGTTAACCCGTCTTGCTTTTTGATCTACATAACGGTTGATGATCTCATTAAGTTCCTGAGGGATAGTAGCCGAAAACAACCAAACATTTCTTTTTGCCGAAGCTGTCGCATCAAGAATAGTCGTGAGGTCTTTTTTGAAGCCCATGCTCAGCATCTCATCGGCCTCATCGAGTACAAGGGTGTGAATATTTGAAATATCTACCGCTTTGCGTTTCATAAGATCTATAAGCCGGCCCGGGGTAGCTACTACGACTTGTGTAGGCCTGTTCAATCTCGCGATTTGTATGTCGATCTTTTCACCGCCATACACGGCTTCTGTAAAGACTTTATCTGTGTATTTTGTAAATTTAAAAAGCTGCCTGGCAATTTGCTGCCCCAGTTCTCTGGTGGGAGCAAGGATCAAGGCCTGCACTTCTTTTTTCGCAGGATCGATTTGCGCCAGTAGAGGCAATCCAAAAGCAGCAGTTTTACCTGTACCGGTTTGTGCCTGGCCAACAAAATCCACGCTACCTTCTGTTAAAACGGGAATGGCAGCCTCCTGAATCTTGGTGGGTGTTATAATACCCATTTCTTGAAGTCCCTTAATTATATCTTCTGAAACTCCTAGTTCCTTAAACGTCATGTCTTAAATATTTTTGCGAAGATAACCTTTCTTGAACTAAACAAGCCCGAGCTGGCACCAAGGCTGCGAACAACCAGGAAAGTATCAAAATCTCCTGTTTTTGGAATTATTAAGAATCTAAAAAATAAGCTGTTAAACTGAAGCTAAACTCACTTTTTTAGAATAAAAAATAAGATATTATCATTAATTTCGATTAAAATCAACAAAACATAAAGTTATGCTAACTATAATTTTAAATATTTTATTACCACCACTTGCGGTTTATATGAACCATGGAGTGGGGTCAACATTATTAATCAGTATTGTTCTAACACTTATAGGGTGGCTCCCAGGAGTGATCCACGCGTTCATTGTCAATTAAATTTTCAAATAAACTGTCTAAAACATAATTCCCCCTCGCGGATCACAGGAAGCCCACCTTCCATAAGATCTAAAAGTTTGAATTAGCCTTTAAGCTTATGTTTTAGACAGTTTATTTTTTTATTCATTTTCCTCAAGATGCTGTTGCCACTTCCATGCACTTTCCATAGCATCTTCAATAGTATATTCGGCTTTCCATTTTAGAACATCATTAGCCTTTGTAGTATCTGCATAGGCAGCCGTAATGTCACCTTCCCTGCGACCAGCGATTTGGTACGGTAGTTTCGTCTCCGAAACTTTTTCGAAAGCCTGGATAGCTTCCAGCACAGAATTCCCTTTTCCGGTTCCCAGATTGAAAACCTCATAGTTATCATCTTGTTCCTCATCCAGCAATCGCTCAAGTGCTACCACATGAGCTCTGGCAAGATCCATCACATGAATATAGTCCCTAATGCAGGTTCCATCGGGAGTTGGGTAATCATCCCCGAAAACCGACAATTTTTCCCTTTTTCCAGTAGCCGTTTGGGTGATGTAAGGCACGAGGTTTTGAGGGGTGCCCATAGGCAACTCCCCAATATTTGCAGTTGGATGTGCTCCAATAGGATTAAAATATCTTAGAGAAATTGCCTGCAATTTCTCTAAGGCCTTACAAGTATCTGCGATGATCTCCTCTCCTATTTGCTTGGTATTTCCGTAAGGAGATTCGGCTTTTTTTACCGGTGCCGATTCGGTAATAGGAAGTTCATCTGCCTGTCCATAAACAGTACAGGAGGAGCTAAAAATGAATTTTGGAGCTTCTTGTTCCTTCAGTTCCTGCAGAAGATAGATGAGCGTATTGAGGTTGTTTTCATAGTACAGCAAAGGGTTCTGCACGCTTTCTCCCACGGCCTTTGAGGCTGCAAAATGAATAACACCTGCTAAATTCTGGTATTTTTCAAAAAAGTCCTTTACCGAAGCCTTGTCCCGCAGATCCATATTCTCAAATTCGGGTGAGACCTTAGTGATTTTCGTGATGCCTCCCAGCACCTGTAAAGAAGAATTGGAAAGATTATCTATTATAACCACGTCAAAACCTCTTTCTTGCAATGCAACTACCGTGTGAGACCCAATAAATCCAAGTCCGCCGGTAACCAATATTTTTTTGTTCATGTCTTTTTTCTGGATATGGCGCAAATTAAGAAAACCGTGTGTTTTAAGGCGAAAGCTTCGGAAGAAATTGCTGTTTTAAAAACTTTTCTGCAGAAGGGGTGTCAAAAAAGGCATTTTTAAAGGGGTCTAAAACCGGGATTTTTCCGAAGCAATTCGGACATAAAAAAGTATATTTGCAACCAAAACTCGAAATATATGAGTCTGGAAAACCGGGTAAAGATTTTCAAGTGGATTAGCATTTTAGAAGGAACCTCTTTCCTTGTTCTGCTTTTGATAGCTATGCCGCTCAAATACATTTGGGATGCACCTCAAATGGTGCAGGTAACCGGGATGTTTCACGGCATTTTATTCATAGCCTATATCCTGGGAGCATTCATACTTTACAAGCCTCTCCAATGGCGAAGCAGTACTTTAATGCTCGTCTGTGTGAGCTCTGTTCTACCTCTCGGGCCCTTTTATGTAGAAAAGAAATACCTGTAGTTTATGAACGAGAGCGCTCACGACATCATTAATTTTCTCGGAAATTATTTTATTGAGCACGGAATGGATGTAGGGCTGGCTCAATTCCTCAATATGCTAATCAACGTGGCTGTTGTGGCCATCTTGTGGTATCTTATACATTATCTCACCAAGAGAATTGTACTTACCAGCTTTAAGGCATTTACCGATAAAACCAAGACTACTTTTGACGATTTTCTTGTACAAAGTAACTTCCCCAGATTTGTAAGTAATGTACTGCCGTTGTTGCTGCTCATCTTCACGGTTCCGATCATTTTTGAGGATTATCCAATGTTGTTGAGTGTCCTGGAGACCCTCATTGACATCTATATCGTTATTCTTATTGTACTTATCGCACGCAGCCTGTTACGTACCGCGACGAATTATATGAAGCGGCATGAGCTCTACCGCGATAAGCCCATCGAAAGTTATACACAGATCTTAATGATCTTTTTCTGGTCGATTGGTTTCGTTTTCATTTTTTCTGAGTTAACCGGCAAATCGGTGCTTGGTTTCCTTATCTCTTTGGGAGCTGCATCGGCGATTATTCTATTTATTTTCAAGGATACCATTCTTGGTTTTGTGGCTTCTATCCAGGTCTCGGTAAACGATATTGTAAGGATTGGTGACTGGATCACCTTTAGCAAATATGGCGCCGATGGTTTTGTTACAGAGATCAACCTCGCCACCGTGCGGGTACAAAACTGGGACAACACCTATACTACCATTCCCACATACAATCTCATTGCAGATTCCTTTCAAAACTGGCGCGGGATGCAGGAGTCTCCCGGGAGGCGTATCAAACGTTCTTTATTCATCAAACAAAACTCAATAAGATACATCAGTGCAGAAGATATTGCACGATTTGAGGAATTCAATCTCATTAGCGGCTATATCAAAGAACGCCAGGAGGAGATCGATAATTACAACCAAAAACTGGAGGTCAACAAGAAATATCTTATCAACGGCAGGCATCAAACCAACCTGGGCATCTTTAGAAATTATGCTTTAGCCTATCTTAAAGCTCATCCTCAAGTAAATCAGGATATGACCTTAATGGTAAGGCATTTAGCCCCAACTACTCAGGGGATTCCCGTAGAGGTCTACTGCTTTAGCAAAGACAAAAGATGGGAATATTATGAGGCCATTACGGCCGATATATTTGATCACCTAATTGCTGCCGTTCCTTACTTTGATTTGCAATTATTTGAATCTCCATCGGGTGATGACATCATCAAATCTTTGCAAAGCCTCAAGTCAGACTAAGGTCTCAAAAAGGCCTTTTAGAACCTCCTTTTTCTTCTTTTCTGCTGAAGAACGTGAATAAAAAGATAAATTTTTCCTACAGCAGCAAATACTACTTAACTTCATCGCAGGAATCAACCAAACCATGAAATTAAAATCTTTTCTGCAAGCCTTTGGGATCATTGCTGTTATTCTCTCACTTTTTCCTTTTGTAGCTGCCGATTACTGGTGGATAAGAATCTTTGATTATCCTCATGTACAGTTAACAATACTAACTTTAGTAGCGCTGCTAGTCTACTTCTTTAGATTTAATATTAGAAGCTGGAGAGATTATGCCTTCATTATTATCCTTGGGGCCTGCTTCTTCCTTCAAATTACAAAGATCTACCCTTACACCCCTTTTGCCCCTAAGCAGGTTGGGAGAAATTCTATGATAGATTCAAAAGGCACAATAAGTATTTTGGCTTCAAACGTACTTCAGAAAAATGATAAATATGATAAAGTTCTGGAAGAGGTGCTGTTGAGGAATCCTGACCTTCTCGTTTTTACCGAGACAGATAAAAAATGGATGAATGAGCTTAGGAAAGGCATAAAAGATTTTGGCTACAATTATCATCTTGAAACGCCTCTGGACAATACCTACGGAATGCTCCTATATTCCAAGCTGGAGCTTATCAACCCACAGGTACGTTTTTTACTGGAAGACAGTATTCCTTCTATGCACTCCAGGCTTAAATTACGGTCTGGGGAAATTGTTGAATTACACGTCCTCCATCCTACTCCGCCCATGCCCCCACATGATGCAACTTCGACAGACCGTGATGCTCAAATGATGATGGTAGCAAAAATGGTCGACAGCGCTAAGCTTCCTGTGATCGTGGCTGGAGATTTTAATGATGTAGCCTGGTCTGAGTCCACTTCTCTGTTTTTAAAGGTAAGCACCCTTTTGGATCCAAGAAAAGGTCGTGGGTTTTTCAATACCTTCCATGCCAAGAACTGGTTAATGCGGTGGCCATTAGACCATTTTTTCATTTCTAAAGAATTTACTCTTGTTGATATGGAAGTGGGAAATAACGTGGGTTCAGATCATTTTCCGCTGTACGCGAAAATTATGTTGGAACCGGCCAAGGCGAAAGAACAGGAAAGGCCTGAACCTTCTCAGGACGACTTAGATGAAGCCGACAAACAGATTGAGAAGGAAGAAAAAAAGGATGCTAAAGAAAAAGCAGAAGCTGAAACAGAAACAGAAACAAAAAATTAGTCGGCTAACCTGTCTTTTACATATTCGATCTCGGTCTTGCCGTGGGGTTTTGCCTTTCCATACTCGTCCAGACATACCATCACAATTTTTTCAATAGTAATGATGCTCTCGCGGGTCATCTTATTCCGCACTTCGCAACGCAAGGTTAGAGATGCTTTACCAAATTTCACCACCTCCATTCCTATTTCGACGATATCTCCTTCTTTACCAGAACTCCTAAAATCGATCTCACTCATATATTTGGTCACGGTGCGAGGGTTTTCCAACTGAATGATCGAATATAGCGCGGCCTCCTCGTCTATCCATTCCAACAGCCTACCTCCAAACAAGGTTCCGTTTGGGTTTAGATCCTGTGGTTTTATCCATTTACGGGTATGAAATCTCATGACAATTAGATTTAAGAGTATTTTTATTACGACTTCTTGGAATGAAATGTGGCCAGAGCATATTTTACAATTTCTGCATGGTCAAAAGCCAGGTCGGGCAGGTTTTCGACGTGAAACCATTTCGCATCTGCCGCATCATCATTGCCCTGCACTTTTTCTTCGGAAGTCACCACCCCATAAAAGGCGACACTAATAGTTCTGCCGCGGGGATCTCTATGCACTTTCCCAAAGGCTTTGAGTTGACTAACCTCTTTGAGTTCCAATCCTGTCTCCTCCTTTAATTCTCTGATAGCACCAACCTCTAAAGGCTCGTCCTTTTCCAAAAAACCTCCTGGAATAGCCCAGCTATTTTTGAACGGATCTTTTTTCCGTTTTACCAGCAATATTTTTTCGCTCCTGTCATTTTTAAAAATGACCACACAATCTGTGGTCACCGAAATATCCTGTTTTGGCATAAATTATTGTTTTATATAGACTGTTTGTATGTTCACAAATTCCCTGATACCATAGAAGGAAAGTTCTCTTCCATAGCCCGAATTTTTGGTGCCGCCAAACGGCAGCCGAGGATCACTTTTTACAAGTTCATTTACAAACACAGCCCCGTCTTCAAATTGAGGGATCATCTTTTTGACCTTTTTCAGGTCCTTTGCAAATACAGATACACCCAGGCCAAACTTAGAATCGTTGACCAGGTCAATAGCTTCTTCTTCGGTTTCGAAAATGGTAATCCCAATGGCGGGACCAAAGGTTTCTTCTTTAAACATTGGCATGTCCCGGGTAACATTTGTAAGGATCGTTGGCTCGTAATAAGCAGCCTTCCGGTTTCCGCCTGTTATGATCTTTGCACCCAGATCAACTGAATCCTGTACCTGCTTCTCCAGGTCCTGAGCGAGATCTTCCCTTGCCTGCACTCCAATAAAAGTGTCTTCATTCATTGGATCGCCGCTTTTTAACTGCTCCACCTCTTTTTTGAATTTTTCAATAAACTCATTGGCTATAGATTTGTGAAGTAAAAGCCGCTTTCCGGCAATACAGCTTTGTCCAGTATTTTGAAAACGTGCCTGTACACATGTTTTTACACTTTTATCGAGGTCTGCATCTTCAAGTACCACCAGCGCATTACTGCCACCAAGCTCCAAAACGGTTTTCTTGATCTTTTTTCCGGCTGCTGCGGCCACAGCACTTCCTGCAGCTGTACTTCCGGTAAGGGTGACAGCTTTGATCCTTTCATCATTTATTACCTCCTCTACCTTATCGCTCCCAATCAGGATATTCTGGAAACACCCTTCAGGAAAACCCGCTCTCTCGAACACCTTCTGAAGATTATTGGCAGACATCATCACGTTGCTGGCGTGTTTAAGCACCCCAACATTTCCCGCCATAAGCGCAGGAGCGGCAAAACGAAATACCTGCCAAAAAGGGTAATTCCAGGGCATAATTGCCAGCACTACCCCTAAAGGTTCATAATTGACAAAACTCTCTTCGGCATCGGTTTCTAT
>JBAVJE010000244.1:0-9045 GCA_049687615.1 Salinimicrobium sp. | reverse complement strand
TACCAGAACCTGGTAAAAGAGTATCAGGCCAAGCAAAATGAATATTCGGAAACTGAAAAAAAACAAAAAGGGGAAGAGATCGTAACTATTGAGAACGAGTTGAAAGGCTATAACCAAAAACTGCCGTTAATGATTCAGCTCAAGAGAAACGAACTCACAAAACCACTTTATGAAAGGATCAATGAAGCCATGATGAAAGTGATTGAAAGTGAAGGATATACTCATATTATGCACGCCGGAGGAAATAATCTCGCCTTTGCCGCCGAAGAATATGACATTACAGATGAAGTGATGACAGCACTTGGAATTACAAGTAAATAATCGGCTGCGAAATAGCTAAAAAACAAAAGGCTTTATCTCCCGATAAAGCCTTTTTTATTGACTTTCCTCACCTAATTACCTGCTATAGTTAGGAGATTCTTTTGTGATAGTTACGTTATGAGGATGACTTTCATGAATACCTGAAGAAGTGATTTTTATAAATTTCGCATTCTCCTGTAGACTGGCAATATCCTTTGCGCCACAATAGCCCATTCCTGCTCTAAGACCACCAACGAACTGGTGAATACTCTCGTAAAGTTCTCCTTTGTAAGGTACGCGTCCCACAATGCCTTCAGGGACAAGTTTAATATCATCTTCAACATCCTGGAAGTAGCGATCTTTTGATCCCTGCTTCATGGCTTCTACAGAACCCATTCCGCGATAAGACTTAAATTTTCTTCCTTCATAAATGATGGTCTCACCCGGAGATTCTTTTGTTCCTGCCAGCAATGAACCAAGCATTACACAATCTGCCCCCGCTGCGATGGCCTTTGGAATATCACCCGTGTACCTTATACCACCATCAGCGATCACAGGAACGCCGCTGCCTTTAATGGCTGCCGCCACTTCCAACACAGCCGAAAACTGAGGGAAACCTACTCCGGCAACAATTCTTGTGGTACAAATTGACCCCGGGCCGATGCCCACCTTTACTGCATCTGCTCCTGCCTCAACCAGATATTTCGCTGCTTCAGCGGTAGCAATATTTCCAACAATCACTTCCAGGTCAGGGAATTTTTCTTTTATATTTTTCAATACGGTCACGACTCCTTTAGTATGACCGTGCGCTGTATCGATCACAATAGCGTCTACCCCGGCTTTAACAAGATGAGCAGCACGGTCTACAGCATCTGCAGTAACTCCTACAGCTGCAGCAACACGAAGTCTTCCGAAGGAATCTTTATTTGCAATAGGCTTTTGTGTAAGTTTGGTAATATCACGAAAGGTTATTAAACCTACCAACTTGTCTTCAGAATTTACTACCGGCAGTTTCTCGATCTTGTTTTCCTGAAGAATCCCTTCGGCCTCTTCAAGCGAAGTTCCTTCGGCAACGGTTACCAGGTTTTCTGAAGTCATAACTTCAGAAATCGCTCTGTCATTATTTTTTTCAAACCTAAGGTCACGATTGGTCACAATTCCCAATAATTTTCCGTCTTCATCAACAATCGGGATTCCTCCTATAGAATGCTCGCGCATATTATCTTTAGCATCCTTAACCTTAGCAGTAATGGGCAAGGTTACAGGATCGATGATCATGCCGCTTTCGGCGCGCTTGACTTTTCTAACTTTCAAAGCCTGTTCCTCTGCCGTCATATTCTTATGCAGAACTCCAATTCCACCTTCCCGTGCAATGGCAATCGCCATACGGGATTCGGTTACTGTATCCATCGCGGCGGAAACAATAGGAACATTAAGGGTGATATTTCGGGTAAATTTTGAGCGAATGCTAACTTCGCGAGGAAGGACCTCTGAAAAGGCAGGGACTAAAAGTACGTCATCGTAAGTTAATCCTTCACCGAGTATCCTGGAGTTGTGTGCAATCATGGCAATTAAGATTTAATTGCGTGCAAATATACAGTGTTTAAATCACAAGCCCGCAATATCTTTCACTAATTATTTGCCTTCCTTGCATTTACATTGGAAATTGAGGAGAACAGCCGGATGATAGATCTTAACGAACTCTTTTAAAAAGAAGCTGGTAAAGGATAATCCCGCTTGAAGAAACAAAGCAGAAGGTCATTAGAATACCTGAAATGAAAACCACATACTTCATCCATTCTACTCCGGTCCAAACAAAATAGATCCCTCCAAAGGTCAACAGGATAGAAAAGAAGGGTTCCAAAATGAGGAAAAATTTAATTTTTTTAGGGAGTTGGGTAAAGAGCATGATACCTCCCAGGAGAAAGAAAATAAAAGACATGGACAGCACATGGGTATGAATTATGGTAAGCATCTCCCGCTCTCCTTTTTCAAATTTCATTACCTCCGCCTCCGGGTCGTCCTCATTCCCCAGATAATTTTCTTCAATACCGGCAGGCTTGGTAGTCTCTGTCTGTCTCACAAAAAGCAAACCTGTGCCATATCCGGCAGAGAGCACGATCACAAAAACAGCCAGGAAGGTTTTTATTTCCTTCGGAAGCTTTAATAGGAGTCCGTTATACAGCATTATAAAACGTTATTTTCCTGAAGGATCTCAATACCGGCCAACAAATCTTTTACGGCTGACTTCATGGAGCGTACAGAAATAGTTGCTCCAGATATTGCAGCAATATCACGTATTTCAGAAGATTTTGATTTTCCGGTAAACTGGCGCAACCAGCGTTTGCTACCAATTTCACCTCCATATTCTTCGCGATATACCAACACCTTTGTACGCGCAATGGTCAAATCTTTATCCAATATCACCAGGTAATCAAACTCGGCCGTTTTACTGGGCGCTTTATCCACATAAGCATAACCAATCAAATTTCCTTCATTTTTCAACCTGAAGAAGTTCTCTTTTGTGACCCTGGATGGTAACTTTTGGCTTAGGGTTTCAGAAATTTCCACTCCCTGATATTCATAAGAAGTGATTTGAAATTCATCTTTAATTTCCCGATCTACTTTTTTCCCAAGACCCGGAGAATCCATCAAAAAGCTGAAAGGAAAAACTATAAAAACAACTATAAATAATTTCTGAATCATGCTGTAAATTAATTGTTAGAAACGCCAAAAGCCGGGATGACTTCCCAGACTCTTGGCTTTATTCCCTGATTAGAACCATACTCCTACCCCAAGGTTCAATTGGTTTTTGGCATCATAGCCTTCAATTGCGTTATCCTTGATCTGGTAATCTCCTTTAATGACCACACCCGGCGCGATGTGATAACTCAGCCCAAAAGTGACATCATTCCTGTCATATGCAGGATTCTCATTTAAAGATCCTGAGGTTTCGGCATGGGTGTCGTAATCTTCATATCGTGCAAAAGCGACGAGCTTTTGATCGTTCATTGAAGGCAACAGGTTGTAAGCAGCTTCGGCATACCATCCAAAAAGGGCACTTCCAAGGTCTCTTCCGGTTAGATTATTGTAAGCTTCAGTATCGGTCAAAGATGCGTAGATGTACTGTCCTCTTGCCGAAAAACGCTTGTAACGGTATCGGGCGTCCCATCCAATCATCGAAAGTCCTATGTCTGCACCGTCTATTCCATCGAATTCATCCGGAGCCTGAGTTCTTCCAAAATAACCTGAAAGCCCCATTCTCAATCCAAGAATTCCGTAGTATTCAATTTTAGCAGCAAGATTAGGAGTGTTAATAGTAGATTCGGCACCTTTTTGGCGACCTCCTCTTAAACCGCTTTTCCCTCCTAACATACCCGAACCATCTGAATTAACAGATTTGAATCCGTTGAATAAATATGCCTGATAAGTAAGGTTAGCCCTGTTCACTCTTCCGGTAACACCAACCCCGATCTCTCTCCAGGTTGCCGGTACAATGTCATGGTCCATATTTGGGCGGTTTACCCCGTTAAAGGTAGTAGGCTCATGATATTCATTGATGATTCCCATTGGCACCAACATCAATCCTGCACGTAAGTTCATATTATTCGCTACGTTATAGTTTACGAATGCCTGCTCTACATACACTTCTTTGACATGCTCAAATTCAATTTCAGAAAAGAACTGCACCTTTTCATTAAACTGATATCCCAGCAGCATGACGAGGCGGTGAACATCTAATTCTCCATTGGAACCTTCCGGCTGGTTATATACTATTTCCCCGTAAGCGCCAACAGTCACGGCATTCCCATTATTTGCGGAAAGGATTCGTTGCGCGGAATTTTGCTGCTGTTGTTGTGAATCAAATGTGATAGAATCTTTTTCAGTTTGTGCAAAAGAGATTACTGAAGTAGCACCAAGGACTACCGAAAGTAAAAATTTATTCATTGATGTTTATTTAGACTTGTTAAAAATAAAGTGGCAAATATAGATTTGTCAAAGTTTTCAACAAAGCTTATTTAGAACAATTTTAAATAAAATTCAGTGATGAAAAACAGGAGAACTATTGAGTTTCCTAATGGTAAGCCGTGAAGATTTTAGTGGCCTCATTATGAGATGATTCAAAACTCATCATTTTAACCTCTGTATCTGCTTTACGGGAAGTGAAATAAGAAAGTAATTTTTCTGTAGGCATATTACCGGTAAGTTCATCCTTTGCCATAGGGCAACCGCCAAATCCCTGGATCGCACCATCAAATCGTGTACACCCACCGTTATAAGCCGCATCAACTTTTTCAAACCATCTGTTTGGCGTGGTATGAAGATGTGCCCCAAATTCTATTTCAGGATACTTCGGAATAAGATTAGAAAAAAGATAAGTGATTACTTCGGGAGTTGAGCTTCCAATGGTGTCTGAAAGTGAGAGGATATTCACTCCCATAGCTGAAAGTTTCTCTGTCCATTCCCCTACGATCTCCACATTCCATGGATCACCATAAGGATTCCCGAAACCCATCGAAAGATATGCCACCACTTCTTTACCTGTTTTACTCGCGATGTTAAGGATCTCCTGCAGGGTTTCCACAGATTCGGCAATGGTCTTATGGGTATTTCGCATCTGGAAATTCTCGGAAATTGAAAATGGGTAACCCAGATAATCTATTTCGGGATGCCGAGAAGCATCCTGGGCACCACGGGTGTTGGCAACAATAGCCAGCAATTTGCTTTTCGTTTTCGACAGATCAAGCTTTGAAAGCACTTCGGCAGTATCGGCCATTTGCGGAATGGCCTTGGGAGAAACAAAACTTCCGAAGTCAATGGTATCAAAGCCGCAGCGCAACAACGACTGAATGTACTGTACTTTTTTTTCGGTGGGAATAAAGGTTTTGATTCCCTGCATCGCGTCTCGTGGACATTCGATTATCTTTATTTGCGCCATAGGCTCAAATATAAGAAAGAAGTGCGAAGTTGAGAACAGGAAATCAAAAGTAGGAATTCACCAATGAAAAGTGCGGAAAAAAGCCTTTTAAAATGTCATTTTTGAGACCTCTGTCAAGTGAGTCTTCGTCAAATGAGGATGAAAATTCCTATTCCCAGAAACACGAACACCTGCAACCACTTAAAGATGGTTCCAGAATGCGGGTGGGAAGTCAGGTATTTTGAGATTTTCCCGGCAAGAATGGAAACAAAGGAAAAAATAAGGAAAGCCTGCAACATGAATATAAAGCCCAGGAGGTAAAACTGCAAAATTGTGTTACCGGCAGGATCCCAGAGAAAACCGGGAAAAAAGGCTAGAAAGAAAATAGCCACCTTGGGATTTAAAACATTCATTAAAAAACCTCTTTTATAGAGGGAAACAAAATCTTTTTGGGTCTCGGCAGAAGCCTTAGAAAATATGATTCTCGAATCGCTTTTAAAGACCTGCCAGGCCAGATAAAACATGTAGACCGCACCTAAGATACGTATAATAAGAAAAAGCGTTTCTGACTGTTTTATAATGGCAGAGATCCCGAAGGCGACCAGGCTGGTATGTACGATAATTCCCGAAACCAGGCCTAAGGCTGTAATTATCCCAAATTTCTTCCCATTGGTCATTCCCTGCACCAGCACATAAATAATATCGGGCCCCGGAGCAAACGTCAGAAGAATAGAAGCGGTTAAAAAAGGAAGCAGCTGTTCTATCATCAGGCTTTGTCCAAAATTGCCTGATTAATCTTTTTTATAAGCCCGGGTCCACCATAAATAAAACCGGTGTACAGCTGCACAAGGCTTGCCCCCGCCTCGAGCATTTCAACAGCGTCTTCGGGAGACATAATGCCGCCCACCCCAATCACAGGAAATGCATTATCACTTTTAGTAGTAATAAACTTTATAACTTCTATGGCCCGCTCTTTTAGAGGGGCTCCGCTAAGGCCGCCGGTTTCTTCCCTGTCTTTAGAGGTAAGGCCTTCTCTTGAAATAGTTGTATTGGTAGCGATAAGGCCGGCAATTTTTGTTTCTCTCACGATCTCAATAATATCCAACAACTGCTCATCGCTAAGATCTGGCGCAATTTTAAGCAGGATGGGCTTAGGTGCCGGTTTAGCCAAATTTTTTTCCTGAAGCTTTTTCAACAAGTTGGTAAGCGGCTCCCTGTCCTGTAACTCCCGAAGATTAGGGGTGTTGGGTGAACTTACGTTTACCACAAAATAATCAACATAATTAAAAAGTGTCTCAAAACAGATTAGGTAATCTTCAACTGCCTTTTCATTTGGGGTGAGTTTATTCTTTCCAATGTTCCCCCCTATGAGCACATCCTTATTCTTTTTTAGATTTTTTACTGCCGCATCAACTCCCCCGTTATTGAACCCCATACGGTTTATAATAGCTTTATCGTCTATTAGCCTAAAAAGTCTCTTTTTCTCATTCCCGGGTTGGGCTTTTGGGGTCAAAGTTCCAATCTCTATAAAACCAAAACCAAAGCTGGAAAGCTCCTTATAAAGTTCGGCATCTTTATCAAATCCTGCTGCCAATCCTACCGGATTTTTAAATTTCAGTCCAAAAACCTCCCGCTCAAGACGAGGATTTTCGAGCACAAATTTACTTTTGACGATACTTTGGATACCGGGTAATTTGAATAATTTCCGAAGTATTGAAAATGTCAAATAATGCACTTTTTCAGGATCCAGATTGAAGAGAAGCGGGCGAATAATCTTGTGGTACATGAAAGGATTTTCCACAAAATTAACATAAACCTGAATAAAAGCAGACGTAAAAGATAAAAGGTTTTGAAGCTGCCCCAGAGTTCATTATTTTTGACAAAACATCATAACAAAATGACCAATAAACAAGAGATCATAGACCGGTTTGTACGCTATGTAAAAATTGATACCCAAAGCGATGAAACCAGTGAATCTACTCCAAGCACAAAAAAACAGTGGGATTTAGCCAATAAACTTACCGATGAACTTAAGGAGCTGGGAATGCAGGACGTTAGCATTGATGAAAACGCTTACGTCATGGCTACTCTACCTTCAAACGTTGAAGCAGATATCCCGGTAATAGGCTTTGTGGCACACTTCGATACCACTCCAGACTTTTCCGGAACCAATGTGAATCCGCAAATCATCGAAAACTACGACGGAAAAGATATCCTTCTTAACAAGGAGAAAAATATTATTCTTTCTCCAGATTATTTTGAAGATCTTTTACAATATGAGGGACAAACCCTTATTACCACCGATGGTACAACATTATTGGGAGCCGATGACAAGGCCGGAATAACAGAGATTATGGAAGCAATGAAATATTTGCTGGAGCACCCCGAAGTCAAACATGGAAAAATAAGGGTTTGTTTTACCCCCGATGAAGAAATTGGCCGTGGTGCCCATAAATTCGATGTGGAAAAATTTGGAGCCGAATGGGCTTACACCATGGACGGCAGCCAAGTTGGAGAACTTGAATTTGAAAACTTCAATGCCGCCGGGGCAGTGGTGACCATCACCGGAAAAAGCGTCCATCCCGGGTACGCCAAAGGAAAGATGATCAACAGCATGTATATTGCCCAGGACTTCATCAATTCTCTGCCAAGACTGGAAACCCCAGAACATACAGAGGGACGCGAAGGCTTTTTTCACCTCAACGGCTTAAAAGGAGATGTCGAGGAAACTAAATTGAATTACATTATTCGTGATCATGACAAAGAGCATTTTGAGGCAAGAAAAAAAGTGATGATCAAACTGGCCGACGATCTTTGTGAGCAATATGAGCGGGAGTGCGTAACTGTAGAGATTAAAGATCAGTACTTTAATATGCGGGAAAAAGTAGAGCCGGTAAAACATATAGTGGAAGTTGCCAAAAAGGCCATGGAAGAAGTAGGCATAGAACCTTTAATCAAGCCTATTCGTGGAGGTACAGACGGTGCGCAACTTAGCTTTATGGGCCTTCCCTGCCCTAACATTTTTGCAGGTGGTCATAATTTCCATGGCAAATATGAATATGTGCCGGTAGAGAGTATGCAAAAAGCGGTAGAAGTGATCGTAAAAATCGCCGAACTAACTGCTGAAAATCAGAAGTAAAGTAAAGGGTCTCAAAAATGACATTTTTGAGACCCTTTAAAACCGGTTGACCATGACAGCAAAAACAGTAGAGGATTACATTGTAAATCATCCCACCTGGGAGGATGAACTAAATCAGCTGCGGGGGTTACTCAACTCAACCGGGTTGGAGGAAACGGTAAAGTGGGGAGGCCCTGTTTATACCTTAGATGGAAAGAATGTAATAGGAATTGGTGCTTTTCAAAACCATTGCGCATTATGGTTATACCAGGGAGCAGCTTTAAGGGAAAACACAAGCCTGCTGATCAACACACAGGAAGGAAAGACCAAAGCCTTGCGACAGATAAGGTTTGAAAAAGGTGAAAAACTGCCTTTAAAGGAACTCAAGAAGTATATAGCCGAATCTATAAAGAACCAGCAAGAAGGAAAACAGGTCAAGACAACAGCCGATAAGAAAACAACTATTCCTATTGAGCTGGAAATGGCGTTTCAAAAAGATAGAGCTTTAAAAAAGGCTTTTGAAGACCTGAGCCCGGGAAAGCAAAGGGAATATTCCAGCTATATTTCAGAAGCTAAACGAGAGACGACAAAAATGGTTCGGCTTCAAAAGATAAGTCCCACGATCAAAGCCGGGGTCGGACTGAACGACAAATTTAAAAATTGCTGAAAAGCGCATTTTTCAGGACATAAAAAAAGGCAGGTCATATGA
>JBAVJE010000243.1:0-12860 GCA_049687615.1 Salinimicrobium sp. | reverse complement strand
GTTTGGCGGAATAACGTAACCGCTGTAAACGTGGGTGTCTATTCTCACTCCATGGCCTCCCGGCGCATGAAGGTTGGTGATCTTACCCGGAGACGGCCTGAATTCGTTATAAGGATCTTCGGCGTTGATACGGCACTCGATGGAATGCAGCTGTGGGATGTAGTTTTTTCCGGAAATTGGAATTCCGGCAGCTACCAGAATCTGTTCCCTAATAAGATCGTAATCGATCACCTGCTCGGTAATTGGATGTTCAACCTGGATACGGGTGTTCATCTCCATAAAGTAAAAGTTGCGGTGTTTATCAACAAGGAATTCAACCGTTCCTGCACCTTCGTACTTAATATATTCTGCTGCTTTTACAGCTGCATCTCCCATTTGTGTCCGAAGTTTATCGGTCATAAAGGGAGAAGGAGTTTCTTCGGTAAGCTTTTGGTGACGACGCTGAATAGAGCAGTCTCTTTCGGAAAGATGGCAGGCTTTTCCTGAGCTGTCTCCCACCACCTGGATCTCGATATGACGAGGCTCCTCGATCAATTTCTCCATGTACATGCCATCGTTACCAAAGGCTGCGCCTGCTTCCTGTCTCGCGGAATCCCAGGCTTTGCGCAGGTCACCTTTTTTCCAAACGGCACGCATACCTTTTCCTCCACCTCCGGCAGTCGCCTTGAGCATAATAGGATAACCTATCTCTTTGGCCAGTCTTTCTGCTTCTTCAAAGTCGGCTAGAATTCCTTCAGATCCCGGAACACAAGGTACCCCGGCAGCTCTCATTGTGGCTTTTGCAGTAGCCTTGTCTCCCATTTTATCAATCATCTCGGGGCTGGCACCAATAAATTTAATATCGTGCTCGGCACAGATCTTGGAAAATTTGGCATTTTCGGCAAGGAATCCGTAGCCGGGATGAATGGCATCTGCATTAGTGATTTCGGCAGCTGCAATAATGTTAGCGATCTTTAGGTAAGAAAGGTTACTTGGGGGAGGACCAATACAAACCGCTTCATCGGCAAAGCGAACGTGAAGGCTTTCGGCATCGGCAGTAGAATATACGGCCACGGTCTTTATTCCCATTTCCTTACAGGTGCGAATAACGCGTAGGGCGATCTCTCCCCTGTTGGCAATAAGTATTTTTTTAAACATACCTGTTGTTTTAAGCTCTCAAAAAGAGTTTTTGAAGCTGATATTGTTAAGATGGATCTACTAAAAACAGTGGTTGATCAAATTCTACAGGTGAGGAATCGTCAACAAGAACTTTTACGATCTTACCTGTAACTTCACTTTCGATTTCGTTGAACAGTTTCATCGCTTCGATCACACAAAGTACATCTCCTTCTTTGATTGAATCTCCAATTTCCACGAATGGTCCTTTATCTGGAGAAGGTTTTCTATAGAAAGTCCCAATGATTGGCGACTTTACGGTGATATATTTTGATTCTTCCTGGGCAGCTTTATCTGCGGCCGAAGGCTGAGTTTCCTGTTGTGGAGCAGGGGCCTGTTGCTGGGGTTGCTGCATTTGAGGCTGCGCCTGTTGCATTCCTCCCATAGGAACCTGTTGCACGATCGTGGTTTCCTTGTCTTCGGAGCCGGTTTTGATGGTGATCTTTACATCATCCATCTCGAGTTTTACCTCACTTGCCCCTGACTTTGCCACGAATTTGATCAAGTTCTGAATTTCTTTTAAATCCATAATATTTAGTGTTGGGTGTTTTTAAGAATTGTAAGCCCATTTAAGATAGACAGATCCCCATGTGAATCCGCCTCCAAATGAAGCAAATATAAGATTATCTCCTTTCTTGAATTGTTTTTCAAAGTCACTTAATAACAACGGCAAGGTAGCCGATGTGGTATTTCCATACCGTTGAATGTTCATAAGTACTTTAGAGTCTTCCAGTCCCATCCTATTTGAAGTACCGTTAATGATCCTGAGGTTAGCCTGATGAGGCACCAGCCAGTCTACAGTTTCCCTGGTAAGATTATTACGCTCCATAATCTGGGCACTCACATCGGCCATATTGGTTACGGCGAATTTAAAAACGGTTTTCCCGTCCTGAAAAACGTAATGCTGTTTATCGGCAACGGTTTGAGCTGTCGGGGGAACAAGAGAGCCGCCGGCGGTAATCTTGAGAAACTCTCTTCCTTTACCGTCGCTTTTCAGGATTTCATCCTGCATACCAAGACCTTCTTCGTTTGGTTCAAACAGAACGGCACCGCCACCGTCTCCAAATATGATACAGGTCGTCCTGTCTGTATAATCAATGATGGATGACATTTTATCGGCACCAATAAGAAGTATCTTTTTATACTTACCTGATTCTATATAAGCTGCCGCGGTAGACATTCCAAAAAGAAAACTGGAACAGGCGGCTTGCAGGTCATAAGAAAATGCATTGACCGCGCCAATTTGGGTAGCCACATAAACTCCTGTAGCGGCTACAGGAAGATCTGGTGTAGCCGTGGCCATAATGACCATGTCTATTTCGGCGGGGTCAAGGTTTGATTTTTCAATAAGATTTTTTGCTGCTTGTATAGCAAGGAAGGAAGTACCTTTATCTGAATCTTTAAGAATTCTGCGCTCTTTTATCCCTGTTCTTGAAGTGATCCATTCATCATTAGTATCGACCATGGCCTCAAGGATCTTATTAGTCAACACGTACTCGGGTACATATGCGCCTACAGCTGTAATTGCTGCTGTTCTTTTCTTCATAAAATATTATTTTATGCCCTTGGTGTTCAGAAGAATAAAAACTCCCAGTAAATGGGAAATTTATTAAATCTTCTTGGTACAGCGGTGCAAATTAAGGTGTTTTTAGCACTAAAACAAAAAACTCTCACAATGTGAGAGTTCTATATAGATGGTGAAGTTCTTTAAAAACTAAGCTTCTACTTCTTCTGTACTATCGATCAAAACCTGACCACGGTAATATAACTTACCTTCATGCCAGTGAGCTCTGTGATACAAGTGCGCTTCTCCTGTTGTAGGATCTGTAGCGATTTGTGGAACAGATGCTTTATAGTGCGTTCTTCTTTTATCTCTCCTCGTTTTTGAGGTCTTTCTCTTAGGATGTGCCATGGCTGCTTTTTATTTATCGTTTAATAAATTCTTTAGTTTGTTCCAACGAGGATCAATATCTTCTTCCTCCTTGATCTCCTTTTCTTTCGGACTTAATTCCTCCAGTTTCTCGAGTACTTCAGATTGCAGGGTCCCGTCAATAACTCCGGGATGAACTCTTTTTGACGGAACGGCCAAAACAATAAGTTCGTAGATGTACTGCTGCACATTGATTTCAAACTCTCCATGCGGAAGGATTAAAAGCTCCTCATTGTCATCATTGTACACCTCGCCAAATTTCACAACCAAAAACAGTTCACTGTTTATAGGCTGGTCGTAAGCTTCATTGGTAAGGTCACAAAAAATATTTACCGTTCCCGATGCTTTAAAAGTTAACTCCATCATGGTTGATTTCTTCTCTAAAAGAAGGTCAACCTTAACGTTGGCACTATTAAATTCATCGTATTCAAAATGTTCAAAGAACCTGTTGTCAATCTCGTACTCGAAGCTGTGTTTTCCTTGTTTCAATCCAACAAAAGGGATTGTAAACTCCTTTAGTTTCCTCATTTCATCTTCAGTTTCGAGTGCCTTTCCCCTCAGGATAAGGCGGGTGCAAAGATATAAAAATTAATGAACTGAGACTTCTTTGTAAACATTTTTTTGTTCATATCTTTTTCCCTTGTTTTTTGAGCACATTGCTCGTAAGTTCAAGATATTCCTGTCTATTTCTAGATATATCAATGGCCTTATACACTGCTTCCTGAAAAGAATGATGATCAGCTTTATTTTTGCCGGCGATTTCATAAGCAGTTCCATGATCTGGGGAAGTCCTTATTTTTTTAAGACCCGCCGTAAAGTTTACCCCATTTCCGAAGGAAAGCGTCTTAAACGGAACAAGCCCCTGATCGTGATAGGCAGCTACAACAGCATCAAAGTTTTTATAGTTGCCAGAGCCGAAAAAGCTGTCGGCAGAATAGGGTCCAAAAATGATCTTTCCACTGTTCCTTATCTTTTCAAGAGTAGGCTTCAGGATCTCTTCATCTTCTGTCCCTATCACCCCATTGTCACCAGTGTGCGGATTAATTCCCAAAACGGCGATCTTGGGCTGCGCTATTCTGAAGTCCTGCTGCAAAGTTTTATAAATGATCTTGATCTTCTTTTCGATTAACTGCGGAGTAATGGTAGCGGCTACGTCTTTTACCGCCACGTGATCTGTAAGCAAACCTACCCTAAGGGTATCGCTGATCATAAACATAAGGCTGTCCCCTTCCAGTTCTTTGGCAAGATAATCTGTATGCCCCGGAAAATTAAAGTTTTCGCTTTGAATGGTATGCTTATTAATAGGCGCGGTAACGAGCACGTCAACATCTCCTTTTTTTAAAGCCGCCGTAGCTGCTTCAAGCGATTTGAATGCGTAGGCCCCGGCCTCTTTATCTTCTTCCCCAAAATTGACGTTTACATTTTCTTTCCACACGTTTACTACGTTCACCTTACCATCAATAGCCTGGGAAGCTTCTTCTACACCTTGAAAATTAATATCGGATTTGTAATTCTTTTTAAAGAAGGTAATGAGCTTTGCCGAAGCAAAGATTACCGGAGTACAAAGCTCCAACATGCGAGCATCCTCAAAAGTCTTCAGCACGATCTCACTTCCAATGCCGTTAAGGTCTCCAATACTTATTCCCACTTTTATATTTTCGGCTGGCTTCATTCCCCGTATTTGTTTTAATTTTATCCTCACAAAGGTAATTAATAAATATACAAAATGTTCACAGGCATAATTGAAGAGCTAGGTGAAGTAAGCAAGCTCAGAAAAGAAGGCGATAACCTTCATATCACAATAAAAGCGAAGATTGCAAATGAGTTAAAAGTGGACCAGAGTGTGGCCCATAACGGGGTGTGTTTGACCGTTGTGGATACTCAGGACGACCATTATACGGTAACCGCTATTTCTGAAACTCTTGACAAATCAAACCTGGGGGGTTTAAAGGAAGGAGATGAGTTGAATCTTGAACGCGGAATGAAAGTGGGAGCAAGACTCGATGGGCATATTGTGCAAGGGCATGTTGACCAAACCGCGGTGTGTAAAAAGATAACAGAAAAAAACGGCAGCTGGGAATTCACTTTTGAGTACGACCCACAGTTGCAGAACATCACTATTGAAAAAGGTTCGATCACGGTAAACGGAGTGAGCCTTACGGTGGTCAACTCTCAAAAAAGTGAATTTAGCGTGGCTATTATCCCTTTCACCTATGAACATACCAATTTCAAGCACTTTAAAGAAGGAACAGTGGTGAATCTGGAGTTCGATGTTATAGGCAAGTACGTGAAAAGACTTTCAGAGTTATAAGTCCGCTTACTTAACCTCAGATCTCATGACAAAGTAAGTTCCCAGGCATAGGCCTGAAATTAATAGCGGCATGAGGTAATTATTAATCGGCAGGCAAAGTCCGGGAGGTGGAGGAGTCCCTGTACCACCGTCCTCAATCTCTTGAGAGCAGGGTACCGCTTTATTTTCGGTTGTTCCCGGTACAGGTGGGTCGGTGGAGCCAGCAAAAACCTGTTGGGTGGAAAAAATCAGAATAAAAATAAGTATAAGAAAATTCCCTCGTTCTGTCATTGCTCAAAAAAGGCAAATCTAAAAAAAGAAATCATAAGTTGTGCTATTTATCGATTAAACTAATGCGTTTATCGATTTAAATAAGCCGGGGTTAGTGGTTATGCTGTGCTGTTTTCAGTATTCTTTCTCGTTTTCCAAAGTTTATAGGTGCCTAACAGTATTCCGGAAAAAAATAGCGGTATGAGATAATCATTAATAGGGAGACAAAGACCCGGCGGCGGGGGTGGACTACCATTACCGTTTTCACCGCTATGTCCCGGATCACAGGGCGGTCCTTTTCCCTGTGACTGCTGAGTCCTCTCCGTTGGAACAGGGGGTCCCTTTTCCACGCCTGTTTGAGCATAAACCTGAAAGCTTAGGCATAAAAAAGCCGTAAAAAGAATAAGATATTTCAGCTTTTTTTTCATGTCTTTAATTTGACCTTCGCACCACAGATACTTCTATTATAATTCCAAATTATAAAACCCGGAAACACAGCAGTCTGTCACTTTATTCTTTAAAAATATAAAATAAAAATCATCTTTTCCCATCTCTCGGTCATTTGATGGAATTTACTTACAACTTAATCAATAAAATTTAATTGATATTGTGAATATTTCAGAAAAAAGCAAGCCGTGAATTTTGGCAGAACAGGGCATTTGTTTAATTTTTCGGCTTACCTCAACAAAATATGAAAACAAGAACTTCTGGAACTCTGCTTCTTCTTATAGCTTTATTTACTTATTCTTTTACTCCTCTTCTTGCACAAGACACTACGGCAGTTACAGGTAATAAACTCGTTATTGGGATCACCCCTACTGCACCTTTCGTGATGAAGGAGAATGGAAAATATTCTGGCCTAAGTATAAAATCCTGGAAATTGGTGAATGAGGAACTGGAGACAGAGTACGAATTTAAAGAATATGAGTCTCTTAGCAGCTTACTTACAGCTTTAGAAAATGGGGAGGTCGATCTTAGTATCAACCCTATTACGGTCACCGACAAACGAATGCAGAAAATAGATTTTTCTCAACCCTACTTCATTTCACATACCGGAATCGCCAAAAGAAAGGAATCGAGCATGTGGAAATATATTTCCAACATCTTAAGCTGGAACTTTATATCGGCAATTTTAATTCTTCTTGGGGTCATCTTTATTTTTGGCCTTCTTGTATGGATCTTTGAACGCCGGGGAAATAATGACGAATTTGAACGAGGACACCGCGGGATTTTCCAGGGCTTCTGGTGGAGTGCGGTCACCATGACTACTGTAGGCTATGGCGACAAATCTCCGCGAACCTTTGGAGGCAGGTTCGTAGGCTTCATCTGGATGTTTCTGGCCATTATTATGATTTCCAGTTTGACTGCGGGAATAGCTTCTTCTTTAACCGTACAGAATATCCAGGACGAGATCTCTTCGGTAGAAGATCTTGAGCGTTTTGAGACTACAACGGTTGCCAGTTCAAGTGCCGAGGAACTCCTGGAGCAGTATGGAATTGATTCAGAAAAAGTGACAAATGCAGCAGAAGGTTTTGAGAGGGTGAAGAACAAGGAAACCGAGCTATTTGTTTATGATCAGCCAATACTCACCTATTATATTGAAGAACACGAGCTGGGAAAGAACCTGGAAGTGCTTCAAAATACCCTGAAAAAAGATTATTACAGCTACAGTTTCCCTAAAGGCTCTTCTCTTGTCAAGAAAATTGATCCTGTTCTCGTTGGCACTCTTAAAACGATAGAATGGAACAAGCTTATCAAAGACTATAAATAAAGAAGGGGTCCAAAAAGAGCATTTTTGATACCTGTTTCAGCTCGCAAGCTCCAACTCTTATCTTGTGCCAGGGGCCTAAAGACCTTTTTGGTTTTTAAGAAGTAAAAAATTAATGCCTACCGAAACAGGTTCAGAAAATGACATTTTAAGAAAGATATAGTATGAGATTTCTTTAAAATAGATAAAAAAACAAGGTTTAGGTGCAACAAAATGCTTTTTTTGTTGTCTTATTAGAAAATCTATTCATGAAACCTCTTTTTGTTGCTTTCCTGACTTTGGTAAGCTGTAGCCTTTTTGCGCAGGAAGCCGATAACATTATCCGAAAGAAATTAACCATTCGCCGGGTGATCGAATCCCCAAAAATAGACGGTATACTTGATGACGAAGCCTGGAAAACTGCTTCTATAGCTACTGATTTTGTAGAACGGGAGCCCGTAAATCTTCGCCCAATTCCCGACAGCCTTAAAACCAGTGTGAAAATAACCTACGATGACCTGGGAATTTATTTCGGCATTGAAATGATGGACCCAAATCCCGAAAAAATCAGTAAAGAACTTACCGAACGTGACGATATAGGAAACGACGACTTTTTCTTTCTGGGTTTGAATGGCTATAATGACAGGCAACAAACCCTGCAGTTCATCGTGACCGCTGCAGGGGTACAGTATGATGCGAAAATGACCAACGGAAGTGAAGACTCTTCCTGGAATGCCGTTTGGTACAGCGGAGTAAAAATTACCAACAAGGGCTGGACAGCCGAGGTATTCATTCCCTATTCTGAGGTGCGCTTTCCCAAAAAGGAGGTGCAGGAATGGGGACTGCAGATGGAGCGTAACTTAAGGAGAACCAATTCCCGTTACAGCTGGAGCCCGGTTGACAACTCCAAGGGTTCATTTTCTCTTTATGACGGAGAGCTCTACGGAATCGAAAATATCAAAACCCCAACCCGACTTTCCCTGCAACCTTATCTTTCTACTTACGTCAACGACTATGACGGAGAGACTGAGGTAAGCCTTAATGGTGGAATGGACCTGAAATATGGCATCAACGACGCTTTCACCCTGGATATGATCCTGGTTCCCGATTTTGGGCAGACCAAATTTGATGAATCTGTACTAAACCTTTCGGCTTTTGAAACCCAATATGGTGAGCAGAGGCCTTTCTTTACAGAAGGAACCGAACTTTTCTCCATAGGAAACCTCTTTTACTCCCGAAGGGTTGGTGGAGCTCCCTCGGGAAGTCCGCAACTTTCCGAAGAGGAGGAAATCACAAAATATCCCGTGGCTGTAGATCTTATTAACGCGCTTAAAATTTCGGGAAGGACAGATAAGGGACTGGGCATAGGTTTTTTCAATGCCCTTACCGAGAAGGCCTACGCCAAAATAGAAAACACGGCAACCGGGAAAACCAGAAAGGCGCTGGTAGAACCGCTCACCAACTATAACATTTTGGTATTGGATCAGCGTTACGGTGACAATTCTTCGGTGTCTTTCGTTAATACAAACACCACCCGAGACGGGCATTTTCGAGATGCCAACGCCTCCGGTCTTTATCTTCAACATACCAATAAAAAGAACACCATGAAATACTTCGGCCATGCCGAAGGCAGCTGGGTTTTTGAAGAAGAAACCCAGTCCGGCCTGGAGGCAGAGCTGGGTTTTGGAAAGATAAGCGGACGAAATCGTTTTGAAGTAGGCACCCAGCTTCGCACCAAGGATTATAATATTGACGATCTGGGCTATACCGGCCGCAATAACTATATCCATTACTATGGGGGCTTTTTTCACCGACTCCTGCAGCCAAAAGGATTTTTGAACAATATGTACCTCAACTTTCAAGTTAATCATGAACGTCAACTGGTCCCCGATCTGCACAGCCGATTCGTTTTCAATTTTAACTCCAGCTTTACTACCAAAGATTTTCTAAACTTTGGCGGCGGATTTGAAACCACTCCTTTTGGAACTAATGACGTCTATGAACCACGAGTGGAAGGACGTTATTTTACAATTCCGGCTTACTATGATCAATGGGTATGGGTAAACACCGATTACCGTAAAAAACTGGCTGCCGAAATGGTTGTTGACTGGTATAAGTTTGACGAAAGAGGCCGCGGCGATCTAAACATGAATTTTAGCCCGCGCTATAGATTATCAGACAAGTTTAGCCTCAAGCTCAACACGCACGTCACACTTTCAGACAAAGAGGAAGGTTTTGTAGATCTCCTGGAAAATGACATTCTTTTTGGGCAAAGGGATCGTAATACCATCATCAATTCTTTGGGTGCCAACTACATTTTCAACAACAAAATGGGACTCAACCTGGCCTTCAGGCACTATTATTCTGAAGTTTTCTATTCCAAATTTTACACGCTACAGCAGGATGGAGACCTGGCCTATTATGGCCCCGCAGATAATGAGCACAACACCACCTATAACAGCTGGAATATTGATCTTCGCTATTCCTGGTGGTTCGCGCCCGGCAGTCAGCTTACGCTACTCTACCGCAACGCTACCCAAAGTTACCTCGGGCGGTCCCACATCAACTTTGGTGACAACTTCAGCAATCTTTTTGAGGAGCCTCAAATGAACAGCATTTCACTTCGCATCTCCTATTATTTGGACTATAACCGGGTAAAGAAATGGTTTAAAGCCGCACCCGCCCAAAATTTTTCTGATGATAAAATAAGTTATAGGGCTTCAAAAATGGCTTTTTAGAAATTAATTTTCTTGAGCAGAAGACGGGTCAAAAAGGTCATTTTTAGATGGTCTTCTTTTTTCTTCGGAAGTATTCAAGCAAGCCTAAACTTGCCCTGCCGGGAACAAAGCTCAGGGAACCCTGAACAAATAGATTTTTTATGTTAAAGCATTAATTTCTAAACTCAGAATTTCAGATTTTTGACTTCTGAAATTTTCCGGTAATTTTTAAGACTATGGAAGAGAATATAAACGAGGACTATCAGGCGGCAGAAGTGGTCATGTTAATCATTCAGAATGAAGGAAAGATCGAACAGGGACCTGAAGATCCATCAGAATTTGAGCCTGCCTATCAAATTTTGCTCTCCTTACAAATCATTGTTGAACGCGAAGGGGAATACTTTCCCGGTCCCAATTTCCAAAGGGCAAACAAATTAGGACTACGGGAATTCCTAAGAAGAAAAGAACTTACCGAACAAACTCCCTCAACCCGCAATAAATGGCTGGCAGGCATCGCCGGTGGTGCAATTTTGGCCGGTATTGGTTACATGTTGCGGTCGGGCAGAAAATAACCCTCCAAACGTTTATCATTTTATCGAAAGTTAAAGAAGGGCCGGATGAAAAATCTGGCTCTTCTCATTTTATCATAATTTTGCAGTAAATGTTAATCAATGCCTGTAAATTTATATCACGAACGGGAAAAGAGAGAAACACATGAAATTGTCCTTCTCAAATTTATCTGTACTCATAATTCCCGGAGAATTCAACTGGCGCCTGTTTCAAAGCTGAATTAAGATGGCAAAAGAAAAGAAAATTGCTTTTTTTGAGAAATATTTAAGCCTGTGGGTGGCATTGTGCATAGCCATCGGGATCTTTATTGGCTGGCTGGCAGGTGATACTGTAGAACTTTTGAGCAGGTGGGAACTCTACAGGGTGAATATTCCCATTGCCATTCTCATTTGGATGATGATCTATCCTATGATGTTGCAAATAGATATTAGTAGCATCAGGAAGATTGGCAGAAAGCCCAAAGGCATTATTCTTACAGTGATAATGAACTGGATGATAAAGCCGTTTACAATGGCTTTTTTCGCCTGGATCTTTTTTAGCAAGATTTTCTCGGCCTTTATAGATCCCGCGATGGCCGGAGAATATATAGCCGGGGCCATTATCCTGGGAGCTGCGCCCTGCACTGCTATGGTTTTTGTATGGTCCTACCTCACCGACGGAGACCCGAATTACACACTAATGCAGGTATCGGTTAATGACCTCATTATTCTATTTGCTTTTGTTCCTATTGTAGGCCTTCTTCTGGGCATCACAGATGTGGCTGTGCCTTACGAAACCCTTGTGCTTAGCATTCTTATCTATGTGGTCATTCCATTAATAGCGGGTCTTTTGACCAGTAGTATCCTGATTAAGCGACACGGCGAAAAATGGTTCACTCAGGATTTTCTTCCAAAATTCAAACCGCTCAGCATCATCGCTCTTTTACTCACCCTCATTTTGCTTTTCGCATTTCAGGGAGAAAATATACTTGACAATCCTTTCATTATTTTGCTTATCGCCATTCCCCTGGTGCTGCAGACCTATTTTATCTTTTTCATCACCTGGTTTTCGGGAAGAAAACTTAAGCTTAGCCACCAGGTATGTGCTCCTGCAGCGATGATTGGAGCCAGTAATTTCTTTGAACTGGCGGTAGCGGTAAGCATAGGTCTTTTTGGGCTGGACAGCCCGGCCGCATTGGTTTGTGTAGTGGGTGTGCTGGTGGAGGTACCGGTCATGCTTTCCCTCGTAAAATTTGCCAACCACAAAAGGTTTTGAGCTACATCACCCGGGTATCAATAAACGATTCGAGAATGGTCTTGATCTGCAGTTGCACCTCAGGGTTCATGCCTTTTACAGATTCGAGATAGCCTTCGATGACTTCAGGTTTTGAGTAGTGCTTTCCATAAAGGTTTTCAACGACATAATGGTCTAAGGAAGGCTTTTGGATGTCTTTGCCCATCACTTGAATAATGTCTGTATGCCTCGGATCATTTTGAATCTTGAAAAACATTTCAAGAACGCTTTCTTTTTTTCCTTCCAATACCTGGAAGAAATGACCCCCGGAAAATAAAAGGATTCCTCTAAGTTCTTTTTTTAAGTTCGTTTGCTTCCACTCTTCCAGCAAACTTTGAACCTCATCGCTATTGAGGTTTTGGGTGGCGGTACTAATATAACAAATCACATGTTCCATAGCATCTTAAAAATAGTTTCCTTTAAAATAATGAAAGTACTTTAGAAGGTTACTAAGGTTGTCATAATGTTGCGATGAATACAGTTAAAAGGCAATAAGCCTTACACCAGGTTTGTCGCCAAGAGTATTTCAATAAAAAAGGCAAAAACAAACACTCCAAAAATGCCATTTTTGATAGTTATTGTTGGAGAGCGCTTCAGCAGAGAACAGAGGAAAGATCAGCACAAGAAAAATTCCGCCGTAGAGCTTTATGAAATATTGTGCGTAGCGGCTAAATAAACTTCAGCAAAAAGCATGTGAAGAAGGGTCTGGAAATATATCATCATGCAGCCCCGGTCCAACGGTTTGGCACGTATAAATCTTAAGCAAGAAGGGACGCATTTCCTGAAGCCCGATTAGAGACGTGCGGCAGGAATTAAATTGGCTATTCCCCGCTTCTTTTTACTGCTTCGTTCCTGGCGCTCCCATGACCTCCCGCTACGATAAGCATCACCTTAAGGCTAAGCCAGAAG
>JBAVJE010000242.1:0-8200 GCA_049687615.1 Salinimicrobium sp. | reverse complement strand
AGATCATACTCATAAATAACGACATGAAAAAAGCGGGAAAAATTCCCGCTTTTTTATTTCCTAATGCCTTCTTTTAGTTTAAAGATGATTCAAGAGTTATTTCTGCATTTAATAATTTGGAAATAGGGCAGTTTTCTTTTGCATGTTGCACAAGTTCATCGAATTTTTCCTGAGAAATACCGCTCACTTTTGCAACCAGGCTGAGATGAGATCTTTTTACCGTTCCTTCCTCAAAAAGAATTTCGGCTTTGGTTTTAAGTTCTGCAGGATCAAAGCCTTCTTTAGCAAGATTGGCAGAAAGTTGCATGGTAAAACATCCGGCATGAGCCGCACCTATTAATTCTTCAGGATTTGTTCCCTTTTCATCTTCAAAGCGCATTTTAAAGTTATAAGGAACCTTGTGCAGCGCTTCACTTCCGGTAGTTAAATGTCCTTTTCCTTCTTTTAATGTTCCGTTCCAAACGGCGGTTGCATTTCTTTTCATTTTAAATGTTGGTTATATTAGTAATTTTGATTTTTTAGTGATTTCATGTCGATCACAAAGCGGTAACGCACATCTGAATTTAGTGTACGTTCATAGGCTTCATTGATTTGATCTATATTGATCATTTCCACTTCGGAAACAATCCCGTGTTGGGCACAATAATCCAGCATCTCCTGGGTTTCCTTTATGCCACCTACAAGAGAACCCACAAGGCTTCTTCTCTTCATGATGAGTTGTGCTGCCTGTACTTCTGAAGGTTTTGGAGGCACTCCTAACAGAACCATAACCCCATTTGTTTTTAACAGGTTGAGGTAATCGTTATAATCATGTTGAGCCGAAACTGTATCAATAATGAGATCAAAAGTGCCGGCCAGGCGCTTCATGTTCTCTTCATCTGTAGTAAGTTCAAAATGTTTGGCGCCCAGTTCATTCGCATCTTTTTCTTTTTCCGGAGAACGGCTAAGCATGCTGACTTCTGCTCCCATAGAAGAGGCCAGTTTAACTGCCATATGGCCCAGACCTCCCAGTCCTACCACGCCTACTTTATCACCTTTTTTGACATTCCACCTTCTTAAGGGAGAATAAGTTGTGATTCCGGCACAAAGTAAGGGTGCTACCGCGTTAAGCGGTAGTTTTTCGGAAATCTTAAGTACAAATTCTTCCCTTACCACGATGTGGGTGGAATATCCGCCATAAGTCCTTTTATCTTTATCTTCCGGTGATGGAGAATTATAGGTGGCAGTAGGACCTTGAAGGCAATACTGCTCCTGGTGGTCCTCGCAATTCTCGCAATGCCCGCAGGAATCTACAAAACAGCCAACTCCTACCGTATCTCCTTTTTTATACTTTTTCACATTTTCACCAACACGGGTAACTTTTCCCACAATTTCGTGCCCGGGAACGACAGGATATTGTGTGCCGCCCCATTCATTACGCGCGGTATGAATATCTGAGTGACAGATTCCGCAAAAGAGAATCTCAATCTCCACATCTTCCGGACCCGGTTCCCTTCGGTCTAATTCGAATGGTTCCAGATCTTTATCCTCAGCCTTGGCAGCATAAGCTTTTACGTTTTTCATACTCTTTAGCTTTAAATCTTAGAGATCCTGAATTTAATCAATATATAGGCTTTTTCGAAACCCTTAAGGAAGAATTATGAAAGTTACTTCCCGGGGTTCGCTGCCGTTTGAATCCTGCATTTTTTATTTTAAAGGTTCAAATCTTTTAAGATATTCAATATAAGTCCCTAAGATATTTTTTCAGGCTTTTTTTAAATAAATTACGCCCATTGGAGGCAGAGTTAGAGAAAGTGATTGCGATTTGCCATGAGCAGAAATCTCCTGGCTATCCACTTCTCCGGAATTATGAACTCCGCTTCCGCCGAACTTTTCGGCATCCGAATTAAAGATCTCTTTCCAACTGCCGGGTGCAGCAACACCTATGCGATAATTTTCCCGGGTTACAGGTGTAAAGTTGCATATTACCATAATATCATCTTTGGGATGGTCTCCTTTTCTATAGAAGCTTATGATGCTGTTTTCGTCATCATTAATATCAATCCATTCGAATCCTTCATGGGTAAAAGCTTTTTCATAAAGAGCAGGCTCCTTCTGGTAAAGATGGTTTAGTTCCTTGAGCGTCTCCTGTAACTTTTGGTGCAATTCATGTTCGGTAAGATGCCATTCCAAACTGGAATCATGATTCCACTCCGAATGTTGCCCGAATTCGGCTCCCATAAAGAGCAATTTGGTTCCGGGATGGCCATACATATAAGCGTATAGGGTTCTTAAGTTTGCGAACTTGTTCCAATGATCTCCCGGCATTTTGTTGAGAATAGAACCTTTTCCGTAGACCACTTCATCATGTGACAACGGCAGCATGAAATTTTCTGTAAAAGCATAGGTAGTGCTGAAGGTTATGGTGTTTTGATGATGTCTTCTGTGAACAGGATCTTTAGCGAAGTACTCAAGGGTGTCATGCATCCAGCCCATCATCCATTTCATGCCGAACCCAAGTCCGCCAATGTAAGTTGGCTTTGAAACCATAGGCCAGGCGGTAGATTCTTCAGCAATGGTTACGGCATCGGGAAATTCTTTATATACAACCTCATTAAATTCTTTAAGAAGGCTTATGGCTTCGAGATTTTCCCTTCCGCCAAATTCGTTAGGATCCCATTCACCTTCTTTCCTGGAATAATCCAGGTAAAGCATAGAAGCGACTGCGTCTACCCGCAGCCCGTCAGCATGAAATTTGTCCAGCCAGAAAAGCGCGTTACTTATTAAGAATGACCTGACTTCATTTCTTCCGTAGTTAAAAATATAACTCTGCCAGTCGGGGTGAAATCCTTTTTTGGGATCGGCATGTTCATAAAGAAAAGTGCCGTCAAAATAGTGCAGGCCATGCAGATCTGAAGGGAAGTGCGAAGGTACCCAATCGAGGATTACACCAATGCCTTCCTGGTGTAGCTTGTCAACCAGGTGCATGAAATCCTGTGGAGTTCCAAACCGACTTGAAGGGGCGAAATAGCCGGTGATCTGATAGCCCCAGGAACCAAAAAACGGGTGCTCCATTACCGGCATGAACTCCACATGTGTAAAGCCCATTTCCTTTAAATACTTTGGAAGGTCCTCTGCCAGTTCCAGGTAGGTGAGGGAGCGGAAATTATCTTCGGGAACCCTTTTCCAGGAGCCCAGATGTAGTTCATATACAGAATAAGGCTGCGGTTTTCCTGCTTTTTTGCTTCGCTCCTTCATCCATAGCTTGTCGTTCCAGGTGTTTTCTAGATCCCAGACCATAGAAGCCGTATTGGGCGGTGTCTCCCAGGAGAAGGCGTAAGGATCTCCTTTTTCGGCCTCATAGCCGTTGTTTGACCTAAGGAAATATTTGTACAGCGTTCCTTTTTTAGCTTCGGGAATAAAGACTTCCCAGATTCCGGAACCATCTTCGCGAGCTTTCATCTGGTGAGACTCTTTATCCCAATTATTAAAATCTCCAATTACCGAAACGAATTTGGCATTGGGTGCCCAAACAGCAAAGTAAACACCTTTGGTGTCCATATACTCCATGAGATGAGAGCCAAGCTTATTATAGAGATGGTAATGTTTTCCCTCCTTAAAAAGATGAATATCAAAATCTGTCAAAAGTGTGGCTTCTACAGGTTTTTCTTCGGAAGATTTTTGCTCTTCTTTGGTTTTAGAGGTAGCTCTTTTTACTGCTTTTTCAGCATCTTCGGCTGTCGTGACAATTTGTTCTTTACTTGGAATTGCCTCTTCTACGAAGTCTCTGGCTTTCTCTGCGGCTGCTTTTATTTCTTCGGCATTTGGAATAATGTCTTTTGCTTTTTGCTCGAGGTCTTTTTTTGTTTTCTCGTCTGGGATAAGTTTGTCTACCAGATCTTTGCCTGTTTCCATGGCGGTTTCCTTAAGATCATCAATTGGAGAAGTGTTTGGCAATTTCATCTTTTCTTCTGCCGAAATACCCTCCGGGGTCTTTTGCCTGCTCATTTTTTTGGCAGGTGATTTTTTCTCGATTGAATTTTCGGTTTCTTTCACCATTTTGGTGGAATGCTGCACCTGCTCGCCTATTAAAGGTTCTTTAGATTGAGTTGCAACTTTTTTTGTTTTTGGTGTTCTTGCTGAAGTTGTCTTCACCTTACCGGCTGTTGGTTTACCACTTTTTGTAGTTTTTTTAGGCTCTTTTGTTTCTGAAGAACTCTTAATCACTTCGGCTGCTTTCTTAGCTTTTGAAGTGGTTTTTGCAGCTTTTTTATCAGGTTTTGCTGCCGATGCAGATCTGACTTTTTTCTGAGTAGTAGAGGGTTTTGATTTTTCTTCTTCTTTTGTTCCGCGTGCAATCCCTTTTGGGCCTTTTACCTTACCCGATTCTTTTGGAGTCTTATCTGCGGCAGTTTTTCCTTTGACGGTATCAATTTTATTCTCTTTTTTCTTAGCCATTTCTATTTATTTTATACATGATAAAATTCCCCTCAGTGGTATTAAAACCCAGTCGGGGCGGTTGTTTAGTTCGTAATTCATTTCATAGATCGCCTTTTCCAGCAAAAATGTTCGCATCAGGATATCGGTGTCTTCTTCTCTCTTCGGGATAAAGTCATTCTCTCCTACATTTTCATAGTACCCCTGCAGGAACATCCTTGCGGCCAGATAATACCAGGTCTCGGCCCAGTGGTCGAGATCTCCTTCTTTTTTCTGTTGATCGAATTCGGGTTCTATAATACTGCTATAGGCAGCATAGTGGAAAGAACGCAACATTCCCGCAACATCCCGAAGGGGCGAACGCTTCAACCTTCTTTCACTGAAAGAACGTGCCGGTTCTCCTTCAAAATCTATGATCACAAAGTCTCTTCCCGTCCATAACACCTGTCCCAGGTGATAATCTCCATGAGTCCTGATTTTCATTGTTGGAATCTTATGATCATACACTTTTTTGAAGCTTTTGAGTACTTCTCCCTTCAAATTCAATACCTCCTGGGCTTCAGCCTTAACATGGTCGGGAAGGATATCCAGGCTCTTTTGGAGATTTTGAAAGGCATTTCGGGTGAGTGATTGCAAGCTGGAAAACAACGAGCGTTGATAATGCAGGGAAAATGGCTCAGGTTCAAAATCCTTTTCTCCGGGATTGGAGGCCAAAGCTTTGTGCATTTCGGCAGTACGTTTTCCGAGTAGGGAGATCCTTTCAGGGAAGATCACGCCCATGAGTTCTTTCATGTGCTCTGAGAGCTCCTGGTAATGCATTGGCCTAAGAGTACGTTCGGTTTCCTCATCGGGAGTATCTTTGTGCTGGGTAAGCACCTGCTCAAAAAACCTTTTCAGAGAATCTTTCGTGTAATCCCAGGCATCACCCTGATTAGGGACCAGGTCCTGCATCATCCCCAAGATAATGACATTCTTCTTATCGGGCGCATATTCAATGGCACCTACAAAGCGGGGAGAATTTTTATATTCAGTTTTTTCGGTGAGATATCTTGTTATCTCAAGATCGGGATTGATGGTGTTATCCAACTTGCGGTAAAGCTTGAGGAAATATTTGTTGTCAAAAATCAGGGAGGTATTGCTCTGTTCCGCATTCAGGATCTTGGAATGTACTTTTTCAGAATCTGGATCAAATCCATTATCACTATGGTAGAATACAAGATGTCCACGCCCGCTCTTTAGTCTGCGCCCTTTTTTGATATTTCTGTATAGAACATTTCTAAAACTTTCACTATACACCGCGTCGAAAAGGAAGCCTTCTTCGCCGTTCACCTGGAGTTTTGCAATAATGCCTTTTGGGGGAATTTCCCTGAACTCATCTTCGATCTTCTGAGTCACAAATCCCAGGGGCAATTGGTAAATTTCCGGCAGGCCGTCGTTATAATTCACTTCAATAGTGATAAGGGTTGAAGGCATATTTTTTACCGGAATGTCTACTTTATTGATCACCAAAATATTTTGGATGATTCGCGATTTTCCACCAAACCATCGACAGCTATGCAAGTAATCTGGCAAAACTTCATTTTCGAATTTAGCTCTTACCTTGTTCTGGAGCAATTGTTCCCACTCATTCACTTTTAGAACGGGAGTCTCAAATTTTTCGGTGTGAATTTTCTCTTTTTTCAGCTGAAACCAGTAATAGCCATGTGGGGCCATGGTAAACAGGTAAGGGTGTTCTGTAATTCTTGGAAATTTGTTGTGGCTAAAGACTTCCACGGGAATAAAACCGTCATAAGGTGCCAAATCCAGCTCCACAGCCTGTGGGAACCTGGAAAGATTTCCCAGTACTAAAATGTCTTCATCTTCATAAGTACGGGTATAAGCAATGACTTTGGCGTTACTGGGAGATAGGAAATTAATATCACCCCGTCCAAATGCCTTGAATTTCTTGCGCATGCTAATGATCCTTTTCATCCACCAAAGCAGGGAAGAGGAGTTCATTTGTTCGGCCTCCACATTTACCGACTCATATTTGTAGGAAGGATCAATGATCACCGGCAAATAAAGTTTGTGGGGATTGGCTGTGGAAAAACCGGCATTTCTGTCTGCGGACCACTGCATGGGAGTTCTTACGCCATCGCGATCTCCCAGGTAAAAGTTATCTCCCATTCCAATTTCGTCTCCGTAATAGATTACCGGGGTTCCGGGAAGAGAGAACAACAACACATTCATCAACTCTATTTTACTACGATTATTTTCGAGCAGGGGAGCCAGTCTGTGCCGAATGCCTACATTGATTTTTGCCTGTGGGTCTTTTGTATAGACCTTATACATGTAGTCTCTCTCCTCATCGGTCACCATTTCCAGGGTGAGCTCATCATGGTTTCTCAAAAATATGGCCCACTGGCAGGAATTCGGAATTTCGGGTGTTTGATCAATGATATCCATGATAGGATATCTGTCTTCCATTTTGACAGACATGAACATGCGTGGCATAATCGGAAAATGATAATTCATGTGACATTCGTCTCCATCTCCAAAATAAGCGGCAGAATCTTCCGGCCACATATTGGCTTCGGCCAGCAATAATTTATTATCGAAATTTTCATCAACGTGAGCCCTTAATTTCTTCAAAAAATCATGTGTTTCGGGTAAATTCTCACAATTGGTGCCTTCTCTTTCAAAAAGATAGGGTACGGCATCAAGCCTAAAACCGTCAACCCCCAGTTCACACCAGAAATCAATGATGTCGAACACTTCTTTTTGAACCTGTAAGTTGTCAAAATTGAGGTCTGGCTGGTGGGAAAAGAAACGGTGCCAAAAATATTTTTTTGCTATAGGATCCCATGTCCAGTTAGAAGGTTCGGTATCGGTAAATATGATCCTGGTGTCCTTGTATTTTTCAGGATCGTCACTCCAAACATAATAATCTCTTTCTTCTGAACCTTCAGGTGCATATCTCGCCCGCTGAAACCACGGGTGTTGATCTGAAGTATGATTGATAACGAGCTCAGTGATAATTTTTAGCCCGCGATTGTGGGCCTCATTAATAAATTCCTGGAACACCTCGAGATCCCCAAAAGTTGGGTTTATACTGTAGTAATCTGCGATATCATAACCGTCATCCCGAAGCGGGGAAGGGTAGAAGGGCAATAACCAAATGGCGGTTACGCCCAGATCCTCAAGATAATCCAACTTTTGCATGAGGCCTTCAAAATCTCCTATTCCGTCTCCATTACTGTCGAAGAAAGCCTTGATGTGTAACTCATATATGATGGCATCTTTGTACCAGTTTTCCTGATCTTCTGATTGGATTGGTTTGATCATGTTTTAGGTTTTTTATCTCAGTGGTTTTTGGTTTCAACTTTTAATATATGTGCAGGAATGGCCTGTGGGTGCAGTTCAACGTAATTCCATTCCTCTTGCCAGATGTAACTGGAGCCCGTGAGCAAATCGGTGACCGAATATTGCTTTTGTGGCTCAACGCCAAGCCGGTGTAAAGGAACTTTCACCCAACCCGATTGTGTATGGTTTGGATCAAGGCTTACGACTGTGATAATTTTGTTGTTCCCGTCTTGGGAAACTTTCGTATAACATAAAAGTTGATCGTTGTCTGTATCATCAAAACTGATGTTCCAGGTGCTTTGCAGGGCTTCATTTTCCTTTCTTACCCTATTGAGGATACTTATGATCTCTTTAATTTTTGTATTCCGGGGCCAGTCCCAGTGCTTGATCTCATATTTTTCTGAATGGTTGTATTCCTCTTTCCCGGGAAATGCTTCGTTGT
>JBAVJE010000241.1:0-3730 GCA_049687615.1 Salinimicrobium sp. | reverse complement strand
GTGTCCATTAGGGCGTGCGGGTTCGACTCCCGCCTCGGGCACTAAAACCAGTTCAAACCTCACAGATCTTTAAGACCTGTGAGGTTTTTTTTATTAAAGTCGAGGTTCTATTTTTCTACTTTTTCCTTTACGTAGAAACTCTTTCCGGCCCTCTTGATGTGATCAACAAAATTCTTATTGGAAAGGTTTTCATAAATGGACACGTCTATCATATAAGGTAGCATAAGATCATCAAGACTTTTCTCAATCTGAAGCAAATCCTCGAAATTGAGATCACCTTTTAATCTAATGTCGATGTCAGAGCCTTCTCTAAAGGTTCCCAAAGCCCTTGATCCGTAGATAATAACTTCATCAATCTCAGGAAAAGAGCTGAAAACTTCTCTTAGCTTTAGAAGAACATGATCTTTTAATCCAAATTCCATTGTTTAAGATTCTTTACTTTTTTGGATGCCTTGCATTTTTTCTTTAAAGTCATTGAAGCGAGCCAGATATTTTTTCAGAATAACATCCGCTATTTCCGCTGCCGTCTTTTCATCATAAGTATGAGATGTTTGTTTGCGGCTAATGATCATGTCCATCCAAACTTCTCCATCACCTATTAAGCCATACTTAAATGCTTCCCGGGTAGCATCTCTACTCCCCCTGATTTCGGGATTACCCTGATAATCAAAATAGTCTTTCATCAAATTCCAGGCGAGTTCGTGCGTAAACTCAAAAGACTGGATCAACCCTTGCCTTTCAAGCTCAGATAAATCCCTTTGTTGGCTGAGTTCTGCTGCCTTGTTGAGCTGAAGCAGAGCTTTTGAGTAATTCTCAAGGCGTTGATGCCATCGGATATCTTCTCCGGCCATATTGGAAATTTATATACAAATATAACTAATATGAAGGCAAATTTTACTCCCGCCTCGGGCACTTTGACAAGATAAACCTCACAGGTCTCCAAGACCTGTGAGGTTTTTTGTTTTCTACGCTACCGTGATTTCCTTCGCCAGATAAACCTCCTGCACGCTTTGCAGGATCTCGATCCCATCTTTTAGAGGTCTCTGGAAAGCCTTTCTTCCCATGATGAGTCCGCAGCCACCGGCGCGTTTATTGATTACCGCCGTCTTTACCGCCGCTTTAAAATCTGAATCTCCCTTGGAGCCGCCGCCTGAGTTGATCAATCCAATCTTGCCCATGTAACAGTTGGCCACCTGGAAGCGGCAAAGATCAATAGGATTATCTGTGGTCAAAGCATCATACATTTCTTCGCTCTGCTTGCCGAAGCCGATGTCCCGGAAGCCAAAGTTGGTCTCGGGTAATTTTTGTTTGATGATATCCGCTTTTATGGTTACTCCAATATGATTCGCCTGCCCGGTAAGATCTGCAGCGGAATGATAATCTTTTCCATCTTTTTTAAATGCCGAATTCCGGGTGTAGCACCACAAAATGGTCGCCATTCCCAGCTGGTGCGCTTCTTCGAAGGCAGCGGCCACTTCCTGTATTTGTCTGGTGCTTTCTTCGGAACCAAAATAAATGGTCGCTCCCACTGCAGTGGCGCCCATATCCCAGGCCTCTCGAACACTTCCGAAGGGGATTTGGTCGTATTTATTAGGATAGGTGAGCAGTTCGTTATGGTTCAGCTTTACTATGAATGGGATCTTGTGCGCGTATTTTCTTGCGTGCAGCGCCAGTCCTCCAAAAGTGGAAGCAACTCCGTTACAACCGGCTTCAATGGCGAGTTTAACGATGTTTTCGGGATCAAAATAATCCTGGTTCTTGTAAAAAGAAAAGGCTGCGGAATGTTCTATTCCCTGGTCTACCGGTAGAATATTGATATAGCCTGTACCTCCCAGTGCCCCGTGATTATACAACTGCGCAAGGCTTTTTAAAACCTGCGGATTGCGGTCGCTTTCCTGAAAATGTTCCACTACCTGTGGCCCGGGAATCGTCAGCCGTTCTTTCGGGATCTTTTTGCTTTGGTAATTGAGAAGTGCATCGGCGTCTTCTCCGAGGGTTTCGGTGATCTTATCAATTGTATTCATAAACGCGGTTTTTGAATGGTTTTTAAACTAAAGTTCTGAAGTTAAGTTTTTTAGGATAGAAAAGAATAAGCTGAATTCCTAAAAAATGTATAAAAGTCAGTGGTATTTGTTGAAGATCCCCTCGTCAAAAGGTGTCCAGAGACAGGCCGGTAAATTGGCCTTTTTGAGACCATTGTTCACCCAGGTATTCGCGTTGTAAAAAAGATGAACCGATCGGCGTGCGGGGTAAAAAGTATCGTCTTCGTTATAATGCAGCTCCAATGGCTGTGGCAGCACATGGTCTTTTATCATGAAACTGTTGAGGATATATTCTGAAAGCTGTTTGTACTGAAGTTTGCTTAAATACACAGGGATCATAGGTTTATTAAACCTTAGCTGTTGCTGGAACTGCGCATGAATGGCCGAAGGACCGGGCTGATATACGGCCCTAAAGGCAACAGGAAAACTGCCGCCTTTTGAAGGATTCTCAAAAGCATCGAGGTCTCCCCAACTGAAGGAAATATAACTGAAATCTGCCCTTTTTGAAGAGGTGTTTTCGGGAGGCGCAATCCTGCTCCAGTCGGTTACCTCATTCCTTAGGGGTAGAATAAAGCTCATTTTTGCCCCGTCTGTTCGCAAATAGATCTTTATGCCTTCAGTTTGCTGCTTTCCGCTGTTCACCGGGATGTAGGAACCAACAAGAGCCGCCACAAAGTAAAGCAGCAATACCAGCAGGAAGGATAACAAACCTTTACCTATGAAATTCAGGATGCGGAATAGCAATTTTGACATTTAAACCTTCATAAGGATGAGGTCTTTGAGCGCTTTTTTGAAGATCTCTATCTCCTCTATAGTGTTGTATGGCGCAAAACCTATACGTATCCACCCGCCGGTGTCCATGACAGGAAAAACCTCGGCCATGGTAGAGGCGTAAAAATGCCCGTCGCCAATACACAGGTTGTATTTTTCTGCAAAGAATTTTGTGGCCTCTCTCGAATGTATGCCTTTGATGCGGAAGGCAAAAGTGGGTGTTTTTTTGACATTTTCGGAAGCCCTGTATAGCTGGACTTCAGGAATGCTGTTCAAAAAATCTTCGAGTTCAGAAATTAATACTTTTTCATAAGCTTCAATGGCTTGCATTCCTGAGGTCAGTTTTTTCCGCAGGGAATCACCACTGCCAAGACTGCCAATAAAGCTAATTGCTCCACATAAACCGGCTATGCCTTCATGGTTTTGGGTTCCGGTTTCCAGGCGGTAAGGAATTTCGTTTGGGGCGGGTTGGAGCTTCATCACCTCTAAATCCTCAAAAAGGGCTTTTTTGATCACCGCTATTCCCAGGTGCGGCCCGAAGAATTTGTAAGCTGAACAAAACAACACATCGACATCAAGGGCTTTGAAATCAACCGGGAAATGCGGCACCGCATGAACCGCATCGGCAATGGTGAAAGCACCTACAGCTTTTGCCTTTTCAAAAACAGGTTTTGGATCGGTGATCGTGCCGGTGAGATTGGATGAGAGCCCGACAGCCACCAGCTTCGTGTTTTCGTTGATGAGCTCGTCCAGGTTTGAAAGGTCCAGCGTTAGATTTTCTTTATCAACCGGAATAAATCTTACTCTTGCCGCAGTTTCCTTCGCCAGCTGCAGCCATGGATCAACATTGGCACGGTGATCCAGCTGCGTTACCAGGATCTCATCTCCCTGCTTGAAGAACTTCCGTAGACTCATAG
>JBAVJE010000240.1:0-1721 GCA_049687615.1 Salinimicrobium sp. | reverse complement strand
CCCCTCGACTGCGCTCGGGATAAACTTCTCACCCAATCTCCCGCAAAAAAAAACCCCATCTTTCGATGAGGCTTTTGAGCGGGAGACCGGGTTCGAACCGGCGACATTCAGCTTGGAAGGCTGACGCTCTACCAACTGAGCTACTCCCGCCTTTGCAGTGCAAATATATATTGAAACTTGTAATCCCTCAAATATTATTTTAGCTTTTTTACTAAATGCTAAACATTGATTTCACCGCACTTTTCGAGACAGAAGGCCGGAGTCGGGTAACTATTTGGTTTTGAGAGCTCATCAAAATAATAAGAGCCCATTCGTAGTATTCTACCCTTGTGACGGCTTACAACTTATAAACCGAGGATCTAAACCTTTTTACTTCTAAGAAATTCCCGAAAGACTAATAGTTCAACCCAAACTTTTACATGAACCGTTCAATAAGAGATCATAAGAGATTTGCAGGTTCCCCAAAGTCTGCTCATATATAAACAGAGGTGGTTATTCCTGCTTTAAAATCTTGTTAAAAGCCAGCGCCATTGCTTATCTTTCCCAGAAAATAATCATATTTTTAGCTACTTAAAGCAGAAAAAACAAATGGAAACTAAAGAGAAGCCCGGAAAGCTCCAGGATAAAATCGATAATACTTTATTAAACAGCCGCAAGATCTTTCTTTGGGGACAGGTGGACGAGAAATCGGCCAGACATTTGGTGGAGCGAATGCTCTACCTCGACTCTATAAGCGATGAAGAAATTCAACTCTACATAAGCAGTCCCGGCGGCTATGTCACTTCGGGATTTGCCATTTATGATACCATGCTATCCCTAAACAGCCCCGTTTCGACAATTTGTACCGGTCTGGCTGCTTCCATGGCCTCTATAATTCTTTCTGCTGGTGCAAAAGGAAGGCGTTTTGTGCAGCCGCACGCCAAGGTGATGATACACCAACCCAGCGGTGGCGCACAGGGACAGGCTTCCAATATTGAGATCCAGGCTGCCGAGATCTTAAAGATCAAAGACCTTAGCGCAAAGATCCTTGCCAAAAACTGTGACCAGGATTATAACCGTGTACTTAAAGACTTTAACCGTGATTACTGGATGGATGCTTCGGAATCTATCGAATACGGCATAGTAGATCAAATCATAGAAAAACACCTGTAATGAAAAACGAAATTCAGCAAAAACAGAGTGAAAATAAGGGAATGTTCTATATTGAGAAAGACGGCGATATTGTTGCTGAACTCACTTATACCCTCCTGGACAACAATGTAATGACCCTGGACCATACCAAAACCGAACCCGAGGAGACAGGACAGGGGTTGGCCGGTAAGTTGGTGGAGCACAGCGTAAAATACGCACGGGAAAACAACTTTAAGATCGACCCCTTGTGCGAATATGCGGCCCACCAGTTCGAAAAACATGAAGAATACCAAGAGGTTCAGGCTACTGAGTAGGTTTATTCCTTTTCACACCTTTCTTTAGAAATACGGCAATTTCGCGAAAGAAACCTGTGCTGGTCAATGCATAGGCCTGTTTCTCGAACGTCATCCTGAAAAATGTTTTTACTCGGGAAGGTTCGGCACTGGACATCGTTTATCCGGGAGTTAACTCTAAAGGTCAATTTCTCCATGAAGCTGGTTAGATGCAGGCCAAAAATGCAATTTTCAAGACAGAATTGCCAATACCAGTTTCAGAGCATGGCTGTGCCTGAGGAATTTCAGTAAAAAGGA
>JBAVJE010000239.1:0-5503 GCA_049687615.1 Salinimicrobium sp. | reverse complement strand
TTATGATTATGCTGTGGCTACGGAAAAAGAAGAGCTAAAACTGATGATTGAAAAAAGGGCTAAAGATTTTTATTTGAATGATAATAACTGTCCTGTTGACTGGGAGCCCAGCGGTTTTGATTTTCTTTCTCCCTGTTTTGAGGAAATAGATATTATGAGAAGGGTTTTGCCCGAAAATGCCTTTAGGTTGTGGATGGAAGATTTTATGCCTCAGCTGAAGGAAAAAGATTTCAGTTTAGATGTGGCCGAGGTTTCAGATCGCTCTGACGGAAAACTGGTTCATTTGGACGGACTTAATTTTAGCCGCGCATGGGTTTTCTATGGCCTTGCCAACAAATATCCTAAGAAATACGGGCATTTAAAAACGCTGGCCAATGAACATGTGGCGTATTCCTTTCCCAATCTGGTTGGAGATTCTTATGAAGGAGGGCACTGGTTAGGGACTTTTGCACTTTACGCGCTAAAGGAAAGCATCCCGAAAAATTGAGGTCCTGGTTGAGGAATCTTGGGCCCGGAGTGCTGGTTTCTGCAGCGTTTATAGGGCCGGGAACTGTAACGATATGCACCCTGGCAGGGGTGAACTTCGGTTTTTCGTTGCTATGGGCCTTGCTGCTTTCAATCGTTGCCTGTATTGTTTTGCAGGAAATGGCAGCCAGACTGGGACTTATCACCCAAAGTGGGCTCAGCGATGTAATTAGAAGAGAGCTTAAAAACCCCATTTTTCGAACCTTAGCAGTGCTGTTGATCTTTGCGGCCATAGTTTTAGGTAATGCTGCTTACGAAGCCGGGAACATCTCGGGTGCGGTTCTGGGGGTTTCAGCGATTTTACCTGCTAAAATGGTTGAACTTGGACCCGTAAACGTGAACCTTTGGAGCCTCCTAATCGGATTTTTAGCTTTTTTATTACTTCTCCTCGGAAATTATAAAATTCTGGAGCGGGTCTTCATTGGCCTTGTAGTCCTTATGAGCTTATGCTTCCTAATTACCGCGATACTTGTCAAACCCGATTTGTTATCGCTCCTAAAAGGGCTTTTTATCCCGTCACAGGGTAGTGCAGGAATTCTTACAGTCATGGCACTGGTTGGTACCACAGTAGTGCCTTATAACCTTTTTTTGCACGCCTCCCTTGTTAGCGAAAAATGGAAAAATCGTGAGGATCTGAAAACAGTGAGAAAAGAGCTTTTTTGGGCCATCCTGCTCGGTGGAATTGTTTCCATGGCTATAGTGATTACAGCCGCGGCTTCAGGTCTTTCAGAAGTTCAGAATGCCGCCGATTTCGCTGTTAGTCTTGAACCTGTCTTTGGAGCTTATGCTACCTGGTTTATAGGTCTGGGGCTGTTTGCGGCCGGGATAACCTCATCGATTACCGCGCCACTGGCAGCAGCTTATGTTGTAAGTGGTTGTTTGGGATGGAAAAAAGGCTTAACTTCAATAAGGTTCAAAATGGTTTGGGCAGGCGTGTTGTTGCTGGGTATGATCTTTTCATCTTTAGGTTTTCGGCCGGTGGAAGTGATAAAATTTGCCCAGGTAGCCAACGGAATTCTTTTGCCGGTAGTTGCATTTTTCCTCTTCTGGATCGTGAACAGGAGCTCGGTTATGGGCAGCTATCGCAATTCCCTCTCACAAAACATCCTGGCCCTGCTTGTTTTAGGTATTACGGTGTTCCTGGGGGCCAAGTCGATCTGGACTATCCTACAGGGCTTATAAATCAAGATAAATGGAAAAAATACATATTAATTGCGACCTTGGAGAAGGAGGAGAATACGACCGGGAACTTATGCCTCTCATTTCAGCCTGTAATATCGCTTGTGGCGGTCATGCAGGAAATTTGGAAAGTATGCACCATACTGTGGCTCTCGCGATGGAGCATGGGGTAGAAATAGGGGCACACCCTTCTTATCCCGATAAGGAAAACTTTGGAAGGGAAAGTTTCGAAATGGAACCTAAGGAGCTGTATAGATCATTGGAGGCGCAAATTTTATGTCTGAAGCAGATTACCGAAGCTGAAGGGGGAGTGCTTACCCATGTCAAACCTCATGGAGCCTTATACAACGATGCTGTAAAAGATGAAAAAATTGCCATCATTATACTTGATGTGATTATGGAGTTTGAAGATTCACTGCTCCTTTATGCCCCGGAAAATTCTGTTATTGCCAGGCTCGCTGAAGGAAAAGTGGAAGTGGTTTTTGAGGCATTTGCCGACAGAAATTATAACCCGGACGGCAGTCTGGTTTCCCGTTCGAAACCTGGTGCATTGATCAACAATAAAGAGGAAGTTTTTAAACATGTTTTTTCAATGTTTCGGGAACAAAAAATCTCCTGTCAAAACGGGGAGAAAATCGACTGTAGAGCACAAACATTTTGCCTTCACAGTGACACTCCAAATTCAGTTGAAATTCTTACTTATTTGCAGGATAAATTATCAGATAAAAACGTGGAGGTCAAACATTAATTATGGAAGATCTTCCACGAATAAAACCTATGGGGGAGCGGGCGCTTCTGCTGGATTTTGAGCCGGAAATATCCGAAGTCCTGCTTGAAAAACTACTTTTTCTTAAAGATTATATCGAACAAAATTTAGTTAAACAAAAAGTTGAAGTAATTAATACATATCACTCATTATTAGTTGATTATCAAAACGGTATAGAGGATATTTATAGTGAGATTTCAAGCATTAAAAGGCTCTTGCGGGAGGCTAAAGTAAGGAATAAAAAACTAAATGAAATTTTTCACATTCCGGTTTGTTATGATCTCACTTTAGGACTCGACCTGGAATATCTTTCTTTGGAAAAAAAGCTGTCGATTGAAGAAATAATCAGCTTGCATACTGCCCCGGTTTATACCGTTTTTTTTAGCGGTTTTTTACCGGGCTTTTTGTACCTGGGAGGACTGGATGAAAAACTGTTTTTTCAGCGGAAAGAAAAGCCGCGTATGAAGGTTGAAAAAGGAGCGGTTGGAATAGGTGAAAAACAAACAGGAATTTACCCTCAAACCAGCCCCGGAGGATGGCAAATTATCGGAAATTCACCGGTGCCTCTATTCGACCCAACTTCCAATCCACCCTGTGAAATTTCAGCCGGCAGTAAAATAAAATTTTATGCTGTGCATCCCGGGGAATTTCAAAAGATATCTGAAGAGGTAAGAACAGGGGAATTTAAATGGAAAAAGGAACCCTGGAATGGCTGAAGTGGAAATCTTACAACCCGGACTGTTTTCGACTCTCCAGGACAGCGGTAGAAATGGATTCCTCAAGTATGGGGTACCAAAGAGCGGTCCTATGGATTCCGCATCTGCAGGAATCGCAAATCTTCTGCTTCAAAATCCGGCTGGTTCGGCAGTCATGGAGATCACGCAATTGGGCCCAAAAATGGCATTTTTGGGACCTACTGAAATAGCGATTTCCGGAGCATTACTGAGTCCGGAGATTAATGGTGCGGGAATAGAAAACAACAGGGTTTACAGGATTCATAAAGGGGATGTACTTTCCTTCGGGAAAAGAAAAATGGGTTGCCGTGCCTATTTGGCTATTAAAAACGGTTTCCAGACAGAAAAAATTCTAGGCAGTAGAAGCTGGTACACCCCAATTTCTGCAAATGATAGACTGAAGAAAGGTATGCGGCTGCCGTTCAGGCCTTTTGAGCGGGAAAAATTTGAAATGCATGCGGCGGTAAGGTCAAATGATGAAATTTTTTCAGAAGAAATCCCGGTTTTTCCGGGACCGGAATTTGAATTGCTAACTTCAGCAGAAAAAGAAAGGCTTCAAAAAGACTATTTTTCAGCAGGGATGGATAATAATCGAATGGGAATTCAACTACAGGAGCCAATTCAGAATTCATTAAAACCTATCTTGACCGGCCCGGTAATCCCGGGAACCGTGCAACTCACGCCCTCTGGACAGCTCATCGTACTTATGAGAGACGGGCAAACAACAGGAGGTTATCCCAGGGTACTTCAGCTTTCAGAAAAAGGGATCAATATCCTGGCCCAGAAGCTCCCGGGGGAGCAGTTTAGATTTATTTTCAAAACATGAAAGAGGTGCCAATACAGCAAGCTCAGCTAACCCTACACTCACTGAACTCTAATACAAATTGACACCTCAACCGATTAGCGTACACTACTTTTGTATGCATATAATTGGGAAATTTCCCGGTACTTAAGATAAAAATTTTAACGGAATTAACCAAAAAACATAAGGCCTGCTGAACCTAAATTTTGTTTTATTTCGATTATTTTAAAACAAGGGGAGAAAGAGATATCTTTGAAAAAAAATTGTAAGTGATAGATTCAGCTAAAATAGAACTTCGTAACCTTAATATCAAGGATTATAAGGAGTTAAAGATCGCCATGGTAGAGAGCTATGGGGCATTGTCACATCAATACTGGAGTGAGAAAGAGATCAAAACTCTTATACGAAAGTTTCCCGAAGGTCAGTTTTGCATCATTATAGATGAAAAAATCGCCGGCTGTGCCCTTTCCATAATCGTCGACTATAACAAATTTGATGATAACCATACTTACATGGCCATTACGGGCGGGGAGAATTTCTCTACGCACACCAAGAACGGTGACGTTTTGTACGGGATTGATGTTTTTATTCATCCCGAGTACCGTGGAATGCGTCTTGGCCGTCGGCTTTATGAGGCAAGGAAGGAGCTTTGCGAGCAGCTCAACCTGAAATCTATCATTTTTGGAGGGAGAATTCCTAATTATTCGAAATATTCTGAAGAGCTTACTCCAAAACAGTACATAGACAAGGTTAAAATCAAAGAAATACATGATCCCGTTCTTTCCTTTCAGTTGTCAAATGATTTTCACGTAAAAAAAGTGATAAAAGGCTATTTAGCAGGAGATCATGAAAGTAAGGAATTTGCGACGCTTATGGAGTGGAACAATATCTACTACACCAAGCCTGATAAGCTTATCATGACTCCTAAAACGGTAGTGCGTCTCGGACTTGTGCAGTGGCAAATGCGACTATTTAAGGATTTTGATGCCCTGGTTTCACAAATAGAATTCTTTGTTGATGCCGTAAGTGACTACCAGAGCGATTTTATCCTGTTCCCCGAATTGTTTAACGCGCCTTTAATGGCCGAGTACAATCATCTTAACGAAGCTGAAGCCATTAGATCTCTGGCCTCGTACACCGACAAACTTTTGGAAAAATTTGTCGACTTTGCGATTACCTATAACATCAACATCATCACCGGCAGCATGCCTCAAATCATTGGGGATCATATGTACAACGTAGGATATTTGTGCCGAAGGGATGGTAGTTATGAACTTTATGAAAAACTGCATATTACCCTGGCTGAAAGTTCGGCCTGGGGGATGAAAGGAGGGACAAAACTGCAAACCATGGATACCGATTGCGGGAAAATTGGGGTGTTGATCTGTTACGATGTGGAATTTCCGGAAGCCTCCAGGATTCTTGCAGATGAAGGAATGAACATCCTGTTCGTACCGTTTATGACCGATACCCAAAACGGTTACTCCAGGGTAAGAT
>JBAVJE010000238.1:0-3560 GCA_049687615.1 Salinimicrobium sp. | reverse complement strand
CTTGTATTGGAAGCCGGAGCAATGGGAAAGGGTGGAGAAATCTTTATTTTTGATATGGGAGAACCCGTTAAAATCATGGATCTGGCCTTGAAAATGATCAAACTGGCGGGATATATTCCAAATAAGCAAATTGCTATTAAGATTACGGGCTTAAGGCCGGGAGAAAAACTTTATGAAGAACTTTTGAGTGATAAAAGCAAAACCTTACCAACTCATCATAAGAAAATAATGATCGCTATTGATCAGCCCGGAAATTTTGAGGATATTAATTTATCTGTAGAAAGAATAATAAAATCGGCCACCAAACTCAAAAGCCATAAAGTGGTGGCTAAACTGAAATTACTAGTTCCGGAATTTAAGAGCAAAAATTCCACTTTTGAAAGCCTCGATAATATTTCGGACATCCCGGATGAAAAGAAGAAAATAAGTTAAATGACAAATTTGTCTCCCTCCATGAATAAACATTTTAAAGCAAGAATAGTTGTATTTTTCCTGTTTTCCATAATGCTCCTTTTTTCAAGTTGCGCGACCAAGAAAGAGGTACTCTATTTTCAGGATATTGACTCAATAAAAAACATGAAGGCTCCTGCCGACTTTGTTCCCGAGATTGAAGTAAATGATGTGCTTCGAATTGATGTATCCTCTCTAAATGATGAATTGATAAAACCTTTTCAAATGAACACGAGTTCTCAAAGTATGGGAGGTGGTGGTACAGCCAGTAATTCCCTTATGGGGTATTTAGTTGATGAAAACGGATTTATCAATTTTCCGGTTCTGGGCAAAATTGAAGTGCAGGGAAAAACGAGAGGAGAGGTTGAAGATTTAGTTACGCAGATGCTTCAAAAATATGTGAAGGATGCTGTGGTTAGGGTTCGGATAGTAAATTTCAAGGTCACTGTGTTAGGGGAAACCGGGAGTAGTGTTATTGAAGTTACCGATGGAAGAATTTCAGTCCCACAGGCTATTGCCATGTCCGGAGATATTTCCTACGATGGAAAAAGAGATAATATTCTGGTTATTCGAAATCATCAGGGGCAATTGAACTATGAACGTGTTGATCTTACAAGTGCTTCAGTTTTCACGAACCCATACTATTATTTAAAACAAAACGATATAGTGTATGTCGAGCCAACATACAGGAAAGTGAAATCGGCAGGATTTATCACCAGTTGGCAGGGAATAGTATCAATTGTCACAACAGCATTCAGTTTATTTGTATTATTCAATAATATTTAATGGAGGAACTACAGGAGTTTTCAGAAAAGGAAGAATCTAATTTCGATCTCAAGGCCGAGATCTATAAATATCTTACCCATTGGAAATGGCTGGTATTTGGATGCCTGATTGGTCTTGGTATTGCCTACCTGTACAACCGGTATACCATCCCCAATTATTTGACAGAGGCCACAATGATGATTTTAAAGGATGAGGACAAAAATGTAGCCAGTGCTCTTCCTTCCGGAGGGCAGGCCATTTTAGCATTTTCAGACAACAGTCTGGAGAATCAAATTGTAAGTCTTCAATCCAGAAGCCTTGTTGAAACTGTTGTTGATGAACTGAATCTTAATATCTTTTATTTTATTGAGGGTAATGTCATTTCTATTGAAGCCTATAAAAATTCCCCAATCCAAATAGAATTTTTATCCGATAAGAAGGTAGTAAACAATACCGATATTTCTTTTTCGGTAATACCTCAGAATGATAATAAATTCACCCTTAATATTGAGGCTCTTGCATATTCTCAAACCCATGCTTTCGGGGAAGCTTTGCAAATTGAGGATGTAAAATTTAAAATACTAAAACGGCCCGGCCCAAAATTGACTTCTAATACAGTTAAAGTAGAGATTCGACCATTAACCCTGGTTGCCAAAGACTACATTTCTAAAATGGAAATTAAACCAATGGGAAAAGCTAATGATATACTCTCTTTAGCTATTTCGGGAGAAGTCCCGGAAAAATCCCAGGATTTTCTAAATTCCCTAATGTTCCATTTTAATGCCGAAGGCGTTTCAGATAAACGCCAGGTGGCCGAGAATACGGCGGAATTTATTCAGAAACGTCTTTCTCTTATCTCTGAGGAACTTGATTCTGTTGAAGGTGGTATTGCAAAATTTAAAAGGGATAACCGCATGATGAGTGTGGAAAGTAGTGCTGGACAATATTTAGCAAAATCCTCAGCAGCCGAACAACAGATCTTTGACCTGGAGACACAGTTGCTGATCATAGAAGGTATTCAGGAGACTCTTTCTTCTGCCGAACCCTACCAATTGTTGCCGGAAATTTCGGGAACTGAGAGTGGCGTTTCCTCGGGAGTAAGTAAATATAATGACTTGGTGCTGGAGAGAAGGGCATTGCTCAAGACGGGAACAACAGAAAATCCTGTGGTGGAAACCCTAACGGAACAATTAAATGGGCTGAAATCAAATTTGCTTAGCAACATAGAACAAACCAAAAACTCCATAAGAATAAAACTTAGAGAATTTAACCAGCTGGACCGTCAGGCAGAGGGAACCTTTAGTACTTTTCCAGGGCTTGAAAAAGGCATAAGAAGTATTGAAAGACAGCAGCAGATCAAAGAGCAGCTTTATCTTTTTCTTCTCCAGAGAAGAGAGGAATCAGCTATTTCTTCGGCTGCCACATCGCCTGTAGCTAAAGTTATTGATCCTGCCTGGACCTTTGAAGAGCCCGTTGATCCAAAACCTGGATTGATATTAGCCGGAGGGGGAATTATAGGATTGTTGATTCCCTTACTGGTGATTTTTGGGATTAATTTTCTGGATACAAAAGTTCATCATAAAGGTGACTTGCAGCCATTAATTAAAAATACGCCTTTTCTGGGAGAAGTGCCAAGGGTACAAAACGAAGAGAATGAAGTTATTCAACTTAATGACCGGTCTCCTTTAGCTGAATCTTTCAGGATTTTACGTACTAATCTGGCCTATTTAGTGCAATCCAGAAACAGGGAAAAAGCAGAGGTTATTTTCGTTACCTCTACAATAAAAGGGGAAGGAAAAACTTTTATTTCATTTAATTTATCCAGGACTTTGGCAAGTACAGGTAAACGTGTCCTCATTATTGGAGCAGATATCAGGAATCCTAAGTTGCACAAATTTTCTCAAGGTACTCTTGAAACGAAAGGCCTATCGGACTACTTGTATAACTATGATATTCAGTCACAGGAAATCATTCATACTACCAATCAGGGAAATATCCCTGTAGATTTGATTTTTTCAGGAGCTATTCCTCCAAATCCCGCCGAACTGCTCATGAACGATAGGATGAAAGGATTGCTCAAGAGCCAGGAAAATAATTATGATTATATCATCGTGGATACAGCCCCAACAATGATTGTCACCGATACGTTGCTTATAAGCCCGCTGGCTGATACCACGATTTATGTAACTAGGTCCGGCTTTACAGAAAAGAAGCTTCTGGATTTTCCAAAAGATTTAAAGCAGCAGGGGAAATTAAAGGGACTGGCTGTTGTGCTCAATGATGTGGATTATTCTAAATTCTCTTATGGAGCTAAATACGGCTATTCATACGGTTATGGTTATGGC
>JBAVJE010000237.1:0-3136 GCA_049687615.1 Salinimicrobium sp. | reverse complement strand
GTCTATATGGGTCTTAGTTTTGCTTTGATCGTGGTTTTAACCTTCACCCTGTTTGCTACACAAAATGACAATAGTATCAATTCCATAAAAGATTTATCTTCTTTTTTAAAGGAACAAAAGGGGGAAGACATTGACCGGGTGGTCGTTTTTGATTACTTATTACCGTCTGCCGCCTTTTATTTTGATAAGCCGATTGTGACGATACACGACCAGAATTTCCTTACACGACGGGAAACAGAATTCGAAACAGATAGTACTTATAAGCGCAACTATATTAATCTCCCAAATGAAGGAGAAGTAAAAAGGTTTAAAGATCTTTTGAAACAAAAAAATACTTTGCTTATTCTGAAGAAGAAAAAAGAATTTCCAGATTCCCTGCAGTACCTGCTAAAAGCTTTTCCTCAAACAGCCGAAAAAGGGAAATGGAGAGTATATTATTGACCCTATCTCTATGAGGTCGCTGATTCTTTTAAGGAGGGTAGTGAAACCAATTCATGCTACCGCCTGCAAGACATTTTTGTTTAGCTCCTGTTTGTGAACAGGTTCCATCACTACCTCACAAAAAAACCCTGCACTTTCGTGCAAGGTTTTTTTTGTCGGGGTGACAGGATTTGAACCTGCGACCCTACGCCCCCCAGACGTATACGCTACCGGACTGCGCCACACCCCGAATTACTGGCTGCAAATTAACGAGGTTCATTATAAATTTCAAAGTTATGCTCCATTTATTTCATTGTATGAGGAACATATTTATGCTAAAGCCTAAAAACTACCATTCCTTCACGAGTTGGTGTACGGTCAATCTGCTATTGTCTTGTGGTCTTTTTCTATTCTTTTGAAGCTTTGGAAAGAGTCAATTTCCAGATTTTTCCAGATGTTTCAAAGGGCTTTTGAGAGCCTTGGAATTCATTTTATATTAAAATATAATTTTGGTTGATATTTTTCTCTATTTATTTAACTTAAAATTGGTATTTACTGCTGCTGTTGCACCTTATTGTTTATTTTTGTTATTATGAATATCAAACATTACTTGTCGGTATTGCTTCTTTTTTTAGCTGTTTTACCCTGGTCATGTAGAAATGATAAACCCGTAGAAGATGAAATTGCCGTAAAATCCAACTCTTCTCTCTACTTCTACAACAGCGGACTTGATACTTCAGATTTTGAAGAAAAGCTTCGGTTATACAACAAAGGTCTGGAAATTGAAGCGAAAAAAATAGATACCGTTCTTCCTTCACTTCTTGAAGGAAAGGTGTATGCGCTGATACGTTTGAAAAATTCTGAGGAAGCCAAAATTTGGAGCGATAGCCTTATAAAGGCAGCTAAAGTCCTCAATGATACCTATTACTTAGCCAAAGGTAATTATTGGCTATATAAACTTCACCGGGAAAAAAATGAAATAGAACCTGCGTATGAAAACCTGTTTCGGTCTAAACAGTGGTATTTGGAGATGGGTGATTCTACGGGGGCAGGATGGAGGAGCCTGGACATGGCTCAATTCAGATATGATCTGGGAGATCTTACGGGAACACAGGAATCTGCCATTGATGCCCTAAAGTTATTGGACAAAAAAGAATATCCACATTTGGTGAGTGGAGTTTATAATACAATTGGCCTTTCTTACCTTGATCGCGGCTTTAACGAGGAGGCGGTTAAAGAATTTAAGACTGCTCTCGAATATTCGGTAAACGAGAAAGACAGTCTCGTTTTTTTACACAATTGGGCGCTTGCCCTTAAGAAACAGAAAAAATATGATGAAGCGCTAAATATTTTTGAACGATTAATCAAATCTAAAACTCCTAGTGAGAAGTCAAAGAGCTTATACATTAATAACTATGCCTCTACGCTTTGGGCTCAAGACTCCACCCGAAACGTGGACTCCTTATTTTATGAAGCTCTAAATAGGCGTAGGCAGGCCAATGACTTATATGGACTTAGTGACAGTTATGCAGTCCTGTCAGATTATTATTATAACAAGAACAAATCGCAGGCAGAAGCGTATGCGAAATCATTCCTTGAGGCCGCCAAAGAATTATCCTTTCCTCCTTATGAATTAAAAGCTTTGAGGCAATTAATCGATTTATCACCTCCAGTCGAAGCGCGCAGTTACATGGATCGATATATTTTCTTGGAAGACAGCCTTGATAAAGTCCAACTCAATGCAAAATATACTTTTGCGAAAATTGAATTTGATGAGAAACAAAAACAGAGGCGGATTGTTCAGCTTCAGGAAGCTTCCGAAAAACAACTGCTTTTAACCGATCGGCTAAAATGGAGGGCTGCTTTTATTAGCCTGCTGTTCTTATTTACCGTGGTCACCGGGGCCGCGTGGTTCTACAGTTTTAGACAAAGAAGCAGAAGAGAGAAATTAAAAGAAGTTTACCAGACCGAGAGCAGGATCTCCAGGCGAATACATGATGAACTGGCAAACGACCTTTATGGTGTAATGAACAGGTTGAGTCCGATTGTACCTCCAAAATCGATAGATCAACTTGAGAAAATTTACAGACGAACCAGGGATATCTCCCGCGAGAATGCCGAAATTGATACTGGAGAGAATTTCCAATACTTCCTCAACGCTATGTTAAGTAATAGTGCCGGTTCAGCCAAGCTCATAATCAGAGGGCAGGATTCTGTGAATTGGGAAAAACTTTCCGAAGAAAAAAAGATTATTCTTTATAGAGTATTACAGGAGTTGATGATCAATATGAGAAAGCACAGTGGCACCTCTTTGGTAGCAGTTATTTTTGAGCAACAACAAAAAAAACTGGAAGTGCAGTACTCTGATTCGGGAAAAGGGGCAAGGCAGGAAAAACTTCAGAACGGTAATGGTCTTAAAAATGTGAAAAACAGGATAAATTCTGTTGGAGGTAAAATCCAGATGGAATCTGAAGAGGGAAAAGGAATGAAGATCAAACTGCAAATCCCTTTATAAAGATTATTTGTAACGTATTTATTATAACAAAGCATCTAATTCTCAAATTTTCAGCAGAAAAAAGCTCAAAATGTGGAAATCCACATTTTTCATGCGATAGGAAGAATTATCTTTACTCCTGAAAAGGAAAATTCAACCTGGGAGTGCCAATTATGAAATTTCGGAAAGTTTTGGTAGCAGAAGATATGGACAGCGTGAGTC
>JBAVJE010000236.1:0-1505 GCA_049687615.1 Salinimicrobium sp. | reverse complement strand
GGAGAAGCCCGGTTGGTCAAGACCGGGACACGTATTAAAGAGAACTTTTGTGGCCCCGGCTCGAAAATTAAAGGTTTAGGCTGTGTAAAAAAATGTGGAAGAAAAGGGGAAGATGAAAGAAAAACTGGATTTAGCTGAAATACCAAGAGAACAAAGGCTCTCGAAAAAAGACTTTTTAGAGAGGTATGTAAAACCGCAGAAGCCTGTGGTGATCGAACATCTTATTGATGACTGGCCGGCCTATCACAACTGGACACTGAGCTATATTCAGGAAAAGGCTGGAGATAAGGTTGTGCCGCTGTTTGATGACAGGCCTATTTCATCAAAATACAAGTTCAATGAGCCTCATGAGAAAATGAAAATGAGAGAATACATTGAACTTCTAAAAACGGGCCCCACCAATTATCGTATTTTCCTTTATCATCTTTTGAAAAAAGTGCCCTCTTTACAGAAGGACTTCAAGTATCCAAAACTGGGCTTAAAAATTATTAAGCAGATCCCGATGCTGTTTTTTGGAGGAGAAGGTTCGAAAGTCTTTATGCATTACGATATTGACTATGCCAACATCCTTCATATTCATTTCCACGGAAAAAAACGCTGCATTCTTTTTCCGCCTTCAGAAACTAAATATCTCTATAAGGTGCCGCATGCATTGATCGCAAGAGAAGATATTGACTTTTGGGAACCTGATCTTAAGAAATTCCCGGTGCTGAAGAACGCTAAAGGGATGTATACCGAGTTAAAACACGGGGAGACGCTTTATATACCCGAAGGATACTGGCACCAAATGACCTACCTTACAGCAGGTTTCTCGATGAGTCTAAGGGCAGCTCCTAGAAATCTCCTAAACCTTTCCAAAGCCCTTTATAACCTTTTCTTTATGCGGTATTTTGATAATTACATGCGCAGGTGGAAAGGTCAAAAATGGATAGACTATAAGAATGCCCAGGCATTAAAAAGGACACACAGGAAAAATAAGATCGCTTAAAAATGCCATTTTTGAGACCCTTTAAGAAGAGTCTTTTGGTTCATTATGCCGTATCAACAAGATTAGCTGTGACCTCAAAGACCAGGTTTGCTTCGTAACCTTTCCTAAGCAGGTGATCGCTAAGCTTTTTCCGAAGCTTAAATTTATCAGGTTCTTTAAGTAAGTTCAGTTTTTTTTCTGCGAGTTCACAGAGGGTGGAAAAATAGGTTTTTTCATCTATTTCTTCCATTGCCAGTCTAATAATTGGTGTGGAGATCTCTTTGAATTTAAGTTCCTGCCTGATCCTTATACGACCCCATTTCTTGATACGAAACTTTCCGCGGACAAAGTTACGCGCGAAACGTTCCTCGTTAAGGAAACCTTCCTGCATAAGCCTGATGACAATCTGTTCCCGGGCCGCGGGAATCATCCTTATCTCCAGCAGCTTGTCTTCCACTTCTTTTTGGGAGCGGTCGCGATAGGAGCAGAATTGCATGAGTTTTAAAGTAGCCTCTTTGACGGTATATGATTTTCCGGA
>JBAVJE010000235.1:0-9003 GCA_049687615.1 Salinimicrobium sp. | reverse complement strand
AGGCGTTTTCCTCTTTTTTGCACTACCATTCTTAGATGAACGATCTTGCCCACTACCTGTACTTCGGAAGAATTCCTCTCCAGTTGATTGATTTTGTAAAATCGGGTTTTGTCGAGATAACGGTTGGGATAAAAATTGAGCAGATCACCATAGGTGTGAATACCGATCTCCTTCCGAAGTATATCTGCCCTGTTGGGCCCTATACCTTTTAGATAATCAATTGGTGTTTGAAGAAGATTAGGATTCATGCAACGAAGATAAAAAATATTGACATGCGATTTTTTAAAACCTGTCAGCAGGGTTTTTCCTACCTTTATATCTTAATAGTTACACCTTTCTTTATGAAGTGGCCACTTTTTCTTCTCTTTTTCCTCCTAACATTTATAAAAGTTTCTGCACAGCAAACTTCTTCGGTTGATTTCACCCATTTACAGGCTTTGGTTCGGCCATTTCCATCAGAAAAAATGGTTTCAGGAGAATTGGTCTACAGTTTTGATGTGCTGAAGCCTATAGATTCCATTAAACTGGATGCCCGAAAAATGGATTTTCAAGAGGTGTTACTGAATGGCCAAAAAGTCAATTTTTCGAATGACGGTAAAAATTTATGGCTTACGGGAAACTTCAGTAAATCTAAAGACAATCAGCTTTTGATCAGGTATACGGCCCATCCCAAACAGGCCATGTACTTTATCAATTATGGAAAAGATGGGAGTGATTTACAAATGTGGACACAAGGGCAGGGAAAATATACTTCTCACTGGATGCCCAGTTTTGATGATACTTCAGAAAAAGTAGAGTTTGACCTCAGCATTGATTATAAAGCCGGCAAAGAGGTGATCGCCAACGGAGTTCTCAAAAATGTCAAAAAACTGAATGATTCTGTATTGCGCTGGGAATTCGATATGGACAAACCTATGAGCAGCTATCTCATAGCTCTGGCTGCGGGAGATTTCGGCAAAAAAGATACCGTCTCAAAAAGGGGAATTTCAATGAGCTTTTATTTTCCGCCGAAGCGGGGAGATAGATTAGAACCAACCTACAGGTACAGCACCCAAATCATGGATTTTTTCGAAAAAGAAATGGGGGTGAATTATCCATGGCAAAACTATAAGCAGGTGCCGGTGCGCGATTTCCTGTATTCGGGAATGGAAAATACGGGAACAACCATCTTCTCTGATATTTTAATGGTCGATTCCACGGGCTATAACGACAGGAATTATGTTAATGTAAATGCTCATGAGCTGGCTCATCAATGGTTTGGCGATTATGTGACCGCTGCCTCTGGCCAGCATCATTGGCTGCAGGAGGGATTTGCGACCTACTACGCCTTACTTGCCGAAAAAGAGATTTTCGGGGAAGATTATTTTTACTGGAAATTGTTTCAAACGGCTGAACAGCTTAAGGAACTTAGCGACTCAGGAAATGGAGAGGCGGTAATGAGCACAGGTGCGAGCTCAATAACCTATTACCAAAAAGGTGCCTGGGCCTTGCATATTCTTAAAGAGCGGGTGGGAAAAGAGGCTTTTGATCTGGCGGTGAAAAATTACCTACAGAAAAATGCCTTCGGAAATGTGAAAACAGAAGACTTTATTTCTGAAGTAGAAAAAACTTCGGGAAGTGATCTGACTAATTTTGTTAATGGCTGGCTAAGGCAGGCCGCATTTCAGGGTACCGAGGCTCTTGAGTCTCTCAAAAAATCAGAATTCATTAGAAATTATCTTGAAGTGGCGGCTTTAAAGCAAATGCCGCTGGAGAATAAAAAAGAGCCGCTTAAAAAGGCTTTGAGATTTCCGGTGAACGATTACGTAGGACAGGAAGTGGTGCACCAACTAGCCCTGGAAGAACCTTTAGCTGTTTTAAACCTCTATAAAAAGGCATTTGAGACCAATAATCTTTATGTGAGACAGGCGATCGCCTTATCTCTGGAGGAAATTCCGGTTCAACTTAAATCTAATTATGAATCTCTGCTTAATGATGAATCTTATGTGACACAGGAGGCTGCCCTTTATCATTTGTGGTGGAATTTTCCTAAGGACCGGATGCGTTACCTCTCAAAAATGGCAAATTCAGAAGGTTTTTTAGATAAGAATATTCGAACCCTATGGCTGGCCCTCAACATTGCAACTCCTGAAGTTGAATTAGCTCAAAAAAAAGAATTTTTAAAGGAGCTTAAAGGCTACACTTCAGAAAATGAACGTTTCCAGGTACGGCAAAATGCTTTTCAGATGCTTTTTCAGATAAGTGTCATGGATGTGGATGTGCTGAAAAATCTTTTGCAGGCAAGGCACCATCATAATTACCGTTTTCGGGAATTTGCCAAAGAAGGGCTGAAGACGGTTTTAGAAACAGGTGCTGTTAGCGAAGAAGGAAGATTGCTGTTGGAAAAAGAACTTAACCTGCAGCAAGAGTAGATCAGCGAATGATTTTACCAAAGATTGCTTACCTCTTTTTTAATATAGGATAGTCCGGTTTCACTTGGCGGCGCCTGCTCCATCATCGTATTAAGGATGTTCTGTCTCAATTCTGAAGCATTTGTGATTTCCTCACTTCCAGTTGTTTTTCTAATACGCGTGATGGTTGCATTTTTGGAGGCCTTAACCACATTCCAGCACTCTTCGCTAACATAAATTTGCTGCGCAAGATTGTGCTCAAACTCCTGTTCTATGGTCTTGATGAGCAGGTTGGCGTAGGAATCTTTTTTCTCGGAAACAGGTTTCACCCGCAGCAGCAGGTTGCCGGGAGCTATACGCTCCAAAAAGAGCGTCATTCGTTCGTATGCCTGCAGGCGAAGAGGTAACGCATACTTTTGATTTTCTCGGTGCAGGAGGTACTTTCTTCGTCTTTCCTCATTTTGCGTGTGAAGCTTGAAAAAGTAAAATGCAATAATGCCCACAATTACAGCCGGTAACAGGTTTAGCAGCACCTGGAATATACTTTCTTCTGTCATAGTTATCTATTGATTAGAAACAGATGTATCTTCTGTTTCCACCTCTTTAACATCGGTTTCTTCTCCTTTCCTGTAGGAGCCGCCTAAGTTAGGACATCCTACCAAAGTTTCAACAGAATCAAACGGAACTTTTTCCTTTTCGTAATGAAAAGTTTTCGCCAGGGACTTGGCAATAAACCGGTCTCCTAAATTAATCTCAATATCTTCCATATCGAACTGGCAAGGGTGTTCGTAGCCGGATGCATGCGTCATCTCCAGTAATTCTTTTCTGAAGTTAATAAAATAATAATTGACCCGTTCGGCTTTGTCCTTTACGTTGATCCCTGCCTGCAACCACCGGTTTTGTGTGGCCACACCGGTGGGACACTTGTTGGTGTGGCAGGCTTGCGCCTGTATGCAGCCTACACTAAACATGGCTTCCCGGGCCACGTTAATAATATCTGCACCCATTGCAAAGGCCATTGCTGCTTTGGCAGGGAAACCAAGTTTTCCTGAAGCAACAAAAGTAATCCTGCGGGCAATACCGGCTTCCAAGAAGATCTTATATACGTCTGTAAAGCCATAGATAAAAGGTACTGCAACATGATCGGCAAAGCTGGGGGGTGCTGCCCCTGTGCCTCCCTCACCACCATCAATGGTGATAAAATCAGGTCCGCAGTTGCGCTTCCTCATGATCTGGGCGAGTTCTTTCCATTCCCCGAGTTTTCCAATAGCGGCTTTAATACCAACCGGGAGACCGGTTTTTTCTGCCAACTCTTCGACAAAATCAACCAATTCATTCATATTACCAAAGGCGCTATGGTTAGGAGGGGAGAGGACGTCTTTTCCAATAGGTACATGACGAATTTCAGAAATTTCACGGGTGATTTTAGAAGCAGGAAGCACGCCACCTTTTCCGGGTTTTGCACCCTGGGAGAGTTTGACCTCCAGCGCCCTCACTTGTGGATTCTCTTCGACTATCTCTATCATTTTTTCCATGGAAAAGGTGCCGTCCGGCTCTCTTACCCCAAAATAACCCGTCCCGATCTGGAAAACCACATCTGCGCCCATTTTGTGGTAAGGAGAAAGTCCGCCCTCTCCGGTATTGTGATAGGCATAGGATTTTTTACACCCCCGGTTGAGAGATTCAATTGCTCTGGCCGAAAGGGAACCAAAACTCATGGCTGAAACGTTGATTACCGAAGCCGGCCTGTAGGGCCTGCGCCTTTTGTTGTGTTCTCCCATGATTTTAGCCGAAGCGACAAAATATGGATCTTTAACGTTGTGATGATCTTTGGAAACCTTAAAAGGAATTACGGCGTTATTGACGAATATGTAGTTTTCTCCATAAATATCCTGGTCTGTACCAAAACCTTCGTAGTTGTTTTTGTTTTTTGCAGAGGCAAAGACCCAGCCTCTCTCCCGGCGATTAAAAGGAAGTTCTTCCCGATTGTTAGCCACAATATACTGTCGCAGGCCGGGGCCAAGGCGTTCAAGAAGGTATCTCATCCTTCCAATGACAGGAAAATTGTGTAAAAGGCTATGAGACCGGTTAAAAAAGATATCGTACAAGGCGAGTAGGACCAGTGCAACAAGGATCCATATCCACCAGGAAATTTCAAAAATCCATTCCATTTTTTGTTCTATTTACTGGTTTAGGTAATCTAAAGCTAATTTTGACATGGTTTTTACACCAAGCAACAATCCGCTTTCATCGATGTAGAAATCGGGTGTGTGGTGCGGTGCCGGCTGAGAGGTGCTGAGGGGTTTTCCACCAAGAAAGAAATAGAACCCCGGCACCTCTTGCTGGAAATAAGAAAAGTCTTCCCCTCCTGTAGTTGCTTTCATCAATTTTACATTTTCTTCTCCCGCCATCTGCTTAAGGGTTGGCAGCATTTTTTCTGTCAGGGCAGGATCGTTATAAGTGATTTCAGTATTGGTTTCAATATCAATTGTGGCCGAACCGCCATAGGCTTCAGCGATTGCCGGAACCATTTCTGTCATTCTGCGAATAATGAGTTCCTTCATTTTAGGATCGAGTGTTCTCACTGTTCCAATCATTTCGGCAGTTTCGGGAATGATATTAAAACGCACTCCACTGCTAATCTTTCCTACCGTGATAACCGCTGCGGCATCCACAAGTTTGGCTTCTCTGCTAATGATGGTTTGCAGGCCATCAATAATTTTTGCCGAGATCAAAATAGGATCTGTTCCGCTCCAGGGCGCAGAACCGTGGGTGCCTTTACCCCGGACCTTGATGACAAAACGTTCCACTGCTGCCATGGTGCCTTCGGGCTTATATTTGATGGTGCCAACAGGGGTAGAAGAATTGATATGCAGGCCAAAAATGGCATCTACATCCGGATTTTTAAGCACTCCTTCTTTCACCATCAAGGCAGCGCCACCTTCTTCTCCGGGAGGTGCTCCTTCTTCGGCCGGTTGAAAAATAAATTTCACCGTACCCTTTATTTTGTCTCTATTTTTGGAAAGCACCTCAGCGACTCCCATTAAAATGGCAGTATGCGCATCATGGCCGCAGGCGTGCATTACGCCGGTTTTTGAACCAAGAAATTCTGTGGTTACTTCAGATTTAAAAGAAAGGTTATTTCGTTCTGTAACCGGCAGCGCATCAATATCGGCACGCACAGCAACAACTTTTCCCGGATGCTCACCTTTTAAAATTCCCACGACCCCGGTTTTGGCCACTCCGGTGTCCACTTCCATTCCGAGGCCTCTAAGATGTTCGGCGATTTTTCCCGCGGTTCTGAATTCCCGGTTCGATAATTCGGGATGCTCATGGAAATCGCGTCGCCACTCAATTAGCTTTTGTTCTATTTGCTCGGCATCAACGTTTATGTCGGGACTGGCCTGTTGTGCACGTGCAGTAAAAAAAGCTAAAAAGAGGAACAAAAAGGGGACATTTTTCATTTTTCAAATGTTGAGGTTAAAACCTGATTGTATTGCTGCCTTCTTTTGTGAATTTCTGCGTCATAAGCAGCTCGGTCCTAAAATCTACGGAATTTGTTTAAAAGAAGCAATTCGCCGGTTTTGTTTTAACTTGTTTTTGGGTTAATTTCACGGCTTAAAAGAAGAACAATTTGGAATCTTACATAGCCGAATTAAATGACGCGCAAAGGGCGCCCGTACTCCAGAAAGACGGGCCTATGATAGTGATTGCCGGTGCGGGATCTGGTAAAACCCGGGTGCTTACTTACAGGATCGCTTACCTGATGAGCCAGGGTGTAGATCCCTTTAATATTCTAGCTCTTACCTTCACCAACAAAGCTGCCCGCGAGATGAAGTCGCGTATTGCGCAGATCGTGGGGAACAGTGAGGCCAAAAATCTGTGGATGGGAACCTTCCACTCCATTTTTGCCAAAATGTTAAGATTTGAAGCAGATAAATTGGGATATCCTTCAAATTTTACGATTTATGACACCCAGGATTCCCAGCGGCTTATCTCGGCAATCATCAAAGAGATGGGGCTGGACAAAGATGTATATAAATATAAACAGGTTTATTCCAGGATCTCCTCCTATAAGAACAGTTTAATCACCGTTAAGGCTTACTTCCAGAATCCTGAACTGCAGGAAGCCGATGCCATGTCTAAAAAACCGAGGTTGGGCGAGATCTATAAAGAGTATGTGGAGCGTTGTTTTAAAGCGGGAGCCATGGATTTTGATGACCTGTTACTCAAGACCAACGAACTGCTCAACCGTTTTCCTGAAGTACTTCAGAAGTACCAGAACCGTTTCAGGTATATTCTGGTAGATGAGTACCAGGATACCAACCATTCGCAGTATCTTATTGTTAAAGCGCTTTCAGATAAGTTTCAAAATATATGCGTGGTTGGGGATGACGCACAGAGTATTTATGCCTTCCGTGGAGCTAACATCAACAATATCCTGAATTTTCAGAAAGATTATGAAGGGGTGCAAATGTATCGCCTCGAGCAGAATTACCGTTCTACAAAGAATATTGTGGAGGCGGCCAATTCGATTATAGATAAAAACAAGACGAAACTTGAAAAAGTGGTATGGACGGCCAATGATGAAGGCCCAAAAATTGTAGTCAACCGATTGCTAACAGATGGGGAGGAGGGAAGATTCGTTGCAGGTTCCATTTTTGAGAACAAAATGCAGAATCAACTGGATAATGGCCATTTTGCTATTTTGTACCGTACCAATGCTCAAAGTAGAGCGATGGAAGATGCCTTACGGAAGAAGGAGATTCCTTACCGTATCTATGGGGGACTTTCATTCTACCAGCGCAAGGAGATCAAAGATGTACTGTCTTATCTCCGGCTCTTAATTAATCCAAAAGATGAGGAGGCCCTAAAGAGGGTTATTAACTTTCCTGCAAGGGGAATTGGCCAGACTACCGTCGATAAACTTACTATTGCCGCTAACCATTATAAAAGATCAATTTTTGAGGTTATTGAGAATCTCGATCGAATTGACCTCAAAATTAATCGTGGCACCAAAACTAAACTGGAGAATTTTATCAATATGATCAAAAGTTTCCAGATCCTTAACCAGAATGAAAATGCTTTTGTTGTTGCTGAAACTGTTGCCAAAAAAACCGGGCTGTTGCAGGAACTCAAGAAAGATGCCACCCCAGATGGGGTTGCCCGCATAGAGAACGTGGAAGAATTGCTCAACGGGATAAGAGATTTTGTTGAAGGGCAAAAAGAGCTGGCAGACGCCACAGGCTCGCTAACCGAATTTCTTGAGGATGTCGCTTTGGCCACCGATTTGGATAATGATACCGGTGATGATGACAGGGTAGCACTAATGACGATTCACCTGGCTAAAGGACTCGAATTTCCTTATGTGTACATCGTTGGAATGGAGGAAGATCTTTTCCCTTCGGCAATGAGTATGAACACAAGGTCTGAACTGGAGGAAGAGCGCAGGCTTTTCTATGTTGCCCTTACCCGTGCAGAAAAACAGGCTTACCTCACTTACACCCAGTCGAGATACCGCTGGGGAAAACTTGTAGATGCAGAACCAAGCAGGTTTATTGAAGAGATAGACGAGAAGTTTCTTGATTACATGATTCCGCAGGACGATTACAAGTACAAACCATTGATCGATACTGACATTTTTGGAGAGGTTGACAAGAGCAAATTCAGGCAAAACAAACCGGTGAGTGGTACACCACCGCCATCTCATAAACCTACAGAAGATCAACTAAGGAAGTTGAGAAAATTAAAACCGGCCGGTTCTCATGAGCAGGCTTCAGGCCCGACTATTAAATTGGAAGCCGGAAATATGGTGGAACATATGCGATTCGGAATAGGTAAAGTGCTCGCTTTAGAAGGAAATGGGCAGGACAAAAAAGCCGAGATTGAATTTGAAAATGGCGGAATCAAAAAATTGCTTCTCAAGTTTGCCAAGCTAAAGGTCTTATCCTAAACTTTAAACAGTTAAGTTTCTGTTATTCCTTTATTTGACTTTGTTTAATTGTTTATTTTTAAAAGGTGTAAGAATAGAGGAACTATTAAAGCGTCGATAAATTTGTGATCTTTGGATCAATTCCAATAAAATATAGGTATGGCAGAACTCATTAGGATTTACGAAGAAAACCCCAATCCAAAACAAATCGAAAGAGTAGTTAAAGCTTTAAGAGACGGGGCTTTGATTATTTATCCTACAGATACAATCTATGGCCTTGGCTGTGATATCACAAACACTGCTGCTCTTGAAAAGATCGCACAGGTAAGAGGGGTAAAGCTGGAAAAAGCGAATTTCTCTTTTATTTGTCAGGATCTTAGTAATCTTTCAGATTATGTAAAGCAAATAGATACTCAGACCTTTAAAATACTTAAGAGGTGTTTACCGGGTCCATACACCTTTGTGCTACCTGGAAACAATAGTCTGCCCGGCGTTTTTAAAAAGAAAAAGACTGTTGGAATAAGAGTGCCAGATAATAACATTTGTCGCGCTCTTGTCGCCGGGCTAGGCAATCCAATTGTTTCGACATCTATACATGATGATGATGAGGTCATTGAATACACGACCGACCCCGAACTTATTCTTGAAAAGTGGAATCATATTGTCGACTTTGTGATAGAC
>JBAVJE010000234.1:0-1787 GCA_049687615.1 Salinimicrobium sp. | reverse complement strand
ATCAAATAGAGCGGCGGAGTTGCAATAAAAATGTGTCCTGCTTCAATAAGTTCTTTCATATATCTAAAGAAGAAAGTAAGAATAAGTGTCGCAATGTGACTACCATCAACGTCGGCATCACACATGATCACGATCTTATGATATCTCAACTTTGAAAGGTTCAAAGCCTTGGTATCTTCCTCGGTACCGATGGTCACCCCAAGTGCGGTATAAATATTCTTGATCTCCTCGTTCTCAAAGACTTTATGACTCATCGCCTTTTCTACGTTCAGGATTTTCCCTCGCAAGGGAAGTATAGCCTGAAAATGACGGTCACGGCCCTGTTTTGCAGTTCCACCCGCAGAATCTCCCTCCACGAGGAATACCTCACTTTCATGAGGATCCTGTGAAGCACAATCAGAAAGTTTTCCGGGCAATCCGCCACCGCTCATCACGGTCTTACGTTGCACCATTTCACGTGCCTTTTTAGCCGCATGTCTCGCCTGTGCTGCAAGAATTACCTTCTGAACAATTATTTTTGCATCGTTTGGATTTTCTTCCAGATAATTCTCGAGCATTTCTGAAACTGCCTGGGACACCGCAGAAGTTACCTCCCTGTTCCCTAGTTTTGTTTTAGTTTGCCCTTCGAATTGAGGTTCTGAAACCTTCACCGAAACGATTGCCGTCAAACCTTCCCGAAAATCATCGCCCGATATCTCAAACTTTAGTTTGTCGAGCATTCCCGAGGCGTCGGCATACTTTTTAAGAGTAGTGGTTAAACCTCTCCTAAACCCTGCGAGGTGAGTACCACCTTCGTGGGTATTAATGTTGTTTACGTAAGAGTGCAGGTTTTCATTAAAGGAAGTGTTGTAAACCATAGCAACCTCAACAGGAATATCATTCTTCTCCCCTTCAATAGATATCACTTCGCTAATTATAGGCTCTCTGGTACCGTCAAGAAACTTGATAAATTCCTTAAGCCCTTCTTCAGAATGAAAAACTTCAAAAACAAACTCACCTTTTTCGTCTTTTTCCCTTCGGTCGGTCAGCGTCACAGTGATCCCTTTGTTAAGGAATGCAAGCTCCCTCATACGACTGGCCAGAGTTTCATAGCTGTACTCGATAGTTTGCTGAAAAATACTGGTATCAGGCCTAAAAGTAACAACGGTTCCGTTTTCTGTGGTCTCTCCCACAGATCTCACCGGGTACATTGGTTTCCCACGCTCATACTCCTGTTCCCAGATGACTCCATCACGAAATACAGTCGCCTTAAGGTGATCTGAAAGCGCGTTCACACAACTCACTCCCACTCCGTGTAATCCTCCGGAAACTTTATAGGAATCCTTATCAAACTTACCCCCCGCTCCAATTTTGGTCATCACGACCTCAAGCGCAGAAACCCCTTCTTTTTTATGCAGATCGACCGGAATTCCCCGCCCGTTATCCTCAACTGTTACCGAATTATCTTCATTAATGGTAACTCTAATGGTGTCGCAGTGACCCGCGAGCGCCTCATCGATAGAGTTATCTACCACCTCGTAAACCAGGTGATGCAATCCTCGCACGCCTGTATCCCCAATATACATTGATGGTCGCATTCTTACATGCTCCATCCCCTCCAGCGCCTGAATACTATCGGCCGAGTAATTGCTTCTTTTAACCTCTTCGCTCATACTTAAATTCGTTAAAATTTTGTCAATTCCTATAACGAACAAATATACCAAAAAGCATGCTTTTATACCAATATTTTAAATCTCCACGATTTGAAGTTATCAACAATTCTTGTGGAAAAAGAGCCGATCCTGTCC
>JBAVJE010000233.1:0-4747 GCA_049687615.1 Salinimicrobium sp. | reverse complement strand
CCTGAACCATAAAAAGGTGCATCTTTAAAAACCGGTTGTAAATGCATCGGTTTCCAAATAGGACGAGCCTCAATATCTTCTTTTTCAAGGTGCAACCTCAGATCTTCCGTATTAAAGATTCTGTCATTTTCTGATATAATGACTGTAAGCCAGTGGTTGCTAAAGTAAGTATTTTCCTGTTCATTTAATACTTTTAGGTCCTTAACTGTGCTAAACAGGTCCCGGTAAAATTTATGCATTTCTCTGCGTTTCGCTACATGGTCATCCAAAACCTCCATTTGCCCTCTTCCTATTCCTGCAGCTATATTACTTAGCCTATAATTATAACCAATTTCACTATGCTGATAGTATGGAGCATCATCTCTGGCCTGGGTAGCGAAAAAGATGGCTTTGTTCTTTTCTACAGTTGTGCGGGTAATCAAAGCACCCCCCCCTGAGGTAGTAATAATTTTGTTTCCATTGAAAGAAAGAATGGCAAAATCTCCAAATGTGCCACATTTCTTACCTTTATAAGAGCTTCCCAAGGCCTCAGCACTATCTTCGATCACTGGAATCTCATAACGGGCAGCCACTTCATGCACTTCATCTACCTTATACGGCATTCCATACAGATGGACTGCTATAATAGCTTTAGGTTTTTTACCTTTTCCAATTCTATCTTTTATTGCTTCTTCCAGAAAGTAAGGGGATATATTCAAAGTCTCATCTTCACTATCTACAAAAACTGGTGTAGCTCCCAAATAAACTATGGGATTGGCCGAGGCAGCAAACGTAAGGCTTTGACACAGAACCTCATCTCCTCTTTCAACTCCTGCCAGAATAAGTGCGAGATGCAGGGCGGCTGTTCCGGAACTCAGTGCAGCAACCTCCCCCTGCCCCCTCCTGATGGAGGGGGTTCTTTGATCGAACAGATAATTTTTGAGATCTTCTTCAAAACCATTAACGTTGGGTCCTAATGGAGCAATCCAATTCTGCTCAAAAGCCTGGTTAATGTATGCTAATTCATTGCCTCCCATATGCGGAGACGACAGATATATTTTACTTTCACTCATTTTCTCTATTTGCTATTTTAATGACCCTGCCGGGATTTCCCACCACAGTGGCAAAATCCGGAACATCTTCTATTACCACTGCACCGGCACCTATAGTACACCATTTACCTATTTTTATTCCCGGAATTACCAATGCACCAATCCCCAAATGAGAACCTTCTCCTACTTTGACTCCACCGGCTAAAACCGCTCCCGGGGATATATGTACGAAATTTTCCAGTATGCAATCATGCTCCACAATACACCCTGTATTAAGGATGCAGTGTTTTGCTATAATAGTGTCCGCATTGATAGATGCATTAGCCATAATCACTGTTCCTTCCCCAACTTCTACATTTCGATCTACCACTGCAGTTGCGTGGTTGATTCCCCGATAAAAAGACCCGGGGAAATTTTTCACAACTTTTTCTCTAATAGTATTGTCGCCAATTGCAATGATCGTTTTATGCCTTAAAACCTCAGGAGTGAAACTGTGTACCACAGGATAATCATAGATTCCGGTTATAACAGGATTATCATCCAAAATATGATGAATATCTTCCATATTAGAATGGACAAGATCAATGATCACTTTTCCGTGCCCGCTGGCTCCATAAATATTCATTCTAATTATTTCCGTTAAAAGGTTCTGTTGTAGCCATATTAGTTGTATTCACTCCTTCAGATTTTATTACCTTCAACAAGGTCATCCATATTATTTTTAGGTCCAGTCCAAAAGATACATTTTGAACATACCACACATCAAGATCAAGTTTTTTATTCCAGGAAATGGCATTTCTTCCATTTACCTGAGCCCAGCCGGTTATTCCTGGACGAACATCGTGCCGTTTTTGCTGGTGTGGAGTATAAAGGTTAAGATATTCCGGAAGAAGAGGTCTGGGACCTACCAGGCTCATATCCCCTTTCAGAACATTAAGAAGTTGTGGGATTTCATCCACTGAGGTCTTCCTTACGAATTTTCCGGTAGCTGTCAACCGATCAGAATCGGGAAGTAAATTTCCTTCAGTGTCTTTGGCATCTGTCATTGTTTTAAACTTGATAATTCTAAAAATTCTACCATTTTTTCCTGGACGTCGTTGTAAAAACAGAGGATTTCCTCTATTAGCAAGTGTCAACAGAAAAATAAAAAAAAGCAGAAACGGACTTAAGAACATTAAGGCCAATATGGCTATCAAAAAATCTAATGTAGGCTTGATAAGGTTTCTGTACATATACAGTTAGGAAATTTCCACGGGTGTAAAATTAGACTTTTGAAACTTTTTGTTCTAAGGTTTTGTATTCCTTTAACAAAATTCTCCAAAATTCCAACCGTTCGTAATGATTACTTATATTTTCACGACTGTTGTGAGCTAATTTAGAACGAAGCCTATCATCTTCGGTTATAAGCTTCATAGCAGAGAATAGTTCCCTTTTATCTTTAGCGGGTATTAATAAACCGTTATGACCCTCTTGAATAATTTCATTGCACCCATTGATATCGGTCACAAGAGATGGTAGTCCCATAGCTCCGGCCTGCATCACTACATTGGGAAAACCTTCTCTGTAACTGGGAAACGCCAGAATATCAGAAATATTAAAATAGGGCCTTACATCTATTTGATAACCTGTCGTGAATATTTTTGGATGATTATTAATTGTTTCTAGAGTCTCCGGTGAGAGCGGGTCCAATTCCTGCTCATAAGGTCCAACGAGTAATAAGCTGGTTTGTTGGTACAGCGTATTAAGTTCTGAAAAAGCACCAACAAGTTCATTAATTCCTTTTTCTTTAACTAGGCGGCCGACGAAAATAAAGACCAGATCTTCCTGCGGAATTCCTAAATCCACACGCCTCTGTGTTCGTTGCTCTTCTGAATACGATTGTGGGTCAAAATACTGAGTATCAATACCGTTCGAACTTCCCTTTCCCAATACCTTTAGCTTTTCTTCTCTGGCAAAACCTTCAGCTAAAATAATATCTTTTAAACCGTGGCTGTTAGGATAAACCTTCGTAGCCAAATGATAGGTAATTTTTTCGACCGTGTTAAGAATTTTTCTTTTTACCCCTGTTGTTTCCATTAACGGCATTCCTGCCACTGTATGAAGCCGGATTGGAACTCCGGCCATCTTAGCCGCCAACATACCAACAATTCCGGCTTTGGGAGTATGAGTATGAACAATTTTCGGTTTATTTTTTTTGAGGTAACGATAAAGTTTCCAAAGCGCCTTTAGGTCTTTTCCGGGGGTGATCTCGCGGGTCATTTCTACATGAAAAGTTCCAACTCCATTCTCCCGTCCATATTTCTCAAGGCGTTCCTCTTGAGCCGAAACCGCAGTCACATCGAAATAATCACTCATAAAGGTTAATTGCCCTTCGAGAAGCTTTTCTAAAGAAAGGGGGATAGTCGTAATTCTAACTAATTTATGAGGCATTTCTTTTTCGCCAAATATATCGATTCTCCCCATACAAAGAAAAAAAGCTACCCTTGTGAGGCAGCTTTACTTAAAGATTTAGTGATTTTAGGAATTATCTGGTAGTACTATTATACTCAACTCGACAGAATCTGAGCAATCTCCTTCAATAATAGTGTAAGTGGTAGTATAAGTTCCTGCACCTTTTTCGTTGAATTCATCAATCAGATTCCAGATAGAAGGATCAAAAGAGCCTGTTCTACTAACCCCTTGTGGAAGAAGACTTAAATACAACTTCCTAACCTCATCCCAGCTTGGAAGAGCAGCCGCTTCCGAATAGGAAATTGTTTTTGAACTATCCGGTCCGGCATTGAGATTACAGGTTGGATCTTGAATTGGATCGGGAACCACATTGATAGTAAGTTCCACAGAATCTGTACAGTCTCCTTCTGTTATGGTATAGGTTGTGGTGTAATTTCCCAGTCCGGTATAAGAATTGATAAGATCCCATATAGATGGATCAAATTCTCCATCACGGGCAACACCTGCCTCTAAAAGGCTAAGATAAAGTTTTCTTACCTCATCCCAACTCGGGATAGCATCTGCTTCGGACTGAGTAATGGTTTTAGAAGCATCGGCACCGGCATTTAAGTTACAGATCGGGTCTGAAGCTCCATTTGGCACCACTTCTATTGTTAGCTCCACAGAATCTGTACAATCTCCTTCTGTTATAGTATAGGTTGTGGTGTAATTTCCTGGCCCTGTATAGGAATTAATAAGATCCCATATAGATGGATCAAATTCTCCATCCCGGGCAACACCGGGTTCTAACAGGCTAAGGTAGAGTTTTTTTACCTCGTCCCAACTTGGGAGTGCATCTGCTTCCGACTGAGTAATGGTTTTTGAAGCATCTGCACCGGCACTTAAGTCACAGATGGGGTCATTCGGTAAACTTTCCACAACATTAATGGTGAGTATTACAGAATCTGAACACTCCCCTTCAGTAACTGTATAGACCGTGGTAAATTCTCCCAATGGAGCTTCATTAAAAGCATCTATTAAATCCCAAATAGAAGGATCGAATACCCCGTTCTTGCTAACACCTTCATCTAACAGACTCAAATACAGTTTTCTCACTTCATCCCAGCTCGGCAGTGCTTCAGCCTGGGCTACAGTGATTGTAACAGATTTGTCTGCTCCAGCACTAATTGTGCTACAGACATCGTCATTTTCTGTTGCGGCAGTAAAACTCTTGGCATTTTCATAATCCAGATAACTGTCATCTTCTACAGAACAAGAATAAATTA
>JBAVJE010000232.1:0-2219 GCA_049687615.1 Salinimicrobium sp. | reverse complement strand
CTTCTGTAGAGACCAAAATGCAGTTGGTTAAGCCAACGAAGGAAACATGTTTATCTGAGCCAATTTGCATGTTGCCAAACTTATCAACCGGCTGTCCCTGCTCTTTCAGGTAATCATAAACGGCTTCAAAGCTGCCCATGTCACTCCAATCAAAAGAAGAGGGCCCTACTTTAATTTTATCGCTCTTTTCCATTACGGCGTAATCCACACTAACAGAAGGAATCTCTACAGAGCTTGGCAGTTCAAGTTTTCCATTCTCTGCTTCATTCCAGGCAGCAAGGGAATCTTCATATACGTTTGGGGCATATTCCTCCAGTTCTTTTAGAAAGACACCGGCTTTAAAAGCGAACATGCCGCTATTCCAAAGGAAGTTCCCTTTTTCAATGAAATCTTTTGCAGTAGCTTCATTCGGTTTTTCGTGAAAGGAAAGTACTTCCTCTTTGTCGTGTTCTATATAGCCGTATCCTGTTTCAGGTCGGGTAGGAGTAATTCCGAAAGTGACAACATTGCCCTCTTTTGCTAATTCAATGGCTCTTTCAACAGCTTTAGAATATTCAGTCCCTTCTTTAATGATATGGTCTGCCGGAGTGACCAGTAGAATATCTTCAGGTTCTGCAGCAAAGGCAGCAAATGCGATAGCGGGAGCGGTGTTTCTAGGCGTTGCTTCTACGATATCTACGTAATTGTCAACTCCTAATTTTTTCAAACTAGCCTCAGAAAGTTCTCTGTTGCCCTGGTTTCCTACGACAATGAGATTATCTGCAAGAGGAGCGTTTCTTTCAACTGCCAGTTCAAAAAGGCTTTTCGCATTGGAAAAGATATTAAGGTATTGCTTTGGTCTGGATTGTCGGGATAGTGGCCATAAGCGGCTACCGACTCCGCCGGTAAGGAGAACGTGTTTAATGGAGGGCATTCCTGGTTAGTTATGAGTTAGGAGTTCTGAGTGTTTGTGATGCTGTAATGTTGTGAAGCTGTGATGTAGTTAGTTTAAGGCCGTTTGATCACTCCGTTACTTCGCCGCTTCATCACAACCTCTTCTGAATTTTGAATCTTCAATTCGAAATGCCTGCTGCGCAGGCACGGCTTCGCCGTTCTGAGTCCCAGTGAGTTACCGAGGTCAGCCCGACGAAAGGTTGGAAAAATCCGATGAAAAGAATTTCCCCAAAACCGAGGGGCAAAGATATTTCTTAACTTTCCTTTAAGACAAACAGTTAATGTTAAAGTTCTGCTGCAGTTATTAACATTTCTATAAAAAATGAATGTTTTTACGGTTTTACGTAAGAAAGAGGAGAAGAGAAAAAGTAAAATGTGAGTTGGTGGTGTTAAAAATAGGACGGAGTCGGCTTATTTGTTAACTCAAAATTAACAAGAAAAGTCTTAAGAGATTTTCTTTAGGAAGAGTAGGGAAGGTGGTGATTATTCCAGTATGTCTTAGATCCTGGCATTTACGACCAATCCAAGATTTTTGAGAACCAGCTTCAATCTCTTTTTTCCCACCTTCTGCACGATCGCATCCTGTCCTTTAAAGCTGCCGTTAGCAATGTTGATCTTGTCGCCGGGAGAGAGGTCGCCCACCTCCACGTCTTCCACGCGATCGTCTTCTAGCCAATTTTTGATCGTACTGATCTCTTCTTCCCGGATAATGGCAGGCTTGCCTAACCAGAAAAGATACTGGACCACCCCCGGAATATCAAAGACCTTTGCCCGCACCCTGTCGTCCAGGTGCACAAACACATAGGACTTGAAAAGGGGAGTGGTGATCTTTTTCTTGCGGTCGCTCCATTGCCGTACCTGGGTTATCACCGGACAATAGCATTCGATTCCCTGCTCTTCCAGTTGTTTTGCCACCTTTCTCTCCCACCGCGGCTTGGTGTACAGCGCGTACCAGTTCATAGGCTTCTCTTATCATTTCGTTTAGCTTCTTTTCCGGCGGTAGGGAACAGGGAAAAGAAAAGGGAGGTTGAGACCTCCCGGTAATGCAAAAATATGAATTTGAGAGGAGAGTTGAAAGGATATATTGTGGTTGTGACCAGGTGGTGTTGTGATCTTGTGAAAATTCGACATTGCCAGAATTTTGCCACGAATGCACGAATTGTTTCCATTTTTTATGGGTGCCATGAACTTGGCCAGTCTCAAATATTGAATTCTAAATTGGCTAACTACTTCACGCAAAGTGCGGAAAGAATTCTTCAGAGCGCGCAGAGATGTGTTATGCAGCG
>JBAVJE010000231.1:0-5851 GCA_049687615.1 Salinimicrobium sp. | reverse complement strand
GTTTATGGTACTGCACCCATTATCACAAGTAATCCTTTCCATCAGAAAAGAATAGCTCGATTGAAGAAAAATAAGCTTGAGCCCCCTTCAGGGGGTTGGGGGTCAAATCCAAAGCCACTTCTACCCCCTAAATTCCCTGAAGGGGACTTTTTGATCCTTCAAACCATATAATTCAGAAAAACAATTCGAAAATAAAATGCGAAAGGTACAGCCCCCTTTAATGGGTTTAGGGGTTTTAAATCAGTTCCGCCTCAAATAATTCAGAGAAATGCTGCTTCAGTTTTTGCTTCACTTCTTCTTCATCTACTTTTTTAACCCCCAGTTCTACGTTAAGAGAAGTGACTGCCTTGCCTTCAATTCCGCAAGGAATGATGTTGTCAAAATACCCCAGGTCGGCGTTAACATTAAAAGCGAACCCGTGCATGGTTACCCATCTGCTGGCACGAACGCCCATAGCGCAGATCTTTCGGGCGAATGGTGTTCCAACATCCAGCCAGACGCCGGTTTCGCCTTTACTTCGTTCCGCAGAAATACCGTAATCCTTTAGAGTTAGAATAATCGTTTCCTCCAGCAGTCGCAGATACTTATGAATGTCTGAAAAAAAGTTTTCGAGGTCCAGGATGGGATAGCCTACGATTTGTCCGGGGCCATGATAGGTAATATCACCACCGCGATTGATCTTATAAAAAGTAGCGCCTTTCTGCTTCAGCTGCTCTTCGTTGATCAAAAGATTACCAATGTCACCGCTTTTCCCAAGTGTATATACATGTGGATGCTCTACAAAAAGCAGGTAATTTGGTATAGCTTCGGAAGTACCTTCGCGCCGGTTTTTAATTTTTAGATCAAGGATTTCCCTAAACAGCTCTTCCTGATAATCCCAGGTTTCTTTGTAATCTTTGACACCCAGTTCCTGAAATTTTATTTTCTTATTCAATGTATCCTGATTTTTTTAAGGCAGCACTCATGTGCTGAAGCTGAAGAATCTTAGCTTCCTATCTGCCCCGGTTAAGAATGATCAAAGCTGCAATTACGCCCGGGACCCAGCCCAGCACGGTAAGGATTAAAACGATCAAGACCGAACCGCAGCCCTTGTCCAGTACAGCCAGGGGCGGAAAAAGTATTGATAATAAGACTCTCCAAATGCTCATAATTAGGTGCAAAGATAGCATTTTATAAGTCAGAGAAAAAGCCGGTTTTGGCTCTAAAAAACAATTGATTGGTGATGCTATAGTCTGTATCTTTGCCAGTCGAAATTTGAAATAAAAATCATGCATTTATCTGAACAGGAAATCATTCGCCGCGAGAAACTTGAATCTCTGCGGAAACTGAATATTGACCCCTATCCGGCAGCACTTTTTCCGGTAGATCATACCACATCTGAAATAAAAAAGAATTTTGAGGAGAACAGGAAGGTGGTGATCGCCGGCCGACTCATGTCCAGAAGGATACAGGGGAAAGCTTCTTTTGCCGAAATTCAGGATGCCACAGGAAAGATCCAGGTGTATTTTAACCGTGACGAGATCTGCCCGGGAGACGATAAAAGCAAATACAACGACGTCTATAAAAAACTTCTGGACATTGGAGACTTCATTGGAATAGAAGGTGAGCTTTTTAAGACGCAGGTTGGAGAAATGACTGTCAAGGTAGAAGACTATAAACTATTGAGTAAGTCTTTAAAACCGCTTCCGCTTCCAAAGACCGACAAAGAGGGAAAAACTTACGACGAGTTTAACGATCCCGAATTACGTTACCGTCAGCGATATGCCGATTTGGTGGTAAACCCAAAAGTGAAGGAGATCTTCGTTAAGAGAACAAAGCTGTTTAACGCGATGCGGACTTTCTTTAACGATAGAGGCTACTTTGAAGTTGAAACTCCCATCTTACAATCCATTCCCGGAGGAGCCGCAGCGAGGCCGTTTATCACGCACCACAATGCCCTGGATATTCCGCTTTACCTGCGTATCGCGAACGAACTGTATCTAAAAAGGCTTATAGTCGGTGGGTTTGATGGTGTTTATGAGTTTTCCAAAAACTTCAGAAATGAAGGAATGGATAGAACGCATAATCCGGAATTTACCGCCATGGAAATCTATGTGGCTTATAAAGATTATAACTGGATGATGGAATTCGTGGAGCAGCTGCTGGAATATTGTGCCATTGCAGTAAACGGAACCACAAAAGCCACTTACGGGAAAGATGAAATAGACTTCAAGGCGCCTTATGCCCGATTTACTATGACCGATGCCATCAAAAAATTCACGGGATTTGACATTACAGGCAAGTCTGAAAAAGAACTTTTTGAAGCCGCCAAAGGCATGGGCATAGAAGTAGATGAAACCATGGGGAAAGGAAAACTCATCGATGAGATCTTTGGAGAGAAGTGCGAAGGCAACTTTATACAACCTACCTATATTACCGATTATCCCAAAGAGATGAGCCCTCTTTGTAAGGAGCACCGGGATAATCCTGAGTTGACGGAGAGGTTTGAACTTATGGTTTGCGGGAAAGAGGTCGCCAATGCCTATTCTGAATTGAACGATCCTATTGACCAGAGAGCACGTTTTGAAGAGCAGCTGGAGCTTTCAGAAAAAGGTGACGATGAAGCCATGTTTATTGACAATGACTTTTTGCGTTCTCTTGAATACGGAATGCCACCAACTTCAGGCCTTGGAATAGGAATGGACAGATTGATCATGTTCCTCACCAACAAACAATCTATTCAGGAAGTGTTGTTCTTCCCTCAAATGAAACCGGAGAAAAAAGCGCCAACCCCTCAGCCCGAAGATTTTCTGAAGATTGGTATTCCGCAGGAATGGGTAGACACCGTGATGCACGAATACTGGTCTGTAGCCAAGCTACGGGAGCTTAAACCAACTCAGGTGCACCAGAAGTTGAACGGACTTAGAAAAAAACACAAATTGCCTGTTGCGGCCCTTCAGCTGGACGAGGTAGAAAAGTGGTTCTAAAAAGCCATTTTTGACAGGTATATTACGCCACGGCAGCTAAGGCAGTCGTGGCTTTTTTTTAGCTTCAGCTTCAAAAATGTTAAAATTTTAAACCTTTTGCCACTGTCGATGTCCAAGAAAAGCAGACTGCAAATCTCTTTATCCCACAGTTTCCAGATAGGTCCTGTAAAATCGTATATTGGGCTTCTTTTAACCAAAATTTCACTTTAATGAACAACCGATTACTCTATTGGCTTGCTATTGTTTGTTTTTCCTTCTCCTTGACGAGCTGTGCTGTTTTCCAGGCGCCGAAAGACAAAAAAGCTGCCGGCACTGCCGAAACTTCCGAAAAGGATAATAACGGAATCAAAGCCTATGACAAGGTTATTACCAAAAAGGCAAAATCAGACCCGGGTCTTTTTACCGTTCACCAGGTAGAAGATGATTATTTCTTTGAGATACCGGACAGTCTTTTCAACCGTGAGATGTTAATGGTCACCCGTATCGCTCAAACAGCCTCCGGAATTGGATTTGGAGGGGGAAAACAGGACACCCAGGTGTTGCGTTGGGAAAAAAAGAACAAGAACGTTTACCTGCGCGTGGTTTCGCACGAGATCTATGCGGCCGATTCCCTTCCTATTCATGAGGCGGTTGTAAACTCCAACTTTGAACCTATTCTCTTTTCTTTCGACATCGCGGCCTTTCACAAAGATTCTGTGAACAACACCACAGTGATTAAGGTGAACGACCTTTTTGAGAAAGATGTGCAGGCACTTGGTTTCCCGGAGAGCAGAAGACAAAGCTTCAAGATCACTCGTTTAGATGAGAGCCGTTCTTACATAGACACCATCAGGAGTTATCCTGAAAACATCGAAGTGAGACACGTAAAAACGTACAACGCCGGCAATCCTCCATCTAACGAGAGTACAGCTTCTATTTCAGTTAAAATGAGCAATTCTATGATCCTGCTTCCGAAGGAACCAATGAAAAGACGCTACGCCGATGAACGTGTAGGTTGGTTCTCAAGAGGACAAACCTATTATGGCCTTGATGCCCAGAAATCTGAAACCGTTCGGTACCTTGACCGCTGGAGACTTGAGGTGAAGGACGAGGACATGGAGAAATTCAAAAATGGAGAACTGGTTGAGCCAAAAGAGCAGATCGTTTATTACATCGACCGTGCGACTCCTAAAAAATGGATCCCCTACATTAAAGAGGGAATTGAAGACTGGCAGGTTGCTTTTGAAGCAGCAGGTTTCAAAAATGCCATTATTGCGAAGGAGGCACCAACTCCCGAGGAAGATCCCGACTGGAGCCCGGAAGATGTTCGCTATTCTGTAGTGCGCTACCTCGCCTCACCTATTCCCAATGCCAATGGGCCTCACGTTAGTGACCCACGTTCGGGAGAGATTCTGGAATCTGACATCAACTGGTATCACAATGTAATGAGCCTGTTGAGAAACTGGTTCTTTGTGCAAACTGCCGCTATTAATGACGATGCCCGTGGAGTCGAATTCAAAGATGAGATCATGGGCCGCCTAATCAGGTTTGTATCTTCTCACGAAGTAGGTCATACCCTCGGTCTTCCTCACAACATGGGAAGCAGCGTGGCTTACCCTGTAGAATCTCTGAGAGATCCCGAGTTTACAGCTAAGTATAGCACCGCACCTTCCATTATGGATTATGCACGTTTCAATTATGTTGCGCAGCCTGAAGATGGCGACGTGGCACTTATGCCAAACATCGGGCCTTATGACAAGTACTCTATAGAATGGGGTTATCGCCCACTTCCCGATAAATCTGCCGAAGATGAAAAGAAAACTCTTGATTCGTGGATCCTTAAGCACGCCGGAGATCCTGTTTATCGTTTTGGAGCCCAGCAGAGCGGAGTGATCGATCCAACTTCCCAAACCGAAGATCTTGGAGATGACTCTATGCTTGCCAGCAGCTACGGAATCAAAAACCTGAAACGAATCGTTCCAAACCTCATCGAATGGACCGCCGAAGAGGGAAAAGATTACGAAGATCTTGAGACCATGTATGGGCAAGTGCTGGCTCAATACAATCGCTATATGGGTCACGTCACGGCCAATATTGGAGGGGTGGTAAAAACTACCAAAACCTATGACCAGGATGGTCCTGTCTTCGTTCACGTTCCTGCCGAAAAACAGAAAAGAGCAATGGATTTCCTTCAGAAGCAATTATTCGATACACCCGAATGGCTCATCGACCAGGACATCTTCAATAAAATAGAATTTGACGGAAATCTTGAACGCGTAAGAAGTACACAGGAGAGAACGCTTAACAATCTGCTTGACTTCGGAAGAATGGCAAGGCTCATTGAGAATGAAGAAGCCAACGGAAGTAGCGCCTATGGTCTGCTCGACATGATGGACGACCTTAGAAGCGGCATTTGGAGCGAACTTCACACCGGAAGGTCAATTGACACCTACCGAAGAAATCTTCAGAGAGCATATCTTGATAGAATGGAATATTTAATGACGAAGGAACAATCTGAGATTCCGGCGAGATATCGTTCCTGGGTTACCCGTTCCAACGTTGAGGTTGCACAGAGTGACATTCGCCCTGTTGTTCGTGGGGAGCTGAAAAGATTGCAGAGAGATTTGCGAAACTCCATTGGCAGAAGTCGTGACACCATGACCAGGTATCACTTACAGGATGCCCTGGAAAGAGTAAACCTCATCCTTGATCCTAACAGCTAATTGTTTTTTAACTTTAGCAAAAAGCCGGTTGAAAATTTCAACCGGCTTTTTTATTTGTTATACCACCCAGAATCTGATGATCCAGCCTGCCACCAGCCAGGCATAGCAAATGAACGCCAGGTATTTCATAATGCGCTCTACCAGTTCACTCTTCGGTGCCATTTCTTTCATGTGCTTTACATC
>JBAVJE010000230.1:0-15865 GCA_049687615.1 Salinimicrobium sp. | reverse complement strand
CTGCTTATGATACCCGTGCCAGTGGTATTCCCTGGAACTTCTCTCCGGTTCTTGATCTCGGAATGGATCCGCGTTTTTCAAGAATGTGGGAATCTTTTGGGGAAGATCCTTATTTAACTTCAGTACTCGGTGTGGCTATGATCGATGGTTATGAGGGAGAGGACAACGATCTTGGTGATCCTGAACACATTGCCGGTACTCTTAAGCACTTTTTAGGATATCATGCGGTAACTTCCGGAAAAGACCGCACCCCTTCGTACATTCCTGCCGATGCTTTAAGAGAATATCACCTGCCTTCTTTCAAGGCTGCAGTAGATGCCGGGGCACTTACTATTATGGTAAACTCCGGAATTATTAACGGGGTTCCCGTTCATGCAAATTATGACCTGCTTACCACCTTGCTTAAAGAGGAGCTTGGATTTGAAGGACTGGTAGTGACAGACTGGGCAGATATTGAGAATCTGCACCGTAGGGACAGGATTGCTGAAAGCGACAGGCAGGCAATTAAAATGGCCGTAAATGCAGGGGTTGATATGTCTATGGTTCCCTATAATTACGAAGTGTTCTTCGACAATTTGGTTGACTTGGTTAAAACCGGCGAGGTTGCACAGTCAAGAATCGATGATGCCGTGAGAAGAATCTTAAAGGTGAAGCTGGCCCTCAATCTGTTTGAAACGCCGGTCACTCATTTCAGTGATTATCCGAAGTTTGGAAGTAAAGAATTTGAGCAAGCCTCTTACGATATGGCTGCTGAGTCCATTACCCTTTTAAAGAACGAAGGTAATATCCTTCCGCTTGAAAAAGGACTAAAAATTTTAGTGACAGGACCAAACGCTAATTCCATGCGTACGCTAAACGGAGCATGGACCTACTCCTGGCAGGGTGAAAAAACTCCGGAATTTGCAGGAGAATACAATACGATCCTGGAAGCCATCCAAAATAAAATTGGAAAGGAAAATGTCACTTTTGTGCCCGGAGTATCTTATGTAGATGGCGGAAAATATTATGAAGAGGAAAAAGTTGAATTTGAAAAAGCAGTTGCAGCAGCCCAAAACGTGGATTATGTGATTCTGGTTTTAGGAGAAAATACATATACTGAAAAACCGGGGGATCTTAATGATTTATACCTGTCTGACTACCAAACTGAATTAGCCAGGGAAATAGCGAAGACCGGAACCCCAGTAATTCTAGTCCTAAATGAGGGACGCCCCCGGATTATCAGTAAGTTTGAAAGAGAAATGAAGGGAATTGTGCAGGCATACCTTCCCGGTAACTTTGGAGGAAACGCTATTGCCGATGTGCTTTTTGGAGATGTAAACCCTTCCGGTAAACTTCCTTACACCTATCCGCGTTACCCAAATGCTTTAATTCCTTACATCCACAAACCTTCTGAAGAGCAGGCAAAAGCTGAAGGAGTGTATAATTATGAGGCAGATTATAGTCCGCAATTCTCTTTTGGAGATGGACTGTCCTATACGACTTTTGAATATTCAGACTTGAAAATAGATAAGGAGAACATGCCTGTTAATGGAAGTCTTACTATAGAAGTGAACGTGAAGAACACCGGAAAAAGACAGGGGAAAGACGTAATCGAGTTGTACACATCAGATCTTTATGCCAGTAAAAGTACTCCCGATGTGAAGAGGTTAAGAAGGTTTGAAAAAATATCTTTAGAGCCTGGAGAAACAAGAACGGTTACTTTCACCCTTGCAGCAAAAGATCTGGCTTACTTCACTCCTAAAGGAGAATCTTTTATTGAGCCTGGAGAATTTGAACTAACTATCAAAAATTTAAAAACTTCATTCCGGGTTGTCGAATAGCATAAGCGATTCGGGTAACTCTGAAAATAAATTGATTATGAAATATAACAAACTCATATTAGTGGTGCTGGGGGTGACTCTTTCAGCTACAGTTCAGGCTCAATCCTCGGGAATTAAAAGTTCTGTTGAAAACGTGGAAGCCAAAGTAGATTCTGTATTGTCCCTTATGACCCTCGAAGAAAAAGTGGGTCAAATGATCCAGTATAATGGCAGCTGGGATCTCACCGGTCCAGCTACAGATAGCAACAACAAGTATAGAGAAGAAAGGCTTAAAAAAGGTCTTGTAGGTTCAATGCTCAACGTTCTTTCTGTTGATGCTACCATGGAAGCCCAAAAGTTGGTGATGGAAAATTCAAGGCTAAAAATCCCTCTTATGTTTGGCTATGATGTTATTCACGGCTATAAAACTATTTTTCCGGTGCCACTCGGTGAAACCGCAAGCTGGGATCTTGATGCCATGGAGAAATCAGCAAGGATTGCAGCTGTAGAATCTGTTGCAGACGGTGTAAACTGGACTTTTTCCCCTATGATAGATGTTTCAAGAGATGCACGCTGGGGCCGTATCATGGAAGGCTCGGGAGAAGACCCTTTTCTTACTTCTAAAGTCGCGGTAGCCAAAGTGAAGGGATATCAGGGAGAAGATCTTTCCGATCCTACAACTATCGCTGCTACTGCGAAGCATTTCGCTGGGTACGGTTTTGCCGAAGGTGGACGCGACTACAATACTGTTAATTTAGGAAGCAACGTGCTGCATAATGTAGTTCTGCCACCTTTCAAAGCGGCAGCCGAGGCAGGAATAGCTACTTTTATGAACTCCTTCAATGAGATAGATGGAATTCCATCAACAGGAAATAAAATCCTTCAAAGAGAAATTCTTAAAGGAGACTGGAACTGGGAAGGATTCATAGTTTCAGACTGGGCCTCAATTTCTGAAATGGTCAACCACGGCTTCGCCCGTGACAAGAAACAGGCTGCCGAAATTGCCGTGAAAGCCGGTAGTGATGTGGACATGGAAGGAGGCGCTTATGAAACCGCCCTTGAAGACCTTGTAAACGAGGGAGAAGTTGATGAGCAACTCCTTGATGATGCTGTAAGACGTATTCTTCGTGTAAAATTCAAAATGGGACTTTTCGAAGATCCGTACAGGTATTTAGATCCATCTATGGCGGCAAAGGTGAATTACGACGAGCACCGGCAGGCTGCGAGAGACATAGCGAAAAAATCTATTGTGCTGCTTAAAAATGAGAAAAATTTATTGCCTTTAAAATCTTCAGTAAAAAACATTGCTGTGATAGGCCCACTTGCCGCAGATAAAAACAGCCCAATTGGAAACTGGAGAGCTCAGGGTGAAGCTGACTCTGCAGTATCACTTTTGGAAGGAGTGAAAAACGCTGTGGGTAAAAATGTACAGGTGACTTATGCGAAAGGTGCCGACCTGGGAATAGGCGAAAGAAGCTTTCTTAAGCCTCTTGAGATCAACACTACCGACCGCTCAGGTTTTGCCGAAGCTATTGAAAAAGCAAGAAAGGCAGATGTGGTGGTCATGGCCCTTGGTGAGGACGCTTTCCAGACCGGAGAGGGACGCAGCCAGGTAAATATTGATTTTGCAGGCCTTCAACAGGAACTCCTGGAGGAGGTTTATAAAGTGAACAAGAACATAGTACTGGTACTTTTCAACGGAAGACCTATGGAAATTACCTGGTCTGCCGAAAATGTACCTGCAATTGTTGAAGCATGGTTGCTTGGTTCTGAAAGTGGAAATGCCATTGCCGATGTACTCTTCGGAAAATATAATCCTTCCGGAAAACTTCCGGTTTCTTTCCCGAGAGCAGTAGGACAGGAGCCTTTATATTACAACCTTAAGAATACAGGAAGGCCTTCTAATCCTACAGATGTTACCTATTCCAATTACCGCGATGTATCGAAAGAAGCTTTATATCCGTTTGGATATGGCTTAAGCTATACTAGCTTTGAATATGGTGAGCTGCAGCTTTCTTCAGAAGAAATGACCAAGGATGGGGAAATTAACCTGAGTGTTTCTATTACCAATACCGGTAAAATCGCCGGAAAAGAGGTGGTACAGCTTTATTTGCGAGATTTGGTAGCGAGCTCCACCCGTCCGGTTAAAGAATTAAAGGCATTTAAAATGGTTCAATTGGCGCCGGGAGAAACAAAATCCTTAACTTTCACCGTTGATAATGAGATGCTTGAATTCTATACTGCCAGTAAAGAGTGGGCTTCAGAAGAAGGAGAATTTGAATTGATGATTGGGGGCAATTCCCGAGATGTCAAGAGTAAAAGCTTCGTATTAAAAAAGTAAAAATGAACAGTATTAAAAAAGGCATTTTAGGAACCGCACTTATTTTTGCGGTTCCTTTTAATATCTATTCCCAGACGATCTTCGAGGATGATTTTAATGGAGATTCCCTGGACATGAATTCATGGAATTATGAAGAAGGAGATGGCTGTCCCAACCTGTGTGGTTGGGGGAACAACGAGCGGCAAAATTATGACCGCAATTATGTGAGTCTTGAAGATGGAAATCTGGTAATTACCGCAGCCAAAGAAGGTGAAAATTATTTTTCAGGAAGGATCACCACGAAAGATAAAGTGGAGTTCCAGTACGGTGAGATCGAGATCCGAGCAAAGTTACCCGAAGGTCATGGCCTCTGGCCGGCATTCTGGATGCTGGGAACCGATATTGCTGAAGTAGGATGGCCTGCATCGGGGGAAATAGACATTATGGAATATGTGGGAAGGGAGCCTAATACACTCTACACCTCTTTACATTATCCGGCTCACCACGGTGGAACCGCGACTTCCAAAAAATCTTTTTTGCCCAATATCGAAGAAGGCTATCACACCTACAAAGCCCGGTGGACAGAAAATGAGATCAGTTTTTTCTATGACGGCAAAAAGGTTTTTACGTTCATTCCCGAAGCATATGACGATAATCATTATCCTTATAGAAAACCATTTTACATCTTGGTAAATATGGCTATTGGTGGTAATTTTGGCGGGCCAGAAGTAGATGATTCTATTTTTCCGGCCAGGTACTACATAGACTATATAAAAGTGACAGAACTTTAATTATCAATAATTTAATGCCCCCCTACGATACACTATGAAAAATAAATCTTACCTCTATTTAATTACGGCCGTTTCCGCTCTGGGCGGATTACTCTTTGGATATGATACCGGAGTGATCAACGGTTCACAATACTATTTTAGCCAATATTTCGAGCTGGATGCCGGGATGAAAGGCTGGGTGGTTGGAAGTGCCCTTATCGGGTGTTTCCTGGGAGCTATCCTGGCCGGACCTTTGAGCAAAGGGATAGGGAGAAAATATTCCTTAATCGTCTCTGCCCTTTTGTTTTCTATCTCTGCCTTTGGGTCTGGTTTGCCCGAATTCCTTCCGCAGTCGGTATCACTATTGGTTGTCTTTCGAATAATAGGAGGTTTGGGAATTGGAGTTGCTTCCATGAACGCGCCTACCTATATTGCTGAAATTGCCCCCGCGCGAATTCGCGGAACCCTTGTAACCTATTATCAGCTTGCTATTGTAATTGGTTTCTTCGTGGTTTTCCTGGCCACCTATTTTATTGGGAACTCTGCTACCGAAGCTGAAAACATTCAAAACGGTTGGCGTTATATGTTGTGGTCAGAGCTTATTCCAAGTTCTTTATTCCTTATCCTGTTATTCTTTGTGCCTAAGAGTCCGCGATGGCTGGCTCTTAAAGGTCTCAATTCACAGGCACTTACTGTTCTGAAGCGTATTCACGGTGATGAAGTGGCACAGATAGAGATTAGAGAGATCGAAAAATCCATTCAAAAAGAACAATCCAAGGTGAAATTAAGTGTTTTTGCCAAAGGTGTTTTCTCTATTATCGTTATAGGTACTGTGCTTTCCATGCTGCAACAGTTCACCGGGATCAATGCGGTGCTTTACTACGGGGCCGATATTTTTGAACAGGCTCTTGGCTTCGGAAAAGATGATGTGCTCCAGCAGCAGGTTTTACTGGCAGCGGTCAACCTTGTTTTTACCTTCGTAGCTATGGCAACGGTAGATAAGTTTGGTAGAAAACCTTTGCTTTACATAGGATCAGTGGGGATGATCACAGGATTTGTCCTTTTAGGAGTTACCCTCATGACAGGAACTGTGGGTGTTATTTCCCTGGTAGGCGTTCTATTGTTCATTGCATCTTTTGCTATGTCAATGGGACCTGTGGTTTGGGTTATTCTTTCTGAAATGTTCCCTAACTCCATCAGGAGTACCGCCATGTCTATTGCTGTAGCAGCACAATGGGCAGCAAACTATATTGTCACACAAAGTTTTCCTATGGTGGCAGAAAGCCCTGCAAACAATGGTGAATTTTGGAATGGGTCTTTACCTTATTTCATATTCTCAGGATTCATACTCATCATTATCTTGTTCACCATCAAATTTATTCCTGAAACAAAAGGAAAATCTCTTGAAGAACTGGAAGATATGTGGGATATTCCGGAAGAAGCCAAAGAAATTCCCGCGACTAATAATTAATTGTAGCCGGAAAATCAAGAGTCAAAATATTAGGCTCACATAAAATAAGAGGAGCCAAAAATGTCATTTTTGGCTCCTCTTATTTTTAACCATTACTACTGAAATACAAACCAAGTTCATGAAAAAAATACTTTTTTGCCTAACAATATTGTCCTTTCATATGCAGGCGCAGGAATTACCTGAAACGAATGAAAAAGACACCTTGTTTTTTGATGATTTCTCCGGAAGTGAACTCGACAGAACAAAATGGAATGTTATAGTGACCGGCTTTACGGTTAATAATGAGCAACAGGCTTATGTTGATGCTCCCGAGAATATTTATATTGAAAAAAATGTGGCTGGCGTCGAAGATGTGCTAGTGCTAAAAGCCCATTATTCGCCGGGCTTTACCACTCCCGAAGGGAAAATTTTTGACTTCACCTCGGGAAGGATCAATTCAAAAGATAAGGTCATGTTTACCTACGGCACAGCAGCCGCAAGAATGAAATTGCCTGCGGGATCGGGTCTTTGGCCGGCTTTCTGGGCTCTTGGGGCGGGTAAGTGGCCTCAAACAGGTGAGATTGACATTATGGAATACGTTGGAGAAACCGACTGGACCAGTGTTGCTCTTCATGGTCCCGGATATTCGGGGGAAACGCCTCTGGTAAACAAATATTTCTTTCCTGAAGGTGAAGATGTTTGCGACTGGCACGTTTATTCGGTAGACTGGACGCCTCAAGGTTTTGACTTTAAGGTCGATGGCAGGCTCATCTATCGCGCCACAAGAGCTATGGTAGAGCATTATGGAAACTGGGCCTATGATAACCCAAAGTTTTTGATCCTCAACCTTGCGCTCGGCGGGGCTTATCCCGTAAAGACCAATGGTGTAAAAGAGCCCTATAATGGTCTTCCGGAATCTACAGTTGATTTGATCAAACAAGAACAGGCCAAAGTTCTGGTCGACTGGGTGTTGATCACAAAATAAAAGAATGAATGGTAACCCGACCTGAAGGATTTGAAATCTAGAAGGTTGCCCAATAGTTGAATTAGCCAAAAGATCCCCTTCAAAAATGTCATTTTTGAAGGGGATCTTTTTTGAAGCCTTGCAGGTCGGTTCTAATTTCTTCATAAGACCTGCGGTTATCCAAACCTTACAGGTTTATACTAGTTTAAATTACGTCTTTCTATAAAGAATCGCTTCAGAAGTTCGGCTGCTTCCTTCTCTAAAATGCCATTTTTAACTATTGTTTTTGGATGTAATTTGGCGCCCATTTTTCTGAAGCCCCGCTCGGGGTCTTCCGCAGCAAAAACTAGTTTGGAGATTTGGCTCCAGTAGAGTGCTCCGGCGCACATTTGGCAAGGTTCCAGAGTAACATACATGGTGCAGTCATGCAAATATTTTCCGCCCAGGAAATTGGCAGCCGAGGTGATGGCCTGCATTTCGGCATGTGCGGTCACATCATTGAGCAGTTCTGTTAAATTATGTCCGCGGGCGATGATCTGCTGGTTGGCAACAATGACCACTCCCACCGGAATTTCCCCTTTTTCATATGCCAGTTCGGCCTCCTCGAGTGCCTTCCGCATAAAATAGCTGTCGTCAAAAATTAATTGCATATTCAAAAATACGATTTCAAAATGTACCTTTGTTTTTTATGGCCAAAACAATTCTCAATTCCATTAACTCTCCAGAAGATCTGCGACAACTCTCCCTGCGGGAGTTGCTGACTTTAGCTGCCGAATTACGCAAGTTTATAATTGAGATCGTGGCCACCAAGGAGGGGCACTTGGGAGCCAGCCTGGGAGTAGTGGAATTAACCATCGCCCTGCATTACATTTTTGACACCCCTAAAGACCTTCTCGTTTGGGACGTGGGGCATCAGGCATACGGGCATAAGATCCTCACCGGAAGAAGAGACAGTTTCGATACCAACCGTCAACTGGGCGGCCTTAGCGGTTTTCCGAAGAGAACAGAAAGCATTTATGACACTTTTGGAGTGGGGCATTCTTCCACATCCATTTCGGCGGCATTGGGAATGGCGATCGCCTCTAACCTCAAGGGTGAAATCGAAAAACAACATATCGCGGTCGTTGGTGATGCCTCTATTGCCAGCGGGATGGCTTTTGAAGGCCTCAATCATGCCGGAGTGACAAATGCCAATCTTTTGATTGTGCTAAACGATAACGCTATTGGAATTGATCCCAGCGTGGGTGCGTTAAAGAACTATTTAACCAAGGCCAGGGTAGGATTTAAACCGAAACAGGACAACATTATTGAAGCTCTTAATTTCCAGTATTTTGGTCCTGTAGACGGCCATGATCTGGAAGGGTTGATAAAGGTTCTGGAGAAACTAAAGGAGATCAAGGGGCCAAAATTTTTGCACGTGATCACCACCAAAGGCAAGGGTCTCAAAAAGGCCGAAGAAAACCAGGTGAAATATCATGCGCCGGGAAAATTTGTGCCCGATACGGGAGAACTGCTTTCTTACGACACGAAAGATCATCCGCTTAAATTTCAGGATGTTTTTGGTCTCAGCCTGGTGGAGTTGGCAGAAAAGAACGAAAAGATCATTGGTATAACCCCGGCAATGCCTACAGGAAGCTCGCTCAAATATATGATGCAGGCTTTTCCCGATCGCGCCTTTGACGTGGGTATAGCCGAGCAGCATGCGGTAACTTTCTCTGCCGGAATGGCCACCCAGGGCTTTACGGTCTTTTGCGCTATATATTCTACTTTTTTACAACGAGCCTACGACCAACTTATTCATGATGTGGCGCTGCAAAATTTGCCGGTAATCTTTTGTCTCGATCGTGCCGGTCTTGTGGGAGAAGATGGTGCGACTCATCACGGTATTTTTGACATCGCATATTTGAGATGTATCCCGAATATGATTATTTTTGCGCCGCTGGATGAAGTAGACCTTCGCAATATGCTCTATACCGCTCAAAAAGGCGATTTAAAGGGCCCTTTAGCTTTGCGGTACCCTCGCGGAAGGGGTTTTAAAAAGGATTGGAGACAAGCGTTTAAAGAGATTCCCTTCGGAAAGGCGGTGTGCCTGAAACCGGGTTCGAAAATCGCAGTTCTGAGTCTCGGTAGTATAGGGCAGAATGCAAAAAAGGCTATTGAAGATCTTCCGGAAGCAGAAAAGATTGCGCATTATGATATGCGTTTTGCAAAACCTCTTGATGAGGAACTGCTACACGAGGTTTTTCAAAAATTTGAAAAAATCATCACCCTGGAAGATGGCGTTTTGGCCGGCGGATTCGGTTCAGCAGTACTTGAGTTTGCGGTTCACAAGGGCTACAGGAGTTCAATAACGTCTTTGGGAATTCCAGACGAATTTATTGACCATGGAAAAGTGGAAGAATTACAAGAAATTGCAAAAATTGACGTTGACAGTATAAAGCAGCACCTAAAAACCATTTTAGAAGAATCATAACCCCTATATCTATCTGAATTCTACTCATGCCTAAATATTTTTCTTGCCTCCTTTTCTGTTTATTTACAGGCCTTAGTTTTGCTGCAGTTTCTGATACGACCTATGTTCACAAGACTTATACAGACACCAGCCTGGTAGACACAACCGCAGTAGATACGGTCGCGGTGGACACGACGACGGTTGTAAACCAGAAGATCAATTACTGGAAAAAAATGAACAAAGTAGGCATGAACCTTAATGAGGTGGCTTTTGTCAACTGGAATTCGGGTGGGAATAACTCTTTTTCGGCCCTTTTTCATGGTGTATTCGGAAGAAAATATAAAAAGGAACTGCTCAATTGGAATTCCACTCTTAGCGTCAAATATGGTCTTAACGCACAGGAAGGCCGGGAGCTGAGAAAGACTGAAGACAACATAGAGATCAACTCCAACTTTGGTTATCGCAGAGATTCGATTTCCAATTTTTACTATTCGGCAAAATTTAGTTTTAATACCCAATTAAGCTACGGTTACCGTTATCCAAACACCGAAAATCCCATCTCAAAATTTATGGCTCCGGGATATGCCTTTTTAGGGGTAGGCAGCGAATATTCTTCCCCTACCGAAGACCTCACGATTTATATTTCTCCGGTGACCGAGAAATCGACCTTTGTCCTGGATCAACAATTGGCAAACGAAGGAATGTTTGGAGTAACCCCGGCAGTCAAAGACGAAGAAGGTAATATCATACAGGAAGGAGAAAGGGTGCGTACAGAATTCGGTTTCCTGGTAAGCAGCGGTTTCACGAAGGAGATATTTGAGAACATAGGCCTTAATAACCAGCTGCGACTATATTCAGATTATCTCAATAAATTTGGGAATATAGATGTCGACTGGGAACTAAACCTGGATTTGAGAGTGAATGAATATGTAAAGGCTAATATAGGTTCACATCTCAAATATGATGATGATGTGAAATTCAAGGAAGACTTGAACGGTGATGGAAAACTGGAACAAACCGGTGCACGGGTGCAGTGGAAACAACTGCTTGGTGTTGGACTTGTCTACGAGTTTTAAAGCAATCACAGGGATTACGAAATAAGATCATCCCTTTTCTTTCGGCCGGGACTATTTTTTAATAATCTTCCAAAGGAAATCTTTTTCCCCTGTCTTTACCTTCAAAAAGTACATTCCTGAAGCTTCTTTAGCCAACTCTATAGGGAAGTCATTGTTTTCTTCAAGAGCATGTTCCTGTTGGTAAATAAGTTGGCCTTGCAGGTCAAAGACCAGGATCTCGGCATTGGAAATATCAACTCTTGAAAACAAATTGTAACTGCCATTCGAGATGTTTGGATAAACGACGAGATCTTCAGGATTCTCGCCCGGTGGCAATTGTGGCCCTCCTTTTTCTTCAAAAAAGCCTGAAAATATGCCGCGCCCGTAAGAAGCTGCAAACACCTGGTTCGTTCCTTTCTTGAGATCAAGATCGGTGACCTTGACATCGCTCATGCCATTATAAGAATGCTCCCAGGTGGGAATGTTGTTAGTAAAATTTTTGGTAGCCCATACGCCCAAATCGGTTCCTATGATGACCTCGTCCTTATCGTTAGGATTGGGTAAAATGGTCAATACAGGAAGATCTGGCAGGTTACCCTCTTTACTTACCCAGGTGGGACTGTTTGCATTTCCGTTTTGTGTGTACCAGATGCTTATTACTCCGAAGTTGTAGAAGCTGACATAGATCTCATCTTCAGTTTTTCCAAATTCTATGTCAGAGATGCTACCAACGAAGGAGGGAGCCGTAATTTCGGTAAAAACGGCTTCCGAAGAGGTTTTATCTGCATTCTCAACTTTCACCAATTTGCCGTTGACAAGACCCAGTAAAAGTGTCGAGCTGGAAGTGGTGTAAGGAGATACTTTTATGGCGCTCATGGAAGCGTCTAAAAGATCACTTTTTAGTGATTTCCTGGTGGCGACGGGATCGTCATCTGTAATATCACCGACAATCGGGCTGAGCTCGCTGAGGTTATCATAACGGTACAACACGCCTTTGGGTCCATTTGAATAAAGCTTGTCCAAATTGGAATCCAGGCCCTGCGGATTGATAAAAAAGCCATCGTTATCTTCATTGTTGGCTATTAGCACGTACTTATTTTCACTGTAGTCATAGGCTACAATAAGGTTGTTGTAGATCAAATTGGCGATAAAATAATCTGTATTGACTTGATCATAGAACGTATGTGCGCCATCTCCTCCAAGAATTCCTATAGAATTTGGATTCCCGTTTTGAATTAGCTGGGTTCCATTGTCTTGCGTTCCCCCCAGAAAATAATCTCCTGAAGAAAATGAGTCGGGAGCAACAGCAATAGAATAGAACTGAGTGGTGACGTACTTTCTTTTTGGAGTGATGAAAACATCTGAAGTACTTGCTGCCGCAAGATCTCTGGCAAAAGATACACCCCCGTCATGACCAAAAACAGCCTGATTAGTGTTGCCGGGTCGAAAATTGATCGCGTGATGATCTGCGTGTACTAGGGAGACAGGAAGCGTATTCAGTCTTGAGTTTTCAGACCATTTAGAGATCTGTTCCCAGGTCTGGCCGCTGTCGGTTGATCTGAAAAGATCTATGCTTCCTACATAAACAATATTATCATTGGTGGGGTCTGCCTCAATTACAAGCGCGTAAAATGCGAGCCCCCGACTAAAATCGTTGGCAAGAATATCTTCATCGGCGTCATTGGGCTCATTGATATGCTGGAAAGACACAAAGGCATCTGTAGTGATCCAAAGATCAGCCTCGGTAACAGTACTGCTCCTGTTGACCACAGTTTCGGTAAGGATATAAAATTTATTCGGATTTGTGGCGGAAGCTTCAATTTCGGTGCGCCATACATTCGGAATTTCATTGATGAGAGAAAAATCTGTATCAACACCTTTGGGCCTTTTGTAGATCTTTCCGCCGTTGTCGCCTGCTCCGGGAGAGTAAGTCGTTGCTGCCCAAAGATTGCCTTCGGCATCTATTTCAAAATCGTTGAAAGATTCATAGGCAAGCACTTTTTCCCAATTTGCGCCATCATCCTTGCTGGCATAGAGGCCGGTATCATAATAGCCCAGGTAATCATCGGGGTTATTTGCATTAGCGTAAATATGGGTCGAAACAGCGATGAACAGCTCTGTGGAAGTCCCATTGTCCCACGCGATGATATCGTTGATATAATAAAGACCGCCTACAACAAGGGCATTTTGACCCGATCCTCCCGTCGCAAAATCTTTCACTTCCAGAATCCTGTTCCAGGTTTTGCCACCATCTGAGGTTTTATAGACTCCTGTCCCTAAAACGTCGCCGCCGGTGTATTGTTCTCCTGTCCCGGCGTACCAGGTATCTTGGTCACGAGGATCGACCGTAAGGCTTGAAAAATTGATATTCGAAGGCACTCCGGGCACTAAAGACCAGGTTGAATTCAAATTAGTGATATCATTATTCACCCATAATCCGCCGCTTACGGCTCCGGCAAAAACTCTCTTATTCTCGTTATCGTTGGGATCAAAGAAGACCACACGAGTTCTTCCTCCAACAGTATCGGGGCCGCGGGAAACCCATGTATTTTCAGGGGAATCACCGGGAGCCCTTAAATTCCTGCTCTTAATTTTTCTTTGCTGCCGCAATTTTTCATGAAGCTCCTTGAGCTTATAAGGCTCCGGATAACCAAGTGCCGGATTCATGGTGAGGTACCTCATTTGCTCATAATAAGGGTTGGGCGGAGCAGCACGGCCTTCACTTTCTTTTTCTTCTTCTGAAAAACCGCTTTTTTCAGGAGCATTCTTTTTCAGAAATTCCTCGTGCTGTAGCCTTAAGCTATTTACAGGATCGTCCTGCTTCATACAGCTGTAAAAGCTTAAGAGCACTAAAAAAGCGAGTACCGGAAGTAAAAAAATTATTCTTTTGTTCATTGCAGGATTTAAAATCCCGAAGGATCAGTTAGGGAAAATACGAAAAAATTATATTTTCAAGCCTTTGAATTTTCCAAATGAGGCCACAATATTACTGTCAGTAAGAGAAGAGATGTGACTGCAAATCCTAATGAGATTTCCGTAGGTTGAAAGTTTTTCATAGTCCTGGGCTTCGGGAATCAATTTGAGCACAAGCCGGTTATAATTTGTCTTTTCCTGGTCTTTTTCGGGGAGCAACGCCTGCGTGTAAGTATCAAGTAAGTGAGAAAGCATTTGGTAACCGGCGATCTCCTTGCTTATTACTTCCTCGCTTTGGTAGATTTTTTCAACGCTTATCTTGATGATATCGGTGATCTGGGCTTCGTACCTGCTCCTGTCAAATAAGGCCTCGTGGAATTCACCTTTTAAAATAGTTTCCTCGTTCTTTAGAAAGATCTCTACAGCCTCGGTGATGAGGGTGTTGATCGCCAGGGCCCGTAAATAGCCTAACCTGTCGGCACGGGTTTGGAGATTATGGTATTTTTTGGTGTTGATGGAATCTTTTACAAGATTAATGAGATATTCCAGGGCGTATTCTTCCTGAATCAAGCCGAGGTTAATGCCATCTTCAAAATCGATGATCGTGTAACAAATATCATCTGCAGCCTCTACGAGAAAAGCAAGCGGATGCCTGTAGTAGCTCATGTTCTTGCCGCTGCCGGTCGGGATAAGGCCAAGTTCACTGGCTACCTCTTCAAAAAAGCCTTTTTCAGACTGGAATATGCCGAATTTCTTATCGGCTATTTTATTGGTGGGTTTATGCGGAAGGGATTCCTTCGGATATTTTATAAAAGCTCCTAAAGTGGCATAAGAAAGGCGAATCCCGCCGGGAATTCCCGGACGGTCTTCGGTAAGGATTTTGAAGCCGTTGGCATTACCTTCAAATTTCACAAGATCCTGGTATTCTTCTGCGGAAAGTTGTTCTTTAAATCTTTTTCCGTTTCCATTGCTAAAGTATTCCCCGATGGCCTTTTCTCCGGAATGTCCGAAGGGCGGGTTGCCTATATCATGTGCAAGGGCCGCCGCCGCAACGATGGCTCCGAAGTCGTTCATCTGGTAACCGTGGATTTTCTTGAGGTGCGGGTGCTTCTCCAGAATCTTTTGGCCGGCCAGCCGGCCGAGGGAGCGACCAACTACCGACACTTCAAGACTATGGGTAAGCCGTGTGTGTACAAAATCTGTTTTGGAGAGGGGTATGACCTGGGTTTTATCCTGGAGGCTTCTAAAGGCCGAGGAGAAAATGATCCTGTCGTAATCTACTTCAAATCCAAGGCGGGTTTCGTTTTGTTCTTTTCTAAGTCTCTTGGTTTTATCTCCGGCCCTTCTTAGCGAAAGGAGTTGTTCCCAGTTCATCATTGGTATAGGGGGTTGCGTTAAGGATTGAGCGGTTTGTTTGAGCTCTCCAAAAATGGAATTTTTGGAAGCGAGTAGCGAAAGCCTGACCCCGGCCTTGGCCGGGGGAACGCCCAAACAGCTAAAAGTGTCAAAAATAGCAAAAAAGCGAAGCTTTAAGACTAAGCTTTAAATTTCTCTTATAAAAAATTAAGAGACCACGATGTATTCGACCGGTGCTTCAAGAGCGGCCTCGCTGGTATAATAGAGATCAATGTCCTCGGGATTCGTGTTGATGTACACTTTGTCCTCTGTGCCCTGACCGGAATTATTAGTTTCAAATTTCATTGTGTTTATTGGTGTTTAATGGTTATCATTTTTATGAGCCGTGCTTGAGACAGTCATCGCCTTTGGCTCCTTTAATTTGCGATGAGCGCCTGTAACTCTTTTTAGGATAAAGCGAAGTGTTTTGGGCTACTACGGAACTTTTTTCTTTCTGTTGGAAATCTCTGTTTTTGTCAAACACAAAGGGTTTCCTGCGGCCATTCCGCTTTTCTAAATACATGAGTTTTGAAATAGAAATTGCAGGGATTAGAAAAACCCTTGAATTTCGGCTAATTGTTACGCTTAAAAACCACACTACGTTTAGGGAACGCAGTCTTGTGATTTGGAAATCTAGAAATCTTTGTCAAAGCTGATCTTGCCAGCATCTTTGTTCTTATTCACGAGCCCGGACTTTTGAAATTCACCCACTCTTTTTTCAAAGAAGTTGGTTTTTTCCTGCAAATT
>JBAVJE010000229.1:0-1646 GCA_049687615.1 Salinimicrobium sp. | reverse complement strand
GTTGGTAAAAGATTTTAAATGCTAGTTTTTGTTCAGAGGAGGAGTTGGAACTCTATTCGGGTAATCTTGAACCGGAATGAAAATCAGAAATGCCGTTCCCACTTCTTCTTCAGTTTCCACCTTTAATCGGCCCCCATGGGCTTTTATGATGTTACTGGTGATGTACAAACCAAGACCCGTACCTTCTTTGCCTTTTTTGGTAGTAAAAAAAGGCTGCATGATCTTTTCTTTGATCTCTTCGCGAATACCCTGGCCATTATCTTTGAATTCTACCAGTACTTCTCCATCAACATGTTTGGTTATAATGCTTAATTGCGGTCTATAAGGGGATGATTTCTCAGCGACCGCCGATAGCTTTTCTCTCATCGCGTCAAAGGCATTCGTACACATATTCAGGATTACCCGGCTAAAATCCTGGGCAATGAGGGGTACTTGAACAATATGCTCATCCAATTGCATGCCTATAGCTACATTGATAGGATTTTTTCCGGCCTGCATTCCTAAATAAGCAAGGTTTACAAACTCTTTAATCATTGAATTTAGATTGGTAGGTTCGAGGGCGCCGCTACCACTTCGGGAGTGTTGTAGCATAGACTTAACGATACGGTCGGCCCGGTTTCCATGCTCCTTTATTTTTTCTAGGTAGGTTTGTAAATCGTTCAGGATTGAAAACATATAATCTAAATCAGGGATTTTTGAAATTCCATTGCTGTCTCCCGCCTGTATCCCTTTTTTTTCTTCCTTCCCTTCATTTTTTAAAGACGGGTCTTTGGTGGAAAATAAATTCTTAGGATCTAACTCTGCCGCTTGCAGCTTTAATTCCTCACGTACTTCTTCAATTAATTCAATACTTATCTCTGAGAAATTATTCATGAAATTCAGCGGATTTTTAATTTCATGAGCAATGCCTGCAGTAAGTTGGCCCAGAGATGCAAGCTTTTCTTGCTGTACCATTTGATCTTGTGTTGCCTTGATATCTTTAAGGGCAACCTCTATTTTTTCTTTTGCTATCTCTAATTGATTAAAATCTTCATAACGGGCATAGGCCATGGCAAAAGTATCTGCAAGATTTTGAACAAGTTCAAGCTGTTCCTCGTTTAGCGGGTTACGGCATCCCACATAAAGCATTCCCTGCGCAAAGGGGACAAAATGGAGATCAAGAGAAGAGGGCGGGGCATCGTTTCCCTGATATATATTTTCATCATGTATTTGCCCCATTTCCATCATCAATTTTGTCCAACGCACAAAATCTTCACGATCCCAATGTTTCTTATAAGATTCTCCTTTTTTCCACGAATTCACTACTTCGCTCATAAACTCTAAGGAGGGATAGTGCAATTTTAAAACACCTAAAGATTGCCCATCGGGCGTAGATAAATATACATGTAAGTTACCTTTTGGTTCATCAATAATAAATACCCCACAACGAATAAAAGGCACCCCGAGAGTGGTAAGTTCACTAAAAACAATTTGTGATATGTGTTTTAAATCATCGGGGTTACGCATGGAGGCTATTTCGCCACGTACGCGATCCAGTGCGGCCTGATGGATCACTTCCCTTGCCAGTTCCTCGGCTTTTTGCAGGTCGAGAAAACGCGTGTAGGTTTGTTCGAAAACCTTTCCGAAGCGTTTTAAAATATTATTGT
>JBAVJE010000228.1:0-3476 GCA_049687615.1 Salinimicrobium sp. | reverse complement strand
GGCAGAATCCTATTACATTTATTACTTTTGAGAACCTTATTAATTACAGAAGAAATTACCTCATTATGAATATACACGAATATCAGGGAAAAGAGATTCTAAGCAGTTTTGGAGTGCGCGTACAACGCGGTATTGTTGCTCAGAACGCCAAAGAAGCAGTTGATGCTGCAAAAAAACTTACCGAACAAACCGGTACCGGTTGGCATGTTATTAAAGCTCAGGTTCACGCGGGAGGCCGTGGAAAAGGAGGAGGAGTAAAACTTGCCAAGAATTTACAGCAAGTGGAAGAGATTGCAGGACAGATCATTGGAATGAATCTTGTGACCCCACAAACCTCTGCGGAAGGTAAAAAAGTACACCAGGTTTTGGTGGCCGAAGATGTCTATTATCCCGGTGATAGCGAACCTGATGAATTCTATATGTCTGTCCTGTTGAACCGTTCAACCGGAAGAAATATGATCATGTATTCTACCGAAGGTGGAATGGACATTGAAACTGTAGCAGAAAAAACCCCGCACCTTATATATAATGAAGAGGTTGATCCGTCAACCGGGCTCTTGCCTTTCCAGGCGAGAAGAATCGCTTTTAATCTTGGATTAAGCGGTACTGCTTTTAAGGAAATGACAAAATTTGTTATGGCACTTTACGAGGCCTATGTGAAATCTGATTCTTCCTTGTTCGAGATCAATCCTGTTCTAAAGACCAGTGATGATAAAATTTTGGCGGTTGATGCCAAGGTAACTATAGATGATAACGCTCTTTACCGTCATAAAGATTATGCTGAAATGCGTGATCTTCGTGAAGAGAACCCTGTAGAAGTTGAGGCTAAAGCAGTTGGTCTTAATTATGTTGATCTTGACGGAAACGTAGGATGTATGGTCAACGGGGCAGGTCTTGCCATGTCTACAATGGATCTTATCAAGCAAGCCGGAGGAGAACCCGCAAACTTTCTTGATGTTGGAGGTACGGCCGATGCCAAAAGGGTTGAAGAAGCTTTTAGATTGATCTTAAAAGATGAGAACGTAAAGGCTATTTTGGTAAATATTTTTGGAGGAATTGTACGTTGTGACCGTGTGGCACAGGGAATCGTTGATGCTTACAAGAATCTTGGAGACGAAATTCATGTTCCTATCATTGTTCGCCTGCAGGGAACCAACGCCGATCTTGCTAAAGAGATTATCGATAATAGCGGACTCGATGTGTACAGTGCTGTCGAATTCCAGGAAGCTGCAGATAAAGTACAGGAATTGGTGGGATAAATCCACTTACAATATCTGTCATCCTGAAATAGGTTGACAGTTTAAGTACAAAACTTAATTAGACCTGTGTAGTATTCTTCACAGGTTTTTTTTGAAAAAAATTAGGCGTTTCCGCCTATAAGCCGGAGTGTGGTTTATTGTTTTTACAGCTAACTATAAATTCATTTATTAGAAGGCCGAGTTTCTTTACAGCACGGCATTTATGAAGGAAGCATATCCGATTCTTTTCTTATACTTCTGAAATTTGTTTCAAAAAGTATACTTTTTGAAGGTTGCATCTACGTGACTTCATATTCCCCTGAGCTAATAAAAATTAAACTTTTTCCGATAATCGGGGATACCCACTTTTCATTGAATTACTAAAAATATGTTAATAAATTAAATAAGTGTAACCTCCATGTACTTCCAAAAGTCTTTTATGATATAAGCATTAATAGATTAATCATCAATTAAATCAAACCGTTATGAAAGCTTTTAAAATGTTATTAGTAGTTTTTGCGATCATGTTGAGTACCGCCAATTATGCAAACCCATCTTATGATGATGTAGGAAGAAAAACTTCAATTTCACAGGAAATAGAGCAAATGCTCTCTGACTCAGATCTTGTTATTGAAGATGATTTTACAGCAACAGTCTTCTTCGAAGTCACTAAAGACAAGAGGATATGGATTAGGGGTATTGAATCTTCTAATAAAGAAGTCAACAAATTTCTGAAAGAGAGATTACAGAACCGAAAACTTTTCGGTGACAGCTGGTACCCCGGAAAGATCTATGAATTACCTGTAAGAGTTCATGGAACAAGATAAGTAAGACAAAAAAAGGAGCCGGCAAATGCCGGTTTTTTTCTGTTCTGGGTGAAGCATTTTAATAGAATTAATCAAATTAGAAATTTTAGTCAAAAGCTTAAAAAAATGTTAAGGCATTCCAGAGCAGTAACAGGTCACGAAGTTGACCGTCTTTAAAATACATCAATTAAATCAATAATTAATTTTTAAAAACGAACCGTTATGAGACGTTTAAAATTTATGTTAGTCGTTTTTGGAGTATTCTTAAGTACTTCAAGTTTTTCAAATTCTTTGAATGAAGTGAAAACCTCAAGAGAGCCGGTGGAGGAGATCCAGAAAATGTTGGTAAATTCTGACCTCATTATTGAGGAAGAGTTTACGGTTACAATCATTTTTAAAGTAACCGGGGACAGGAGGATCAACATTCAAGCCGTGCATTCTGAGAATGAGGAGATGAATGGATATATTAAGAGTAGATTGCAAAATAAAAAGCTTACCGGTAGCAACTGGTTTACCGAAAAGATATATGAACTACCTGTTAAGGTGCAGGCTCTTAAATAGTGCATTTTTACCCTGGAAAATCCCGGTGATGCCGGGATTTTTTTTGCTCTATAAATAAGTCAAATCACCACCTGTAGCAATGAGTAAGTATCTGGTTAAGCGTAAATTACTAAATATAAGTTAAATGAATTTTATAGTGTAACGTTTGCCTTTTTTGATAGTCTTAATAGAAAAGGAATTAATCAGTCAATCAATCATCATTAATAAGTCAATTAATCAAAAAACGAACATCATGAGACATTTAAAATTTATGTTAGTCGCTCTTGCAATCACTTTAAGTTCAACGACCTATGCACACAACAAGAAGTTTGTCAATCCCAGTTCTGTTTCTACTGAAATAGAAAAGACCCTTGAGGACTTCAAGTGTGATGTACAGGGTGATTTTTCGGTAACTGTATTCTTCTCGGTTTCAGAAGAAAGCAAAATTCAAAGCCTTTCGGTGGCCTCGGCCAATGATGAGATCAATGAATTGCTTCAGGAGAAATTAGCGGGGCAGGAAGTTCCGGGAGAATTCTGGAGAAAAGGAAAGATTTATGAACTTACGGTAATACCGCAAGAAAAAGAATAGGGTAAATCCTATAAAAAGAAAAATCCTGGCGTTGAGCCGGGATTTTTCTTTTTATAGATGTAGGCCGCATTCCGTTTTTTGATTATTGACCCATCTGCCGTCTCTTTCCTCCCCGGCAACCGTGCAATGAGAGCAGCCAATAGAATGATAACCATTTTCTACCAGAGGATGGAAAGGAAGCTGGTATTTTCCAAAGAGCTCATCTCTTTTTGCTTTGCTAACGTCCAGTAAAGGGTGAAATTTCAAAATATCTCCCCTCAATTCAAAAATATCAAGATTTGCACGATGATCGCTCTGCCATTC
>JBAVJE010000227.1:0-5338 GCA_049687615.1 Salinimicrobium sp. | reverse complement strand
TTATGTTCAGAAAAACTTTACTAAAAAACTCAAGCGACTTGACCGTGGAGTGAAGCAGGCAGGATTTCTTGTGCTTCGGGAGACTTATATGCCCAGCGTACTCATTGAAACTGGTTTTTTAACCAATGACCACGAAGGTCCTTTTCTCAACAGCAATGGTGGTCAGGACAAAATTTCTAATGCTATCGTGGCATCGGTAAAAGATTACAAGAACAGTATTAATCTTGAAGTTTTGGAAGGTCTTGCCGAAGATCCTCCGGTGAAAGTAAATCCTCAGGTTGCAGAAACTAATGCTGGTGATTTCTATAAGGATGTTACCTTCAGGGTTCAGTTGGCGGCCAGCAGCCGAAAACTTGATCCTGCTCCCAAAAACTTCAAAGGGCTTGATCATGTTATCCGAAATAAAGAAGGTAAACTTTATAAATATTATTATGGGGCGACTTCAAGTTATTTGGAGATAAAGAAACTCCATGAGGTTGCTAAAAAGAACGGATATCCTACCAGCTATATAGTGGCCTTCCGCAACAATGACAAGATTAGCGTTAATGACGCGTTAAAAACAAAATTGAAATAGAGCTACTTTTCTATATTTATTTTTAAATTTGTCATTCTATCAAATAATTCATCTTTGTGAAATTTACTAAAGAGGTCAAAACCGCTCTTCTGGCATTAGTTGCCATTCTTCTTTTTATTTTTGGTTATAGTTTCCTTAAAGGAAAGAACTGGTTTGATTCAAGTCGAACTTTTTATGCGGTATATAATGATGTGGAAGGATTGACCCCGTCTTCCCCGGTTACCATAAATGGGTTGAAAGTAGGAAATGTTTCTAAGATTGGTTTCCTGAACAATTCTGGGAAACTTTTGGTAAGTTTTACCGTAGATACAGATCTTCCTTTTTCTTCTGAAAGTATTGCTCAAATATATGGCGGTGGACTTATTGGTGGAAAGTCTGTAGCTATTCTCCCGAAGTATGACAGGAATAATCTTGCCGTTGAGGGTGATACCCTGCAAAGTGCAATAGAAGAAGGTCTTCTCGAGCTGGTTAATGAAAGACTAACACCACTTCAAAAGAAAGTTGAAAAAGCTATAGAGAGTACAGATTCACTTATTAATTCTTTTAATGAAGTGATGAATCCGCAGACTCGCGAAAATCTTAAGAAAAGCTTTGAAGATCTTAGTAGTACGGTTGCATTCTTAAAGAGTTCGGCTAGAGCCGCAGACAATATATTAACAGAGAACAGTTCGAAAATCGATACGGCAATGACCAATTTTGCTGCGGTTAGCCAAAACCTGGAACAATTTTCAGGAAAGGTGAATGAGATAAAGCTGCAAAAAATTACAGGTGATCTTGAGGCGGCTATCGCCAGTCTTCAAATGGTAGGTGAAAAATTGAATAATGGAGAAGGGACAGCGGCCTTGCTAATTAATGATCCTTCGGTCTACAACAATCTTGAGAGGGCGACAAAGCAGCTGGATGAACTCATCCAGGATGTTAAGCTTAACCCGAAACGTTACGTACACTTCTCTGTCTTCGGAAAGAATCCGGGACCATATTCAAAACCAAAAGATTCACTTAAATAACCAACCAATGAATATTATTGCCCAAATCGCTTTTATCCTGGTATTTGCTGTCGGGGTAGGCATCTTTATATTCAACATTCGGCGTATGATCCGGAATGTTAAGCTGGGACGGGAGATCGACCGCAGCGACGAACCAGGAAAGAGATGGAAAAAAATGGCAAAGTTGGCCCTTGGCCAATATAAAATGGTCCGCCGGCCGGTTTCGGGGATCATTCATATTTTGGTTTATCTCGGCTTTATCATTGTCAATATAGAAGTTCTCGAAATCGTTATAGATGGTATTTTTGGAACTCATCGTATTTTTGCCTTTGCCGGCGGTGCCTACAATTTTCTTATTGGGGCTTTCGAAATCCTCGCACTACTTGTGTTGGTGGGAGTTATTATTTTCTGGATTAGGCGTAACATCCTGCATGTTTACAGGTTTACGGCCAGAGAAATGACCAGCTGGCCGAAGAATGATGCCAATTACATTCTTTATTTTGAAATGGTTCTTATGCTGCTGTTTCTTACCATGAATGCCTCAGACCACCAACTTCAACTAAATGTTCAGGAAATGATACAAGCGGGAATTCCCGTTAGTGAAAAAGCGGCGCATTACGTTTCTGCAGGTTTCTTCCCCGTAAGTGGTTGGTTTTTACCCATTTTTGAAGGTGTAAGTAATTCAACTCTTATCCTTATAGAAAGGATCGCCTGGTGGTTGCATATTGTGGGAATCCTTTTCTTCCTTAACTACCTCTATTACTCGAAACATCTGCATATTTTGCTGGCCTTCCCGAATGTTTATTATTCCAAGATACGTCCTAAAGGAGAATTGGATAACATAGATGCCGTGACTAAAGAGGTGCAGCTTATGATGGATCCTGATGCCGATCCTTTCGCAGCCTCTGCAGAACCGGAGGAAGCCGAAGAGGGAGAACCCGGGAAATTTGGTGCTTCAGATGTTTTCGATCTTAACAGGGTGCAGCTGCTCAACTCCTACACCTGTACAGAGTGTGGCCGTTGTACTTCTGAATGTCCCGCGAACAATACGGGTAAACTCCTGTCACCACGAAAAATTATGATGGATACCCGGGACCGACTTGAAGAAGTAGGAGAAAACATCAATAAAAACGGTTCTTTTAAAGATGATGGGAAACAATTGCTGGACGATTATATCCTTCGCGAAGAGATTTGGGCGTGTACTACGTGTAATATGTGTGTAGAAGCCTGTCCTGTTGGAATTGATCCTTTGTCGATCATCCTCGAAATGAGAAGATACCTGATGATGGAGCAGAGTGCAGGTCCCTCAGATTTGAACAACGCGTTAAGCAATATTGAAAATAATGGCGCACCATGGCCATATAATCAAATGGATCGCCTTAATTGGGTGAACGAAAATTAAAATACTTTTGAAATAGCCGGTTACGGCTACATAAACTATTTATATAATGGCTGAAAATATAAAAGTGCCTACAATGGCAGAATATATGGCAGAAGGCAAAAAACCCGAAGTGCTTTTTTGGGTAGGTTGCTCCGGAAGTTTTGATGACCGGGCCAAGAAGATTACTAAAGCTTTTGTGCGTTTGCTAAACAAAGCAAACGTAGATTTCGCTGTATTGGGAACCGAAGAAAGTTGCACGGGCGATCCCGCCAAACGTGCCGGAAATGAATTTCTTTACCAGATGCAGGCCGCAGGCAATATTGAAGTATTGAACGGCTACGAGATCAAAAAAATCGTCACTACTTGTCCGCATTGCTTCAACATTCTCAAGAATGAATATCCCGGTCTTGGTGGGAATTATGAGGTGATGCATCACACCACTTTTCTGAAATCTCTTTTGGATGAAGGAAAACTTTCTGTGGAAGGCGGAAAATTCAAGGGTAAAAGCATCACTTTTCACGATCCCTGTTATTTAGGTCGTGGAAATGATATTTATGAAGCCCCTCGTGAGCTGCTTAGAAAGCTGGAGGTGGAGCTCATTGAAATGAAAAGATGTAAAGAAAATGCCATGTGCTGTGGTGCAGGTGGTGCCCAAATGTTTAAAGAACCCGAACCGGGAGATCTAGAAGTTAACGTAGCAAGGACAGAACAGGCTATTGAAGTAAAGCCCGATGTCATTGCTGCCGGATGTCCTTTTTGTAACACTATGCTTACAGACGGGGTAAAAGCGAAAAATAAAGAAGATAAAGTAGAAGTGATGGACGTAGCCGAAATGATCGCTAACGCCGCAGATCTATAACACTTAGCTTAAAAAAAGTTTGGAGGCTGTTCATTATGAACAGCCTTTTTTATTGCAGGCGTAGCTTTTCTTCCTCATGAAGTTCATTTCTCACGATTTGAACAATATCGTCTTCGGTAAGGCCCTCTGCGATATAGTCTCCCTGTTTTCCCTGTTGATAGGCGTAATTTTCAAGATTAGAATGATATTTTTTCTGCTCTCCCACAGGCTCGTTTTTGTTTCTGTAGCCTTTTAGGTAAGCGATTACTACCTGGTCATCGCTCACTTCGAGATGTTTTTGAGCCTTATAGCGACTTAGCCACTCCAGGCCTTCCTCCACTCCAAGTTCCAATATTTCCTGGTGTGAACGCCCTCCTCCAAAATAAACCTGTTGGGTATAATAGACAAACAGTGGGGCGGTAACAGTATAGAAATAAGATTCCACGAGATTACCCCTTTCATCCCAGATGCATCCAGTTTCCACATGAATTTGATGTTCCTTCCGCAGCCAATCCCTCAGCTCATAAAGCAGGTTCTCAGGACCATTATAGCCAAGTCTTCTGGCTGCTTCGGTCAAGTCTTCAATTTTTCCCATACTACAAAATTATTCCATGCATGAAACTGGTGAATGACCTTTATCAGCTTTCCCAAAAAAGTGATTTTTTAACCGGTCTTGTTTATTTCTTTTACTTCTATAGCTTCTCCATCTAAGGTAATATATGTTGTTCATTAAGAGTAGAAAATTTGTATGGGTTTTAAGTTTTTACTTGTCTTTCCAAGTCTATAAGCTTTATAAAATTTGATTGCAGCCTTTCTTAACAGTTTTCTCTCAATTTTCTATTTTTTACTATTAAAAGCTTCAACTATTTGACTCAAACATTTAACTACTGCAGCTTGAATTGAGGCTCTAAATGCTTTAATTTTGTGAAAATTTAAAATCCAGCACATGTTTGTCCCTTTTGAGAATCTACCCGATTCATCCAAAGTTTGGATCTATCAGGCCAATCGCTCTTTTACCGAAAAAGAGCAAGAAGAAATTGAACAAAAACTAAAAGAGTTTATAGAACAATGGACGACTCATGGCGCCGACCTTAAAGCATCGTATGAAATGCGTTACAAAAGGTTTATCGTTATAGGTCTTGATCAGGAAATGAATTCGGCCACAGGTTGCTCCATAGATGCTTCAGTAGGTTTTATTCAAGATCTTGAAGAGGAGTATAATGTTACCCTGCTTGACAGGATGAATGTATCCTATAAACAGGGAGAATACATTGCGTATAAAGAGCTTGCCGATTTTAAGAAAATGGCCAAACAAAAAGCTGTTTCCAATAAAACGATAGTTTTTAATAATCTCGTAAATAATAAAGCCGAATATCTTTCAGATTGGGAAGTACCTGCATCTGAAAGCTGGCATAAGCGTTTCCTGAATTAATGAAGTTGATCAAGAGTAGCTGTTTCCCCTTTTTAATAATTCTCCTTTTCTTTTTTCAAAAGTCTTTTGCTCAATCCCGGCCGCTTATCGCTGTTGATCATGAACAGCAACGCCAATGGGTGGATAG
>JBAVJE010000226.1:0-6398 GCA_049687615.1 Salinimicrobium sp. | reverse complement strand
TGCCTGCCGCAATCTATTAATCTATTTTCAGGCATCGATTCAGAAAAAGGCGCTTAACGTACTGAATTATGCATTGAAAAAGGATGGGATACTCGTACTGGGAACTAGTGAAAGCGTTTACAGTCAGGAGGATAAATTTGTTGAAATTGACAGAAAATGGAAGATCTATCAAAATGCCCATCCCGCTACCCGTCTTAGCAGTGGAATCTCACACGCAAATTCTTCAAAGCTTATAGAAAATAATTTTTCCGCAAAAAAAGGCATCACCAAGATACAGCCCCAGACAAACAAGTCCAGATTGAATGTCGAATTTTCTAATGCCTTACTGGAACATTTTAATGCCGCCAGCGTTTTTGTTGATCGTGATTATAACATTCTTGAAGCTTATGGGGAATTTAGAAAATACGCGAACCTTCCGGTAAACGGTTTCTCCATTAATCTTCTTGATATGCTGGAGACCGATCTTAAACATCTGGTTCAAAATACTCTGAAAAAAGCAGAGAAACTTCAGAAAAAAGTATATTTCGAAAATGCGGTCTTTACCCACAACGGGCAGAAAAAAGCCGTTGATATTGTGGTTAAGCCTCATGAACAGCATATTAATAATGAAGGGGCTCATTTGGTTGTCCATTTTATAGAAAAGGAAATCAACCTTGAAAATACCGAGACGATAGATAATATTACCCTCACAAGTAGGTCTAAAGAATACGTTTCGAACCTTGAAGATGAACTAAAGCAAACCAAAGATGAGCTGCAGTCATCTCTTGAAGAGATCGAAATGAGTAATGAAGAGTTGCAGGCTTCGAATGAGGAATTATTGGCTTCGAATGAGGAATTGCAGAGCACAAATGAAGAGCTGCAAAGCGTAAATGAAGAGATCAATACTGTTAATGCTGAAAATCTTCAAAGAATGGATGATCTTGCAGCGCTTAATGCCGATATGAATAATTTGCTCGTAAGCACTCATATTGGCACCATATTTCTGGATTCGTCCTTAAAGATTAGAAAATTTACTCCCGCAATTAAAGAACACTTCAGTTTTTTAAATTCAGATTTAGGTAGACCCATAAATCACTTTACAGGAAACATTGGCCGCAGTAATTTAGTCGAAAGGTGTAAACGTGTTCTTAAAACCGGAAAGACTCTGGAAAAGGCTGTGGTTTCAAAAGACGGAACACATTACTTGCGAAGAATATCACCATACATTGACTCCGGTCAAAAGGTGAACGGTGTAGTGATCACCTTCATAGATGTAGAAAACCTTCAGAAATCTAAAGAAAGACTGCAGGCCAGCGAAAGGCGCTTCAAAAATTTCTACGAGGAAGATCCGGTTATACATATAAGGGTAGATCCACAAAATTCCAAGATCATCCATGCGAATAAGATGGCGGTTAGGAGGCTGGGATATAAGTCTATTGATGAGCTTGTAGGCCTTCCTGTTTATGATCTTTATAGTGAAGATTATCAAATCGAAGCTCTAAAATCGAACAAGGAATTCAGGGAGAAGGGAAGTTTATTAAATGAAGAGCAGACGATAGTGTCTGCAAAAGGGGAAGAAATTCCGGTGATCATGAACGCGCTTGTTGAAAAGGACGAGAACGATAATATCCTGACTATAAGATATTCTTTTGTCGATATTTCAGATTTGAAAAAAGCCGAGAAGCAATTGATCGAGCAGAAAGCAGAACTTGAACGTGCAAATAAAGATCTTGAGCAATTCGTATCCATTTGTTCACATGACCTGCAGGAGCCGCTGTCAACCATTAAGTTTGGAAGCGATTTGCTGGGAAAAATATACGCTGAAAAGCTGGACGAGAAAGGCTGCAACTATGTTTCGTACATCAAAAACGCCTCTACTCGTTTGTCTGACCAGATAAAAGCTTTGCTGGAGCACTCCAGAATTGGTAGAAACGGGAAAGAAACTATAGTGAATACCAAAGAGCTGGTAGAAGTGGTGAAATATGACCTCACTAAACGTATTAAAGACACCGGCGCGAAAATTCACAGTGGAAACCTTCCAAAGGTTAAAGGCTACGAGGTAGAGTTGAGATTACTTTTTCAAAACCTTATTAGCAATGCCATTAAATATACACCAAAGGAGAGGAATCCGGAAATTCGTATTTCGGCATACAAAGAGAACGGCTATTGGGTTTTCTCTGTCGTAGACAATGGAGTTGGAATTGCCGAAGAGAACCTTGAAAAGGTGTTCACCATCTTTAACCGTGTGAATGGTAATGAGGAAAAAGAAGAAGGTACAGGCGTAGGTCTCGCGCATGCAGAGAAGATTGTGAAACTCCACGAAGGTAGTATCTGGGTAGATTCCCAGGTAGGAGTGGGTAGTTCTTTCTATTTCAAACTTAAAGTTTAGCCCTTAATGGTATTGTAAAAAGGTACACCACAACCTTTTTAAAGCAGTTGTCCCGAAGTATCGATAAATCCTGAAATATTGATTTTTCGGGGCAGCTGGGCCGGAAGGCAGTCTCCTTAGATAGATGAAAGAAAACAAATGATCACAATACTTTTTGAAGGTAATGTGACCAGCAAGAATTATCTCAAGCAGGGTAAAAAATATTCATAAAGGCATTTACGCCTGATTTTCTGAAGCTGTTTTTATTTTACACTTTCAAAGAGGAAGGAGACCAATCTTGGAATATTCTCTTTTGGCCGGTCATCAAAATGCTCGTGGAGTTCGAGCAGCCGGAACCCCCCGTTTTTAGCGGCAGCGAGATAATCTGAAATATGATGTACAAAGGCTTCGGGTTGTATGAGCACGCCATCTTTTGTCTTGAATGCGGCACGACTACCTTTATACTGTTTGAGTGGATGCAATTCACAGAGATAGAATTTTCCACGCCTTTTTAACGCTTTTGCGGCTTCTTCAAAGATAAAATGAATATTTTCAATATGTTCCACGACAAGGCTGCAAACCACAATGTTTGCCCATCCGGGTTTGACGGGCCATGGCCGTGTAATATCCGTTTGAGAAAAAATGATATTTTCGGAATTAAGTTTTTGTTTAGCTTTTTCAATCATTTCTGAAGAAAAATCTAAAGCAGTGACATAATCTGCTTTTTTCGCCAGCCAGCCTGTATTTTTCCCGGTACCGCAACCCACTTCCAGAATGTTGCCGTAATGCGGATTCAGAAAAGTTTTCCGCAGGACCTCTGCTTCCAGATCGCGGGTTTGGTTCTTCATCGAGTCGTAGGAGCCGGCCCAGGCATTATAGGAGTCACTTATACTCATTTGATATATATCGCAAGTTAGGGGAGTTGTGACGACAGAACCTGCCAGGTCACCTTTTTTTATCTTAGTTTCTAAATTACATTTTTTCTTTTTAACCGGATAATTGCGAAGCCTCCAGCTTTTATAGTATGTTCAATTAGATTTTATAAGCTCATTCTGGAAAGCTTGCAAACTTTTTCCGGATACCATATCATGTCCCAGCTCTATCAGGGCACGTTCTAAGGCACCTAATACTGCGATTAAATCATTTGCTGAGACTGAGCCCATATGACCTATTCTAAAATATGCGTTTTTTATTTCAGAAAGTAGACCGCCGGCAATAATCACATTACTGAGGGCCATTTTAGAACGTAAAGCATTACCATCAATTTCATCTGGATAATAAACTGCAGTTAAAGTGTTGGCAGCTATTTCGTCTCTTTGAGGTAATATTTTCAGATTCAAGGAAGATATTCCGGCTCTAAATGCATTTGCTAAAACCTGATGCCTTTTTACCCTATCATCGATGCCTTCTTTACATATGATTTTCAAGCTGGTTTCTAATGCTACAATCAGATTAACTGCGGGTGTTCCGAAATACGAAGGTTTCCTTCCTTCATAAGCTCTCATTACTGGTAACCAGTTATTCCAGTCTGCATAATAATTGGGTACTGGTGTTTTTCTTTTTTCCCATACCTCTATAGCTTTTGGTGAGGCTACTAAAAGCGCAAGTCCCGGAGGCACCCCTATGGCTTTTTGAGATCCTGTTAAAATAATATCAAGTCCCCATTGGTCTTGATTGATCTCTTCTCCTGCAACTGAACATACTCCATCCAGAATACTTAAAGTATTATATTTATGGGCTAATTTCGCTATTGGTTTTGGATCTACTAAAACACCGGTGGAGGTATCTACGTGGGTGATAGTTAGAGCTTTATACTGTTTTGTTTTCAGCTCATTTTCAATGGCTTCAAGGCTTACCACTTCGCCCGGTGTAGCTTCTAGAATAGTTGTATCTGCCCCATAGCGTTCCATAATAGCATTAAAACGCTCACCAAAGTATCCTGTGGAAATTATCAAAACAGGGTCACCTTTTTCTATAAGGTTTGCCGCTGCCATATCCATAGCCAAGGTCCCGGTTCCTGCAAGGATAAAAGGTTGCCCTTTTGGAGATTTCCATACTTCTCTCATAAGTTCAAGGCTCTTTCCAAAGATTTCAATAAAATCTGGAGCCACGTGACTGTCTGTAGGTGCACCCATTGCGCTTAATACTTCCGGTTCAAATTCTACAGGACCGGGAATCATAAGTAATTTTCTGCCTTTCATTTATTTATGATTTATTTCTACGAATTACCTGTGCAAACAAGTATTCAAAAATGTTATTTTTCACAATAATATTGATAAATGCGATATGTTTGGTATCGCATTTATCAATAAATAAAATTATTTATTCAGAACAGGCTCTCGTTCCGGAACAATTTTACGGTTCTCGAATTGATTACTTGTATTTTTCTCTCCTCCTGCTTTTAATGCTTTGTCGCCTGAAAAGAAGCTTTTGTGATCATCTCCTAAATCTGAACCTGCCATGCGTTGGTGTTTTACACAAGAAACGCCTTTACGAATTTCTTGTCTCTGAACATTTTTCACATAAGCTAACATGCCTTCTTCTGAAAAATATCCTTCTGTCAAGTCGTTCATATGAAGGGCGGTCGTATGATATGTGGGTAAAGTTATCAAGTGATGGAAAATGCCTGCTTCTTTTGCACCATCCATTTGAAAGGTTTTAATTTTCTGATCTGCGCGAAAGCTCAATTCCGTATCATCATACTCTGCATTCATTAGGTTATTCCTATCATAAGCGGTCATATTTTCACCTTCAGCCAGCATTTCTTCAAAGGCCTGTTGACGGAAGTTGAGTGTCCAATTAAAAGATGGTGAGTTGTTGTAAACCAGTTTAGCATTAGGTACAACTTCTTTAACCTTGTTTACCATATGAGCGATTTGCCTGACATTTGGTGTAGGTGTTTCAATCCATAAAAGATCTGCTCCATTTTGAAGGCTCGTTATACAGTCTAATACAACTCTGTCTATATTTGAACCATCTCTAAATTTATACAAACCATTGGCTAATCTTACGGGACGCATTAATTTCCCGTTTCTTTTAAAAAGGACATCATCTTCCTGAGCATCGTTAATATCAATGGTTTCGGCTTCTATAAAAGCTAGATATTGAGAGGCCAGATCGCCGGGTTCCTGACTTACCGGAAGTTTTTGAGTTAGGCCTGCACCCTCGGAATCTGTTCTTGCTACTATAATTCCGTCTTCTACACCTAATTCTATGAAAGCGTACCTGATAGCATTCAGTTTGGCAATAAAATCTTCATGAGGTACAGTAACTTTCCCATCCTGATGCCCGCATTGTTTAGCATCAGAAACCTGGTTTTCGATCTGAATGGCACAGGCCCCGGCCTGAATCATCTTTTTTGCCAATAGATAGGTTGCCTCTTCGTTACCAAAACCGGCGTCAATATCAGCAATAATGGGAACGATATGAGTTTCAAAATTATCAATTTGATCTTGTACGTCTTCTCCGTTTTCAAGTCTTCTAAAAAGATCATTTAACTCAATAGCATCTGCCTGGCGCAAGAAATTGTAAATTTCATTTATCAATGACGGTACAGCGGTTTTTTCATGCATAGATTGATCGGGCAAGGGGCCGAATTCTGAACGTAAGGCAGCGACCATCCACCCGGAAAGATATAAGTATTTCTTGCTGGTTGTTTTATGATGTTTTTTAATAGCTATCATATTTTGCTGCGCCACAAAGCCATGCCAGCTACCGAGGGATTGGGTATATTGAGAAGGATCTGCATCATACTCGGCCATATCTTTTCTCATAATGTCTGCGGTATATCTGGCGATATCTATACCTGTTTTAAAACGATTTTGAGAAATCATCCTGGCTGCGCTTTCAGGATTTATTCCATTCCAGGTGGTTCCATACTTTTCTTTGAGTTCTTTTACAGTCTCTAATGCAGAGCTATAATTTGTTTGTGGTAGATTTTTCATAATTTTGTTAGATGTTATTTATTATTAATAATTAGATCCTGTGGATTGTTGCCGCAATCGCAGGATTGTTTTTTTATATGTATTGATAGGCCGGAAGGGTTAAGAAC
>JBAVJE010000225.1:0-42385 GCA_049687615.1 Salinimicrobium sp. | reverse complement strand
CCCCAGCCGGCATATACACCAAGCTGTGGCATAAAATTGTAAGAAAGCATAGCGTCAAACCCATAGCCCGTTTGAAAGTCGAAAAGTTCGGGTTGTTGAGTTGGAAAGCTCAACTGAGGACGAAGCTCCACCGTCCATTTTTCCTGTGCATTCAAGTGTAATGAAAGCAACAACAGGAATGCTGCCAGAATTGTTTGTTTTTTCATGACATGTTTGTTTAAAACTAAAAGGGGGGAGAATCATTGATGAAGGATACTATTATACCATAGATCCACATCAAGATAATATAAAGCTACGACCATCCTGAACTTCCTGACATGATAAAAATCAATAGGTTGAAATGAGAACTTAAGAAGTAGCTACCAAATAATAGATGCTAAAACAGAAATAATTCTTGCTGAAAAAGCCTTTTTTAAGACCCTGGGGTAATGAGGCGCTATATGAATTGATAGCCGGCAAATTCTTTTTCCACCTCATCAAAGGCGGCGAAAACATCGGCCGCATCATCACTGGTGACCATCTTCTGTCGATATTCCTTAAAGTGCGGAATGCCTTTGAAATAGTTGGTGTAATGCCTGCGGGTTTCAAAAACCCCTAATTTTTCTCCCTTCCAGTCTATGGCCATTTGCAGGTGCCTGCGGGCGGCATCCAGTCGTTCCTCCATAGTGGGAGGCGCAAGATGTTCTCCTGTCTTGAAAAAATGTTTGACCTCTTTAAAAAACCACGGATAACCTATTGAAGCACGGCCTATCATCGCACCGTCCAGGCCAAATTTATCGCGCATTTCCATGGCCTTTTCAGGCGTGTCTACATCGCCGTTCCCAAAAATCGGGATATGCATGCGCGAATTATTCTTCACCTCGGCAATAGGTGCCCAATTGGCTTCTCCTTTATACATCTGCACACGCGTGCGGCCATGAATAGAAATGGCGCTGGCACCCACGTCCTGCAACCTTTCGGCTACCTCAACGATCTTGATAGAATCTGCATCCCAACCAAGTCGGGTCTTTACCGTTACGGGAAGATTAGTATGCTTTACCATGGCTTCGGTCAGGGAAACCATCAAAGGAATATCTTTTAAGATTCCCGCGCCTGCTCCTTTGGAAACTACCTTTTTTACGGGGCATCCAAAGTTGATATCAATAATATCGGGATTTGACTTCTCTACGATCTCAACAGACTGCAGCATGGATTCGAGGTTGGCTCCAAAGATTTGGATTCCAACAGGACGTTCCTTTTCATAGATATCTAGCTTCATGACGCTCTTGGAGGCATCACGAATAAGACCTTCTGAAGAGATAAATTCGGTATACACCACATCGGCACCCTGCTCTTTGCATAAAGCGCGAAACGGCGGATCGCTCACGTCTTCCATTGGTGCTAACAACAAGGGAAAATCTCCTACATCTATGTTTCCTATTTTTACCAAATCATCTGTTTTTCAGGCTGCAAAAATAGGAAATTTTAATGATTTACCAGGAGGCCAGATCTTTCAGTTGAAATTCAAAAAACACAAATAAAGGATATTTCTTTAAAAGCAAGGTTTTAAAGATCAGATATTTAAGATTCCATAAAAGAAACCTTAAACCTACAATACGGTTTTCTCCTTCAGGCGTTCGCTTTCGTCGGCATCAATGCTTCGGTTATTATCCCGAAGTTTGAAATTTCCGAATTTATAGATCACACCCACCCGTAGCATTCTGGATTCGGGTTTTGCGAAAAATCCGTTGTTCTGGTTCAGATACCGGGAAGTAAGCGGGATATTTTGGGTATCAAAGACATCATCCACATTCAAGGTGGTAGTAAGCCTGGAATCCAAAAAGGTCTTTCTCAATCCTAATGAAAGCCCATATTGCGGTTCGTCAAAAACATAAGACCCTGCAATGAATTTAGGCATATAAGTAGCTATCAATTCTCCCGAAAAGGTGCCGTCTTTAGATAAGGTAAAGAAGTTCTGCGCCATGAGATAGGTGCTCAAAACATCATTATTCACCGTCTCATTTCCGCTTTCCACGGCGACAAACTCATTTTCCAAATAAAAGAAAGAGGAATAGAAATACAGGTACCACCAGTTTTTCACGTAATCATAATAACTTACATCAAGGCTGTACTGCTGTTCATAGTTAAGATTGGTGTTTACCGTTCTTAACAGGTGCGCTTCATTATCCTGAAATGGCAATACCGCGGTAGCATTTTCTCCGCGATCCCAGTAAAGGTCAAAGGACAGCTTATTCTTGTAGGTGTAGTTAAAATTGATCTTATTTGAAATGCCGGGCTGTAGCTCCGGATTCCCCACTATCACATTATTCTCGTTGATGTAGGTGCGGTATGGATTAAGACTTTGAAAACGTGGGCGGGAGATCCTGCGGCTGTAATCAAGGCCAAAACTATTGTTCTCATCTTTGACAAACATGAGGTAAAATGTAGGGAACAGCTCAAAATAATCCTGCTTATTGACCATACCTACAGATCCTGCTTCGCCTTCAATATTGGTATATTCTCCCCTAAGGCCGGCTTTTGCAGACCATTTTCCAAACTCTCTCGAAGCACTCAGATAAGCGGCATAAATGTTCTCGTCATAATTGAAAGTATCAGACAGCTCACTAACGTATTTAGTTCCGTTCTCCTGGTTGAAGTAATCGAGTCCGCTTTTTGATTTTACCCCGGAATATTTAAGTCCTGTTTCCAGGTTGATCGTTCCTGGCACCGAGACATCAATTTTCCCCGTGTAAATTTCACTTTTTTGCTCGGCGATAGTTGAAAAGCTATTCCTGTTCAGCAATTCCCCTGAATTTGAAAAATAGCTGGTGGTAAGCCCCTGGTTTTGGTTATCATCGTAGTCAATGTAATTGGCCACTGCCGAAAAGGTCGCGCCTTTTTCCCCAATGCTGGTATTATAAGCCGCGCTTAACAGCAAGTTCTCCTGGTCATTATCGCGCCTGCCGTTAGTAGTATAAAGGGAGTCCAGTTGGCCATTGGCTCCGTAGATATCTGTTTGCCCGTTGATCATGGAAATGGAAGCAGGCAGCAATTGAAGGTTCGCACTCAGGTTAAGACTGCTATTTTCACTCAGGTTAATATCAAGGATGGCATTTATGCTGTTGGAGGAGACCTCTGAATCGCGGTTAAAAACCTCATCCCACCTGGAATCTATCCCTCCTGAAGGGTCATAGAAAACAATATAGTTTTCATCTTCCTTGAGAATGTTCTGGTAATTGAAATTGTAGTTGGCGAAAAAATTAATATGATCGTTCTTATAATAGTGACTGGTTCCCACGCCATATTTTGGAACCTCAGCAAAAGTAGTATTGGCATTCAAACTTCCCTTATACCCGATAGAAATGTTCTTGCTGGTCCTAATGTTAAGGATCGCGCCCCCTTCAGCATCATATTTTGCAGGCGGATTGGTGATCACCTCAACAGATTTCACGTTTCCGGCAGAAAAGCCTTCCAGCAGTTGCTGAAGTTCCTGGGTGCTCAAATACACTTTTCGATCATTGATGTATACGGTCGCAGGCCTGTTCTTCACGAGAAGCTGCCCCTGGGAAACAATGACCCCCGGTGTTCTCTTCAATAATTCATAGGTGGTTCCCGTGGAAAGCGTAGAGTTCTCCACATCAAAAGTAAGCCTGTCAATACTCTTTCTAATCACGGGTTTTTTTCCGACCACCGAAACTTCATCGAGGTTTGATACACTTTCGGCCAGGGAAATCACCCCAAGGTTTGTATCATTTGCCACTTCGATCGGTCTTAACAGGTCTTCAAACCCTATGAAACTCACCCTAAGGAGATAGGTGTTATTTTCCACATTGTCCACACGAAAATTTCCGCTTTCCTGAGAAACCGCTCCTTTGTAGACAGTGGTCGAATCTTCTGCACTCAGCAGAATTATGTTAGCATATGCAATGGGATTTTTGGCATTGTCCAGCACTTTCCCCTCGAGGGAATGCTGGGCGATGGCTGTGGAAGAACATAGTACAAGTAGGGAGAAAATTGGGAGGCAAAACTTGTTTAACATGTAGATTTGGTTGGTTATAGTGCTAAAACATTAGCATAATCAAACAAATATAGTATTTCTCCTAAACTACTTCCTAAAAAAAACTCCGAAATGGAGATTTTTGAAGAGTCTACTCTCCATCCTTTAAAATGTCTCCTAAAAGTTTATTTTACTGCATGGCATCATACAGCACCTGTTGTATCTGGGTACGGGTATTGAGATGATATAACCGGTGATTTTCACGAGTGGGATGCACCCTGTTTGAAAGAAAAATATACAATAGATCTACTTCAGGATCCATCCAGACCATGATCCCGGTAAACCCGGTATGTCCAAAACTAGCTGCACTCGCATCGGGTGCCGTGTTGTTCACGATGCCCTTGCTGTTGGGCCTGCGTTTATCAAAACCCAACGCCCGGTAATTGTTAGAATCAGGAAAATACCGTTTGGTGAATTCTTGAAGGGTCTCTTTTTCCAGGTATCGTTTACCTCCATACTCCCCGCCATTCAAATACATTTGAAGGAGTTTAGCCAGGTCATTGGCATTCGCGAAAAGTCCGGCATGCCCCGATACGCCCCCCAACATGATCGCTCCCTCGTCGTGAACGCTGCCGTGAATAAGTTCTTTTCTAAAGGACAGATCATATTCGGTGGGTGCGATTTTTTTCTTCGGAACATGAGGATTGAAACCAAGGCTGGTCGCCCCGAGAGGCTTGTAAAAATTATTCTGAAGATAGGTTTCAAAATCTTCCGAAGTAATGTTTTTCACTACTTCCGGAGCCATTATGAAGAAGAAATCGGAATATACGTATTCCTTTTTCTCGCGCAAGGGAGATTTTCTTATCGCCCGCATGATCTTCTTATGATAATTGCGGTGAAGGTACATGTGATCTGTGATCCTGATGGGATAACGCGCCGAAGAATCCTTTTTCACGGTCCACCATTTATAGCTTCCATTTCTTCTGATCATATTCTTCCAGAAAGGGATCCACGGCTGGAAACGCGCCTGGTGCGTGAGGATGTCGGTAAAGGGTATATCCGCCTTGTTTGACCTTTTAAAGGACGGTAAATAATCTGCCAGGGTGGCGTCTACCTGAAATTCTTCCTCGTCATACAACTTCATCAACGCCGGCATGGTCGCCGAGATCTTGGTTACCGATGCCAGGTCATAAAGGTCATTTTTTTTTACCCGAATGGTATCGAAATAGGACTGTTCGCCGTACGCTTTATAAAATATCACTTTTTGATGCCTGGCCACAAGCACCTGTCCGCCCGGGATGGCTTTGGCATTCATCGCCTGTGCCATGAGAGAATCAATGCCTTTTTCAAGTACTTCAGACTCCATGCCTACGGCTTCCGGCGTAGTGTAGCTCAACCTAATGCCGCCTTTTAGCTGAAGCCCCTCTCCTGCCCTGAATTTAACGCCCACACTCACCGGTAGCTTCCCGTTTGCGCCAATACCTCCAAAAATAAGCTCGGCAGCCATCTTTTCAGAAAGGTCAGAATCCTGGTAAGTGAGGACCAGGGCCGGTGCTTTTTCAATTCCTTTTATCTTGTCCAGCACATAAGGATTCTTGAAGAAACTGATCACGCCGTTCTCTTTCTCTGCAATTTCGGTGATAAAATCAACCACTTCCGAAGAAAAATTGAGGTTGTTTCTCGGGAATTTGCTCTGGTCGTGAATACCGGCAAGAATAAGGTTATACCCCTGCAGTTGCTTAGTAAGAGCGGCTATTTCCGCAGTATCTGCGTCAACAGGGAGTTGAAAGTGCTTCACTTTGGTATAAAGTGACAGCGTTTTTTGAAATTCGGTTTTTTCATCGGAACCAATCGAGACAGAAGCAATATTTAGTTTTTCAAGGCCTTTTAAAGGCAACAGATTTTTGTCATTTTTGAGCAGGGTAAGCGAGGCTTCAACCAGTTTCTCATTGAGCTCTTTGGCTTTGGCAGAATTAAGGTCTTTCTGAATGTGTTTTTTTGAAACCGGCTGGTAATTTTTAAGCCCTACCCATTGTTTTACCGCCAGCAGCTTTCTCACTTTTTGATCCAGTTCGGCTTCAGAAATAAATCCTGCAGCAATGGCTTTTTTCACCTCTTCGATGGTCTTGGGCACATCTGCGGTAAATTCCAGCAGGTCATTACCGGCCACCAAAGCGTCTTTATCGACCACTCCCGGCAAATGCCCCGTGGTGACGCCTTTCATGTTCATGGCATCGGTGACGATTAAGCCTTCAAAATTCAATTTTTCCTTTAAAAGATCGGTGATTATTGCTCTTGACAGGGTTGATGGTACGCCGGTAGCATCCAGCGCCGGAATGTTTAAATGTGCAACCATAACACCGCCAACTCCTGCATTAATCATGCTTCGGAAGGGATATAGCTCCAAAGAATCCAGTCTCTCCACAGAATGGTTGATTTGCGGCAGGGCCAGATGGGAATCTGTTCCCGTGTCTCCATGCCCGGGGAAATGTTTTGCGGTAGTAAGGATCTTTTGATCCTGCATCCCCTTCATGTAAGCTATCGCTTTTTGAGCAACATTATTTTTGTCTTCCCCAAAACTCCTGAAATTGATCACCGGGTTTTCCGGATTGTTATTCACATCAACGACCGGAGCGAAATTCACATGCAGCCCGGTCCTTTTGACCTGCCGGCCTACTTCCACTCCCATTTCGTACAGCAAATCTTCATCCTGAATGGCCCCTAAAGCCATTTGGAAAGGAAAACTAATGGTATTGTCCAGGCGCATACCAAGCCCCCATTCGGCATCAATGGCACCCAAAAGTGGCATTTTTGAAGCCTCTTGATATTGATTCATTAGCTCCACCTGAGATGCGGGATCTCCCTGGAAAAAGATGAGTCCGCCAATTTTTTGCTCCCTGATGAGCTTCAGGATTTCCTGCTTATGTTCGTCGTCCCTGTTGGAATAAGCGGCGACCATGATGAGCTGCCCAATCTTCTCCTCAAGACTGAGCTTATTCATAAGGGAATCAACCCAGGCGCTGTGGCGGAGTTCGAGAAATTCGGGATTAGACTGAAGGTTCTGTGCCCTTCCGAAGAAGGAAAAAAACAGCAGGCTCAAAAAGGGGAAAATTGAAAGGTGTTTCATTGGGAGAAAAATCTCGTATTATATTTATTTACGGTAAAATTGGAAAGAATTTTAGTTTTTAATGTCAAGTTTGGGAAAAATTACTTTGGCTTTAACCATTTCTTCTTTATTCTTGAAGCTCAACAAATTTCTTTGTTTTCCATCCACTAATTCTAAAGAAAATCGTTTCCTGCCAAAAATTGTTTTTTCCTTTAGTCTCTTAATTTCAATGTTTGGTAGTTTTTCAGCAGTAGGCCTCCTAAAAATAAAAAAGTATAGTATAACCAAAGAAATCACCCCAATTACCAGCTAGAAAATTTCCTGAACTCCTAATCCAGTTTCTTTCAAAATTAAAAGTCTTATAAGGGCATTTAACATGTTTAAGACCAATGAGAATTTTCATAATGAAGTAATGGCTTTTGAGATTATCTTTGATCTCAATCGACTTTTCTATCTCATTGTATAATATTTTCATGGCCCTAATTTTTTATCGAAAACTTCACATGGAGTAAAATCACTTTTTAGAGAGGCTATCGGTCTTGTTGGTGAAGAGGTCACTTCGGGAAAGCAACATCAAATCGGGGCCTTGCTCGCCTACAAGACGCTTTGTGCGCAGATAACGATTGTTATTGAATTCGTCAAAATCTTCGGCATTTTTGTCCATGCTGCTAATGTGGACATTACCCGAGGAATGTATAAACCTGTTATCACCTATCCACATACCTACGTGCACCACGCGTTCTTTGGTAGAATCTGTTGCCGGGGTGCCGAAAAACAACAGGTCTCCCCGTTTTAAATTTTCCCAGTTTTTAGTAGAATCTACCACTTTCCCGGTATTTACCTGTTGAGAGGCATCCCGGGGAATGACCATCCCGTTCATGAAATAAATAGTTTTAGTGAAGCCGCTGCAGTCCACACCTTTAGCCGAAGTACCGCCCCACAGGTACGGAAGCCCCATGAGCTGCTTAGAGGTCGAAACCAGCTTTTCTTCGGAAAGATCTCTGGATTCAAGCCATTCCCGGTATGGTTGGGCATTTTCTTTTTGTAAATAGCCAATTCTTCCGTCGGGATATTCCACCTCAAAAAAGCCATTTTTGACATCTTTTAAAACGAAGATATCTCCTGCCACAACGTCTGAAACCATCTCTGTTCCTTCCGAAGCATTAGCGTAAACCAGCCCGAAGGGTTTTAAAAAGATGACTTTTTCGGCCGCCTTCCAGTCAAAAAATTCCTGGTCGCTAAGCGGTGTAATTCCTCCGTGGTCAACCCAGGCGATATAATTATCGGGTGTTTGAACGAGATACCAGTCTCCTTCGTGTTTCAACAAATTTAACGGCGTGCCCAAAGTGGCCTGGGTAGCCAGTTCTGAAGAATGCCCCTTATTAGATCTTATATTCGCAACAGAAGTTCGCACCAAAGCTTTGGTTTTGCCGCCAAGTTCTTTGCCGGGGAGCACCTCAACGCTGTCAATAAATGTAATTTCAGAATCCCTCAGCCTTTGGCGAAGGGTTTCCACAGCTTCAGGCAGGTTAGATTCACCTTTGACTACATAAGTGCCATCGGTTTCTTCGCCGGTGACGTTGAACAGCGCCACACGTTTATCGGGCGCGAATTCCTCACGTATCTGAGCAATAACAGGGTCTGCCTTATTGATTTCTTTATCTTGATTTTCTTCAGAATTACAGGCTATAAAGAGACTTAGTCCCGCAAAAAGGAGAAAAGCATTATTCTTTAGATTCATCATTTCTTTTTTAAAGCTATTCAAAAACGACATTTTTGAGGGATTATTCTTCCGAGGTTTTGTTCTTAAAAACTTCGAGCACCTTTCGCACACTCTTATATTCGGAAAGCAGGGTTTTGGCGAGATGTTCAGAAATATGTAACTCTTCCATTAACATAATTTCCCCACGGCTTACCAGTTTTTTATTGGACAGCTGCATATCGACCATTTTATTTCCTTTGATGCGTCCCAATCTTACCATTACCGCGGTGGAGATCATGTTGAGCACCAGTTTTTGTGCGGTTCCAGATTTCATACGGGTGCTGCCGGTAACAAATTCTGGACCTACCACTACTTCAATGGGAACTTCTGCAGCCTCACTTAAAGGAGAGCCGGCATTGTTGGTAATACAGGCTGTAAAAAGGCCATTTTCACGTGCGGCTTTGATACCGCCAATAACGTAAGGAGTAGTTCCCGAGGCGGCGATCCCAATCAACACATCATTCTTGCTTATCTCATGTTGCTGCAGGTCTTTCCAGGCCTGTTTTTCGTCATCTTCAGCGTTCTCAACGGCCTTGCGTAGTGCACCGTCACCTCCGGCTATGAGACCTATAACAACGTTATCTGGCACTCCAAAAGTCGGCGGACATTCCGAAGCATCTAAAACCCCGAGCCTTCCACTTGTACCGGCGCCTATATAAAAAAGTCGACCGTTGTGCACTCCTATTTGCTCTACAATTCTGTCCACAACTTTTTCGATTTGCGGGATCACCTCTTCTATGGCGAGGGGCACTTTTTTATCTTCGGTATTTATATTTTTCAGGATCTCCCCGGTATTCATCAATTCCAGATGTTCATAGAGGGAAGCCTGCTCTGTGGTTTTGTCTTTCATAACTAATATTTTACCTTATAACCTTTAGTTGCAAAATACAAAATGTACAGGTAGCAGGGAATAAGAATCCAGTATGCCTGCTGCGGATTCACTACGTCTACGAGATAACCGTAAACCGGCGGAATCACCGCGCCTCCCGCAATTGCCATAATGAGAAAAGAAGAACCAACTTTTGTGAATCTTCCCAAGCCCGCTAGCGCCATAGGCCAAATGGCCGGCCAAACCATAGCGTTGGCAAGTCCCAACAGGGAGATAAAAAGTACCGAAACAAAACCATCGCTGAAAATAGCCGCCAACCCGAAGACAATTCCTAAAATGGCCGAAACCTTCAGCGCGTTTTCCTGTTTGATGTACTTCGGAATGGTGAATATTCCAATGATATAGCCCACTATCATTGCTGTAAGGGTAATACTCGCGAAGAATTTCGCGTCATTTAACGGGATGCCGTGCGCCTGATTGGCATAGCTTATCACCGTATCTCCCGCGATCACCTCTACCCCCACATAAAGGAAGAGCGCCAGAGTCCCCATAAAAAGGTGCGGAAACTGAAAAATGCTGGTCTTATTAAAATTAGATTTTGCCACCTCCTCGTCTTCGGCATCGGCGTCTACTTCGGGTAAAGAGGAAAAATAAATTAACCCGGCCAAAATGAGCAGTACTCCCATCATGACCAGATAAGGATTGATCACCCGTTGAGCTAGTTCATCAAGAGCCGCGATTTTTTCAGTTCCGTTCAAGCCTTCAATAACGGCCGAAATATCTTCGGAAGCATTAAAAAGTATCGCTCCAAGTACTATTGGGGCCAATACACCCGCCACTTTGTTACAAATCCCCATGATGCTGATGCGTTTCGCAGCGCTTTCTATCGGGCCCAGTACGGTAACATAGGGATTGGCGGCGGTTTGCAGAATTGCCAGCCCGGTTCCCTGCACAAAAAGCCCGAGTAAAAATAACTCATAAGTTCTGGAATAAGCTGCCGGAATAAAGATAAGGGAACCCACGGCCATGACTATAAGGCCCAGCGACATCCCCTTTTTATAGCCTGTCTTTTGCAACACCCAGGCTGATGGCAGCGCCATCACCAGATAAGAAATGTAAAAGGCGGTTACCACCAAATAAGACTGAAAATTGTTAAGCTCACAGGCAATTTTGAGGTATGGGATCAAAATTGAATTGAGCCAGGTTACGAACCCAAAGATGAAGAATAAGGCTCCAATGATAATGATGGATTTGTTGGTGCCAGATCCGGTGTGATGCTGAGAATTGTTCATATGCCCTGGGGGTGGGTTAAATTGCTTAAAAAAGCAGGTTTTTTTATCTGCAACAAGATATACATTTCCTAAATAAAGCTTAAAGCAGGAAGAAAATTTTTCGACTTTACGTACTTTTTATAGTCTTGTTTGCCCAATCTCCGGAATTAAAAAAATGTCGGAACCGGGCCTAAAAGAATTATTCTTTAGAGACCTTTTAAAAAAACTATATTTGTACCTTTTAAACTAGGCCCCAAAAAGGGGATTTTTTGACTAAAATATTATATGAAGCACATTCGCAATTTTTGCATAATCGCACATATTGACCACGGAAAGAGTACGTTGGCAGACAGGCTGTTGGATTCAACAGGCTCGGTTACCGACAGGGAAAAGCAGGAGCAGTTACTGGACAGTATGGATCTGGAGCGGGAGCGTGGTATCACCATTAAGAGCCATGCCATCCAGATGGATTATACCTACAAAGGAGAGCAGTATGTGCTTAATTTGATCGATACCCCGGGACACGTGGATTTCTCTTATGAAGTTTCACGTTCTATCGCTGCCTGCGAAGGCGCTTTACTGGTGGTAGATGCCGCGCAGAGCATTCAGGCGCAGACCATCTCCAACCTGTACCTCGCTTTAGAGAACGATCTGGAAATTATCCCGGTGCTCAATAAAGTTGATTTACCCAGTGCTAATCCCGAAGAAGTGACCGATGATATTGTGGATCTCCTGGGCTGCGATGCATCAGATGTTATTCCGGCCAGTGCAAAGACCGGCTTAGGAATCGATGAGATCCTTGCTGCTATTATTGAGCGTGTTCCGCCACCTTCCGGGAAAGTGGATGCGCCTTTAAGAGCCCTTATCTTTGATTCTGTCTACAATCCCTTCCGTGGAGTTGAAACCTATTTTAGGGTGATCAATGGTACCATTAAGAAAGGCCAGAACATCAAGTTCGTTGCTACAAACAAGAATTATTTCGCCGATGAGGTGGGAACTCTAAGACTGAAACAATTTCCGCGGAATGAGATCAAAACCGGCGACGTAGGCTATCTTATCACCGGTATCAAAGAGGCCAAAGAGGTAAAAGTGGGGGATACCATCACCGATGCGAAAAACCCGACTACCGAAGCCGTTCCCGGTTTTGAAGATGTGAAACCTATGGTTTTCGCAGGAATCTACCCGGTTGATACCGAAGATTACGAGGACTTGCGTGCCTCTATGGAAAAATTGCAACTCAACGATGCTTCCCTGGTATTTACTCCCGAAAGTTCTGCCGCCCTGGGATTCGGTTTCCGTTGTGGTTTCCTCGGAATGTTACACCTGGAAATCATACAGGAACGCCTGGAGAGAGAATTTGATATGACGGTGATTACCACCGTTCCTAACGTTTCTTACCACGCATATACGCATAAGAACAACAATGAGAGGATTCTGGTGAATAACCCTTCAGATTTACCCGAACCATCAAGTCTGGAAAGAGTTGAGGAGCCTTATATCAAAGCCACAATTATTACAAAAGCCGATTTTGTAGGACAGGTAATGTCCTTGTGTATTGAAAAACGTGGACAAATCACCAACCAGACCTACCTGACTCCTGAGAGAGTGGAGCTTTCATTCGACATGCCGCTGGCCGAGATCGTGTTCGATTTTTATGACCGTTTAAAAACAGTTTCCAGAGGATATGCCTCTTTCGACTATTCTCCTATAGGAATGCGCCAGTCAAAACTTGTAAAAGTTGATGTGCTCCTTAATGGGAATGTGGTTGATGCTTTATCAGCCCTGTTACACGTGGACAATGCCTATGACATCGGAAAAAAGATGTGCGAGAAATTAAGACAATTGATCCCAAGGCAACAGTTTGATATTCCTATACAGGCGGCCATTGGCGCGAAGATCATAGCCCGGGAAACCGTAAAAGCGCTTAGAAAAGATGTGACCGCCAAATGTTACGGGGGAGATATTTCCCGTAAAAGAAAGCTGCTTGAGAAGCAGAAAAAGGGTAAAAAACGCATGCGCCAGGTGGGTAACGTAGAAATTCCGCAGGAAGCTTTTATGGCGGTTCTTAAGTTGAATGACTAAACGGAGAAATTTCCAAAAGACAAGCACCAAATTTCAATAGGTCTTGAAAATGACATTTTTTAAAAGCTTTTTAGAGGCGTTCTTACGGGCGCCTTTCCTTTTTTAATAGGCCAGAATTCACTAATATAGAAGTAAGTTTTTCGGCGATCTCTGCGCCTACTCTGAGGTCTTTGCGTGAAATTTTCCTTCCCAACACATTAAATTGCTTTGCCTTCCTCCGTTAGGCCTGTCTACCGGTAGGCAGGCTACCAAAGACGTTCTTAAATGAAGTGTCAAAAATGACATTTTAAGAAGGTCTTTTGCCGGTTCTCTTCTTCAGCTCCTGTCGCTCCTTGACCCCGCCATCATTTTTCTTAAATTTGTTATTAAGGTTATACAGAAATAACTATTAATAAAGAAGCAAAATGGCCGGACATAGCAAGTGGGCGAACATCAAGCATAGAAAAGGAGCCCAGGATAAAAAAAGAGCGAAAGAATTTACCAGGGCGATCAAAGACATCTCTGTGGCCGTAAAAGAGGGTGGAGGCCCCGATCCTGAAGCTAATCCGGCGCTACGTAATGCCATTTCCAATGCCAAAGGGGTCAATATGCCCAAAGACACCATTGAGCGCGCGATAAAAAAAGCGAGTGGGGCAGAAGCCGACAATTATGAAGCGGTAACTTTTGAAGGATACGGCCCTCATGGGATCGCTTTCTTCATTGAATGTACTACAGATAACACCAATCGAACTGTCGCATCTGTACGCTCTATTTTCTCGAAGAATGGAGGAAGCCTTGGAACAAACGGCTCTCTGGAATACCTTTTTGACAGGAAAGGTGTCTTCAGCATAGACAGGGAAGACATTGCCCATAACATAGAGGAGTTCGAACTTCAGCTCATCGAAGGCGGCGCCACTACCATCGAAAAAGAAGAAGACAAGCTTTACGTTTATACAGATTTTACCGACTTCGGAACTATGAGTGTAAAGCTGGAAGAGCTTGACCTGGAACCTAAAAATGCCGAGGTACAGCGAATCCCCCTAAATACAATTGAACTACCGCTTTCTGAAGCTAAAGAAATCATCAACCTAATCGATAAATTTGAGGAGGATGATGATGTACAAAACGTCTATCACAACATGGAACTCTCTGATGAGCTGTTGATCGAAATGCAAAAGGAAGATTAACTATTGTTTTTCGGAGTCTTCAACTGTTTCTTCATAGTCTTTTTCCTCTTCCTTAGTTTCCTCTATTTTGATCTTTTTCCCAAGATATACCAAATTGTAACCTTCCCCAATTTCCACCTCAGTACTATGGGAAGGAATAATCTCCAGTTCACCCTCATCTGTCTTAACAAATAGGGGAACAATCTCAGGATCTGTCTTGGAAATCTCTAAAAGGCCTTCATAATGCTCCCGGCTGTTAAGTAACAACTCATGTATCTTTGGGAATTTACGGGAAACTTCGGCTAGCTTGATATAATCATCGGTATGTGAAAAAAGGCCTTCGGTAGGATTGGTTTCAGGATCATTCATTTCATCTGCCGAGATCAGCCGGAAAGAACCTTTTTCTCCAAACTGTTTTTTAAACCTGTTGATAGCTGTTTTGTTAATATCAGAGTTACCGGTCATGGCCATTAAATATCCAATATCATTAAGTTCGATGTTGTTTACAAGATCATCTGCAAAGACACTACCCTCAATCGCTTCCAGTCCCAATGACCTGGCCTTTTTAATATTATCAGCGTTATTATCTACCAGTACTACGTGCCGGTTATTATCCTGAAGATATTTTGCGATAAGCCTGGAAATAGAAGAAGCTCCAACTATTAAAATACCTTCGGCATTTTTGATGAATACCCCTACCAGTTGAGCAAATAATCTCGCCGTTGTGGCATTCAGCAGCACCGAAAGCAGCACGACCATAAAGACCAGCGGAGTGATGTATTCGGCTCCGGGCACACCTTCCTGTACCAGTTTTAATCCGAAGAGAGAAGCGATACCGGCAGCCACAATTCCTCGCGGCCCAACCCAACTAATAAAAGCAATCTCTTTTTTCTGAAGTCCGCTGCCTATCGAGCTTAGCATGACACCCACCGGGCGCACCACCAAAACAATAATTCCAAAAAGAATGAGGGCTTTCCAGTTAAAGACCAACATGAGATCTTCCACTTCAATATTTGCAGCCAACAGGATGAAAAGAATCGAGATGAGTAATACGCTTAAAGATTCCTTGAAATATAGCAGTTCTTTGATGTTAGGTAGTTTTTGATTACCCATCACCATTCCCATGACAACTACAGCTAAAAGTCCGCTTTCATGCGCGAATTGATCTGAAAGTACAAAAACACCCAGAACAGAAGCAAGCGTAAAAACGTTCAACAAATAATGTGGAATAAAGTTTTTCTTGATGAAAAGAGCCAGCAAATGTGCAAAGGTGAACCCGAAGGTGGCTCCAAACAGTACAATTTTTCCGAAGCCAATGAAAGCCGTTTGAGTAAATTCCTTGCCACCTTCCACAAGAATGAACTCGTACATCAAAACAGCGATCAACGCCCCGATTGGATCTATAAGAATCCCTTCCCATTTAAGAATAGAAGAAACATGCTTTTTTAGAGGAATATTACGTAGAATAGGAGAAATCACCGTTGGTCCCGTCACGATAATAAGAGAGGAGAACAAAAAGGATATCTGCCATGAAAAATCATAGATGACATGGGCGGCGATACCGGCGCCAAAAAAGGTGACTACTACGCCAAGGCTAATAAGTTTGGCGATCACTGGACCTATATTTCCCACCTCACTTTTTCTAAGGGTAAGTCCGCCTTCAAACAGGATGACCGAGATGGCGAGGGAGACAAAATAGAAAAGGCTTTCACCGGGAAAAACCCCTTCATCCCCATTCCATATCGGCTCAAGCCATTTAGTACCATCTTCGGTAAAAAAAGTAGAAATGGGACCTATGAGAAGGCCTATCAGGATCAAGGGTAAAATAGCCGGTGTCTTCGTCTTCCATGCCAGCCACTGCGCCAATATTCCAAAAATTACTAATCCTGCGAGTTCAATCATTTAATAAGTTGTTTGTTTCAGCCCCGCTTTAAATCAAAGCTGTCGCAGTAAAAATACAGAAAATTAGGAGACTCTTCCATACTACCAAACCAGGAGCTCATTAATTATTATTTCTTCTGAAGCCTATCTTAAAATGCCATTTTTGAGACCTCATATTTCAAGCTGGCCTCATAAGCTGCCGCTTAAAAAGTTATATATTTACGCTGAAAAATATGGAAAATACTGAAAATTCTGTTAAAAGGGCAAAATGCGGTGTCTAAGCCTGCATTTAGAAACAGGCTTTTAGTATTTTGCATGTCGCACAATTATACAGAATAACAAAACCTTTTATGAAGTTATATTCGATTGAATCCGGAAATTTTAAACTGGATGGAGGAGCTATGTTCGGCGTGGTTCCGAAAAGTCTCTGGAATAAGACAAATCCAGCCGATAATAATAATATGATTGATATGGCGGCGACCTGCCTGCTCATTGAAGATGGGAACCGCCTCACTTTGATCGACACTGGAATGGGAGATAAGCAAAGCGATAAATTCTTTGGTTATTACTATCAGTGGGGCGATGACAGCCTTGAAAAATCCCTTAAAAAACATGGATTTCATCCCGATGATATCACAGATGTTTTTATGACTCACCTCCATTTTGACCACTGTGGTGGCAGCATTCAATGGAATAAAGACAGGACAGGTTATGAACCGGCCTTTAAAAATGCCACTTTCTGGAGTAATAAAGACCACTGGGAATGGGCGATAAATCCTAATGCACGGGAAAAAGCCTCTTTTTTAAAAGAAAATATCCTACCCATGCAGGAGAGCGGACAACTAAAATTTCTCGAAAGAACGGGAGAGCCCTATCAGGAAAATTCTGAACTGGGCTTCGGAATTCTTTTTGTAGATGGACACACAGACAAGCAAATGATCCCGCACATCAAATACAAAGGCAAAACCCTTGTTTATACCGCCGATCTTTTGCCTACCGCAGGTCATCTGCCTTTACCTTATGTGATGGGATACGACACCAGGCCATTACTAACCCTTCCGGAAAAAGAAACCTTTTTAAAAAAGGCTGTAGAGGAAGATTTTTATCTTTTCCTTGAGCATGATGCCTATAACGAGGTGATAAGTGTCAAGAGCACCGAGAGAGGTGTTCGATTAAACGAAGTACATAAATTCAACGAACTTTTTAACTAATAAATAATTATGAAAATTCCTATTTACAAGCCCCTGTTGGTAGCCGGTTTAGCTGCCTCAATTTACGGATGTGGAAGTTCTGCCCCTGCAGTAGTTTCTACCCCAATTGAAAATATTGATACCATGCCCCTCAAGGTTACCGATCTTACCGAGACCGAGCTGAAAGGTTGGGGCGGCGCCGATTTGGTTGATGACACCATTCCCGGAATGAGTGTACAAAAAGCCTATGAAGAGATCATTAAGAACAACAAAGGGAAAAAAGTTATAGTCGCTGTTGTTGACAGCGGGATCGACATTGACCACGAAGACCTGGACGGGGTGATCTGGACAAACAAAGATGAGATTCCCGGAAATAATAAAGATGATGACAAAAATGGCTATGTAGATGATATTCACGGCTGGAACTTTCTTGGAGATGCTGTTGAGGAAAACCTGGAATACGTAAGAATTCTAAAAAAACTTAAGCCTAAATATAACGGGATTCCTGCCAGTTCTATTAAACCTGAGAACAAGAAAGAATTCGAACTTTATCAAAGAGCAAAAGCCGAATATGACAAAGAGTATAATGAAGCTCTTGGTATAAAAAACCAGTATGAAGGACTCTCGCAGCAGTTGAAAACCGCTCATGAGGCTGTTTCGGCAAAGCTGGGAAAAGAAGATTACACATTGGAGGAGCTGCAACAAATGAATGCAGAAACCGAAGAAATGCAGCAATACAAGGCTTTTCTAGCGCAAATAATGACTAATGTACAAGGAGATGTTCCTTCAGCAATGAGCAAACTTCAGGATGCTATCGATTATTACTCAGGTAGACTGGATACTCATTTTAACATGGACCTTAACGGAAGAGCCATTGTAGGAGACGATCCAGATGACATCAATGATCGTGACTATGGTAACAACGATGTAACAGGACCAACTCAAGATAAAGAAGATATCAAACACGGTACTCATGTTGCCGGAATCATCGCGGCCGAAAGGAACAACAACATCGGAATGGATGGAGTTGCCAATAATGTGATTATCATGCCTGTACGTGCAGTGCCAGACGGTGATGAATATGATAAGGATATCGCCCTTGCTATTCGTTATGCAGTTGATAATGGTGCAAGCATCATTAACACCAGCTTCGGAAAATACTTCTCTACACATCCTGACTGGGTGAGAGATGCTATTCGATATGCCGGTGAAAATGACGTGTTGATTGTAAATGCTGCAGGAAACGAAGGATTGGATCTGGATGTTACAGAAATCTATCCTAACGATCAGTCTCCTGATATGCCCGAAGAAATAGCCGGTAACTTCCTAACTGTAGGATCTTTAAACTATGAGTACGGATCTCGCCTGGTATCCGGATTTTCAAACTATGGAAAGCACAATGTTGATGTTTTTGCTCCGGGATCAAGAATCTGGTCAACAACGCCAAACAATGAATACGAATTTCTTCAGGGAACCTCTATGGCATCTCCTGCAGTGGCAGGGGTTGCAGCGATGATTCGCTCTTATTACCCTAAACTTTCTGCAGAGCAGGTGAAGCAGGTAATTATGCAAAGTGGACTTTCTACCGGTGCAACTGTAATCATTGGAGGAAACCCTTCAAACACAGCTAAATTCACTGAACTTTCCGCTTCAGGAAAAATGGCAAATCTTTACAATGCCCTTATCCTGGCAGATAAAATGTCTAGAAGATAAGAATGAGGAAAATAGTAGCAGCAATAACATTTTTTACAATTCTGGGCCTTCAGGCCCAGAATAACACCACGTATTGGCAACAAAGCGTGGATTATGACATGGACGTAGATATGAACGTCCAGAATTATCAGTATACCGGAGACCAAAAGCTGGTTTACACCAACAATTCTCCAGACACCCTTTCCCAGGTTTTTTATCACCTGTTCTTTAACGCTTTCCAACCGGGAAGTGAGATGGATGTCAGGCTTCAGAATATAACCGATCCTGATGACAGAATGGTGAACAACCTGGGAACAAGGGAAAATCCTGAATACGAGAGTCGCATTAGTAAACTTAAACCTAATGAAATAGGTTTCCTAAAGGTGCTTTCGCTCAAGCAGGACGGGCAGGATGTACAGACTAAAGAAGAGGGAACTATTCTCCAGGTAATACTTGCAGAGCCTCTTTTACCGGGAAAGTCAACGACTTTTAAGATGAAGTTTAAGGGACAGCTGCCGGTTCAAATACGTCGCTCGGGAAGAAACAATGAGGATCATGTAGCACTTTCCATGACACAGTGGTATCCAAAACTTGCCGAATATGATTTTGAAGGATGGCATGCAGATCCATACATAGGCCGTGAATTCTTTGGAGTTTGGGGAGATTTTGATGTAAAGATCAGCATCGATAAAGATTATATTCTCGGGGCTTCAGGAGTGCTTAAAAATGCTTCGGAAATAGGCTACAATTATGAAGAAACAGGCACTAAAGTAAAACGACCGAAAGGGAAAAAACTCACCTGGCACTTTAAAGCCGAAGATGTTCACGATTTCGCCTGGGCCGCAGATCCGGAATTTATTCACGATAAACGACAAACTAAAAGTGGTGTAACGCTTCATTTTCTTTACAAAAATGATCCTGAAATAATCGGGAACTGGAAAAAAATCCAGCCAAAAACCGAAGAACTGCTGGAATTCTATAATGAACACATTGGACCATATCCTTGGAAACAGTATTCTGTGATACAGGGAGGTGACGGTGGAATGGAATATGCCAACCTCACTCTTATCACCGGAGGACAGGATTATGGAGACCTTCTGGGAACCACTGCTCATGAATTTGCACACAGCTGGTTTCAACAACTTTTAGGAACCAACGAATCTCAATATCCCTGGATGGATGAAGGATTTACTTCTTACATATCTACTCTGGCACAAACCAGTCTTGCAGGGAACGACAGGGAAAATCCCAGTGCAGGAATTTACAGAGCTTATGACTACCTGGTAAGTTCAGGAAAAGAGGAGCCCTTAATGACGCATGCAGATCGCTATGACTATAACATGGGCTATGGAATTTCTTCCTATACAAAAGGAAGTATTTTCCTTAATCAATTGGGTTATATCATTGGTAATGAAAATTTAGGGAAGACCCTTAATCGTTATTATGAGGAGTGGAAATTCAAACATCCTACTCCAAATGATTTCATTCGTATCGCTGAAAAAGTGTCGGGAGCAGAATTGAGCTGGTACCTAAATGAATGGACACAAACGACAAATACTATTGACTACGCCATTAACAATGTAGAAGAAGAGGAAGGCGGAAAAACAAAAGTAACTCTCCAAAGAATTGGAGATATGCCTATGCCTGTAGAACTCAACGTGACTTATATGGATGGTATAGAAGAAACTTTTTACATCCCTTTAAGGATGATGCGCTGGTCTAAAGAGGCTAAAGAAGGAGAAAACTGGACAGAATTAAAAGACTGGCCCTGGGCTTATCCAAATTATAGCTTCAGTATTGATAAACCTAAATCCAACATTAAATCAATTACCATTGATCAATATGGGTTTATGGCCGACATCAACCGTGAAAACAATACCTACAGAGGCACCTCTCAAAAATAGCATTTTTGAATATTCTTTATTGAACCCTTTCCTTCCCCGGAAAGGGTTTTTTATTAGTCTTAAAATCCTACTTTTGATATCATGAATGAAAGCTTCGGAAAAAAAGAAAAACTTAAGAGCAAGGTCATAATCGACAAGCTTTTTACTGAAGGAAAATCTATTAAAAAATATCCCTTACGCCTTATTTATTTACCCCTTTCTGAAGCAGAAGAACTCAACAAAACTGCGGTTTCGGTTCCAAAAAGAAACTTCAAAAGGGCTGTTGACCGTAATCATTTAAAAAGGTTGCTACGCGAAGTCTTTAGAAAAAATAAGTATCTTGTATACAGTAATTTAAGTTCTAAATACGCGTTTATGTTCATCTACACCAGCAGGGAAAAGGTTTCATATGCCAAACTGTTCCGGGTAGTGGAAGAACTGCTGAAAAACCTGGTGCAGAAAGAGAAAAAATGAGGTCTATGAAAAAGTTTTATTCCCGTAGAATAGCCGCAGTATTATTGCTCGTTATGATATTCCTGAGCAGTGTTAGTTTCAAATCTGATTTTTTTGAAATTGCGAAACAGATAGAGATCTTCACCACGCTCTTTAAAGAGCTCAACATGAATTATGTTGATGAAACCAATCCTGCAGAACTCATGGATACCGCGATCAATTCCATGCTGGAAGATCTTGATCCATATACACATTACTGGAACGAACAGGAGGTGCAGGCGGCAAGGATCAATAATGCCGGGGAATACACGGGAATAGGCGCTACAGTGGGAATAAAAAACAACATTATTACCATTTTAGAACCCTACAAAGATTATCCTGCAGATAAAGCCGGATTAAAAGCCGGGGATGAGATCATTCAAATAGGAAATATCAAAGTAGCCGATTTTAATCAGGACGCGGGAGAACTGCTTAAAGGTGCCCCTAACACTACAATAAATGTGGTGTACAAGCGACAGGGACAGATCAAAAATACCAATATAAAACTGGGGGCTATTGAAATTAAAGCTGTGCCTTTTTACAAGTTGATAGGTGGAGATACAGGATATATTGTTCTTTCCCAGTTCAACCGAAATGCTTCGGGGGAAACAGTTAAAGCGCTCAAAGAGCTGAAAGAAGAAGGTGCAAAAAAGGTCATTTTAGACCTGCGAGGTAACCCGGGAGGTTTGCTTTCCGAAGCTATTAATGTCGCGAATATTTTCATTCCCGAAGGAGCGTTGATCACCAGCACAAAATCGGCAATAGAAAAGTACAACCAGACTTTTTATACCACCAGGAAAGCTATTGATAGCGATATTCCTGTGGTAGTGCTTATTAATGGTCGTAGCGCTTCTGCCAGCGAGATCGTAGCCGGTGCTCTGCAAGATCTTGACCGCGGGGTAATTATTGGTGCCAGGAGCTTCGGAAAAGGTTTAGTGCAACGCCCAAAAGATCTCACTTACGGCACACAGCTCAAAGTGACAATTTCACGCTATTATACGCCCAGCGGAAGATGTATTCAAGCCCTGGACTACCGCAATCGCGACAAGGAAGGAAAAGCACAACGTATAGCTACAGAAAACTACCGGGAATTTCAAACCCGAAATGGTCGTAAAGTTTATGACGGTGGTGGAATTTCTCCGGATATTGAAATGGAAAGTTCAAAGTTCGGGAATATTACTCTCGAAATCCTGCAGCAAAATGCCATTTTTGACTATGCTTCAAAATATTATTACTCCCATGAGGTAAAAACTCCTGAAGAATTTCAGCTTGGAGATAATGATTTCGAAGATTTCAGGAATTTCCTGGCCGGTACAAAATTTGAATACCAAACCTTCACGGAAAAACAGCTGGAGGAACTAAAAAAAGCTGCCGATCTTGAAAAATTTGACGATGAAATAGCAGGCGGATTAAAATCGATTGAAGCCGGTTTACGCAGCGCAAAATCTGAAGCTCTGGATGCTCAAAAAGAGGAAATTTTGAGCCTGCTTTCAGATGAGATTATCAAAAGGTATTTTTACAAAGAAGGCCTGTACGAATATTATACTCAAAATAATTCGGAAATACTTAAAGCACAGTCTATTTTAAACAATCCTCAGGAATATCAAAAAATCCTGCAGTAGACTAATTTTTGATCATTCCAATGTGAGGAATCCCATCTTCCAGATATCCTTCTCCAACCTGCTCGAAACCATGACTCTCATAGAACTTTGTAAGATAGGTTTGGGCTGAAAGTTTGATCTTTGTGGTATGAAAACGATCTTCTACCGCCTTGATAGAAGCTTGTAAAATTTCATGCCCATACTTGTTCTTTCGACTGGATTCACCTACTACAACCCGGCCTATAGCAGCTTCGGTAAAATATACTCCGGGAGAAAAAATTCGGGTATAGGCAACAAGTTTTTCATTTTCATATCCAAGTATATGAAGGGCTTTTTGGTCTTTCCCGTCTATATCCTGATAAATGCAATTTTGTTCCACAACAAACACTTCAGAACGCAGCCGCAACAATTCGTATAACTCTTGAATATTAAGCTCTTCAAAAGTCCTGATTCTAATTTGCATTTTTTAGAGCTTCTATTTTAACTGCAGGCGATCTTTTCGACACGTCGGGAATGTCTTCCGCCGGCGAATTGAGTATTAAGGAAAGTGTCCACCATTTCTAAAACTTGTGGTTCGGCAGTGTATCTCGCAGGAATACTAAGCACATTGGCATCGTTATGTTCCCTGGCCAGAGCAGCAATCTCTTTAGTCCAGCACAATGCCGATCTTATTCCCTGGTGTTTGTTTGCAGTCATGTTTGCGCCATTTCCACTTCCACAAATAATAATCCCAAGGTCTGCAGTTTTATTTTCAACATCATTTGCTACCGGGTGAACGAAATCTGGATAGTCTACACTATCATTACTATCGGTGCCGTGATTGATCACCTCAATATTTTTACTCTTTAGATATTTAATTACCGCAAATTTATAATCGGTTCCTGCGTGGTCATTTCCTATAGATACTTTCATGGTCAAGGGTTTTAAGCTGTTGACAAAGGTAGAAAACCAGCTTATCAACTTCAATTTTTATGATTGTTAATTAAATGTTACAATACCTTAAAAATAAATGCTTTAGAAATCTACCTAAATTGTTCATAAAAGCAGATGAAAAAGTAAAAAGGAAATTTGGTTATCTCGTGGGAAATAGCAATAGCAAAGAATTTACGAGACCATCAAATTATAAGTCCCCAATTTTTTGGAAAGTTTTCACCACTCAAATTCCGCTTGTGAACAACTTCAAATCTTAAAATTATTAAGAATTAAATTTTAGTTTTCTTTATGAACAGTTGTTAATAAAGTCTTAATAATCTTTAAGAATCAGTGCTTTAATATCTATCAACCTTGTTGGTAACCTGTGGCTGAAATAAGCCTATTCGAATCACAAAATTAAATCTAAAAAAGTTATTGCACATTTCAACAAGCCATAATACATCATCATTTTAATTTTTTAAAAAAGAAGAAAAAGATATTTATATAATATATGTTTATAACTAAACGATCTTGAGGGGAGAATTAAAATCGTTGAGGGAGTTTATTATTTTTTCTGCTTGTTCTTTATCTTCGATATGAACCTTGAGATGAATGCCGCCAATGGCATTAGAATAGAAAGGGAAAACCCCTATCATTGTTTCGTTCTGAAAAAAATGCCTGATATTTTCCTGCTCGAATAGTAGTTTTAGCACGGCATATTCATGTGGATAGGTGAAGGTCGCAAGAGTAACAAAATCTTTCATTGCAGGAGTTTCCTACTAAAGATAAGATTTATTCTTCAGTTGAAAATGAAAACATGTTTAAACATGATGCCCCGTTTAGAGAAGGATTCTCCAGGATATAGTTGATGCAGGCAACAATTGCCAGAATGCCTATGACAAAAATAAGCACAAAGGAGATAGTAATTTTATTTGATTTACTCAATCGATGCTTGGCTTTCGGTATGAAGCTTTTAAGGTGCTAATTTAAGTAAATTTTAAGATTTAAATTATTCCGTGTTAATTTATCTGCAGGATAAAATTAAATTATCGACCCGCTGAAGCTGTTTCAATGGTATTTTTGTAGATTAACTTAAAATTGATGTGGTAGAACCGCAGAAACAATTTATAAGGCTTAATTTTATAGCTTAATATAAGAAATGACAAAAAAGAAAAGTAAAGGAAAGAAAAAAGCTACTTTGGAAAATGTGACTAACAGCATTCTTTCCATTCTAAGAAAAGATACCGGGCAAAGTTTTAACTATAAACAAATAGCGGCTAAATTGGGAGTTGACGATCCCACGAACCGCAATAAAATTATTCGCACGCTCTCTCAGCTTGCTGCAAAGAAGAAAATTGAGGAAGTGGAACGGGGTAAATTTCGTCTAAAACCGGGGGTAGATTATTATACCGGAATTTTAGATATGACTACTAAAGGCAGCGGCTATGTTATTGTTGAAGAATTAGACGATGACGTATATATTCCCCAAAAGAATCTCAATAGAGCCTTTAACGGCGATGAAGTTGAGATCTATGTTTACAAACGTCGCCGCAATCAAAAGTCTGAAGGAGAAGTAACAAAGATTATCACTCGTAAAAAGGATCGATTTGTAGGAGTGCTTCAGCTAAAAGAAAATTTTGGTTTTGTTGCCATACAGGATCCTAAAATGTACACAGATGTTTTTGTTCAGAAGAATAAAATAGGAGAGGCAAAAGATGGGGATAAAGTCGTGGTTGAAATTGAAGATTGGCCCGCTAAAGCAGATTCTCCTTTTGGAAAGATCGTCGAAGTTTTGGGTACTCCAGGAGAACATCAAACCGAAATACATGCAATTCTTGCACAGTACGGTTTGCCTCATGAATTTCCTAAGGAGGTAGAAGATTTTGCAAATGGTCTGGACACTTCTATTAGAAAAGAAGAGATCGCAAAAAGGCGGGACATGCGCGATGAACTCACTTTTACCATAGATCCAAAAGATGCAAAAGATTTTGATGATGCGCTGAGTTTTAAAAAGCTGGAGAATGGCAATTACGAGATAGGTATACATATTGCCGATGTTTCTCATTATGTAAAACCCGATACGATTCTTGAAGAAGAAGCTTTTAACCGGGCAACTTCGGTTTATCTTGTGGATAGAGTGGTACCAATGCTTCCCGAAGTACTCTCCAATAATGCCTGTTCCCTTAGACCTCACGAAGAAAAATATACTTTTTCGGCAGTATTTGAGATTAATGATAATGCTGAAGTTAAAGATCAATGGTTTGGTAGAACCGTCACTTATTCTGATGCGCGTTTTGCCTATGAGGAGGCACAATTCGTAATAGAAACTACAGGCGGAGAAATTCCTGCTGATATTTCAATTACAGGCGAAGATTATGAAGTAGACGGGGCAATTGTAACTTCGATACTAAAGCTGGACGAACTTGCCAAGATCATGCGAAAACGTAGAATGCGTGAGGGAGCAATTTCTTTTGACAAAGTTGAAGTAAAGTTTGAGCTGGACGAGGATAATGAGCCCGTAGGGGTCTTTTTTAAGACTTCTAAAGATGCAAATAAACTTATTGAGGAATTCATGCTGCTCGCCAATAAAAAGGTTGCAGAGTTCATCGGAAAACAAAAACCGAAGAAAACCTTTGTCTATCGTTGCCATGACGAACCCGATACAGATAAACTAAATGCCTTACAGTCGCTTGTTTCTAAATTTGGTCACAAACTGAATCTAAAAGACCAAAAAAGCGTTAGTAATTCTCTAAATAAATTACTCGAAGACGTGCAGGGAACCAAGGAGCAAAACCTTGTGGACACGCTTACCATCAGAACGATGAGTAAAGCTTATTATAGCACCGAAAATATTGGACATTACGGACTTTCTTTTGATTATTATTCTCATTTTACATCACCAATCAGAAGATATCCAGACGTAATGGTGCATAGACTGTTACAGAGGTATCTTGATAATGAGAAATCGGCCTCTGAGGAGGAATATGAAGAAAAATGCCAACACAGCAGTCAGATGGAGGGCTTAGCTACCAGTGCCGAAAGAGATTCTATAAAATACATGCAGGTAAAATACATGCAGGAGCACAATGAAGAAGAATTTTTAGGCGTTATTTCGGGGGTGACCGAGTGGGGAATATACGTGGAGATTATTGCCAATAAATGTGAAGGCATGATTCGTTTGCGTGATATTTCAGAAGATCATTTCGATTTTGATGAAGAACAATATGCTATCGTCGGCCGAAAAACAGGTAAAATCTATCAGTTGGGAGATGAAGTTTATGTAAGCGTCAAAAATGCCGATCTTGTTAAAAGACACCTGGATTTTAATCTTATTGGTACACGAAACGAAGTTGAAAATGAAAAATAGTACAAAATTTTTAATTCTTGCAGCTGTTTTTTTCGCTGGACTTCAGCTGAAAGCGCAAGATATTAATGCTTCTTTAGAGCCATTTAAAGAGGTAAAAACCTTTAGAGGGATCGAGGTTATTGTTTTTCCTTCCGAAGAAAACAGGATTACGATTACCGGCCACAGTAAAGAAAAAGTGAAGTATGAGGTGGTTGAGGGAAGGCTGGAGATAAAGCTGCCCATCGATAATATCTGGTCTGATGATAATACGCTTATCAAGGTCTATGGCGATGCAATTGAAATAATAGATGCCAATGAGGGTTCCAGGGTGCAGGTGGAAAATAAAATCGAAGGAAATAAGATCACTTTTAGAGCACAGGAGGGCGCGAGCATTGAGTCTGCAGTAGAGGCAGAAAAAGTGGTAGTCAAGGTTATTTCGGGAGGTAAAATTACTCTTGAAGGCAGGGCCCGGGAGCAGCAGGTGGAAACCAACACAGGTGGAATTTATTACGGAAAGGATCTTAAGACAAAACATACAGATGTTAGTGCCGGTACCGCCGGTAGAGCAGAGGTTTTCGCTACCAAATATTGCAAGGCATCAGCCAGGATAGGCGGGATAGTCCATATCTTTGGAAGTCCCGATAAAGTCGATCATAAGACCAGCCTGGGAGGTAAAATTTTATAAATGAGGTAAAATATTACCTTTGTCAAACTAAAAGCTCCTAATGTTCCAAGATATTATAGCAGCCATCCCTTTGGGATTTTTTCTGGCTTTTTTATTGGGCCCAGTGTTTTTCGTACTGCTGGAGACTGCCGCTATTAAAGGTTTTAGAGCGGCTTTATCCTTTGATATTGGAGTGATTTCTGCCGATATCATTTTCCTTCTTATCGCTTATTTTAGTACTACGAAATTGCTTAACCGCATTAAGGATGATCCGGCTCTCTTTATTTTTGGTGGTGGAATTCTTTTAACCTACGGAATTATTCAATTCATAAAGACCAAACCTGTACTGCAGCACGAGGAGCTGCCCGAAATACAAAGATTAAATAAAAGGGATTATTTAGGGCTTGCCGCCAAAGGTTTTCTTTTGAACTTCATTAACATTGGAGTATTAGGTTTCTGGCTGGGTCTTATCATTGTTTTTGGACCAAAACTTGACATGGAAACCAACCGGATAATGGTCTTTTTTGGAACCGTATTAGGAACTTATCTGCTTGTAGATGTATTTAAAGTTTTAGCTGCCAAAAGGCTTAACCGTAAACTTACGCCTAAACGCATCTATAATGTCAAGAAAGGAATAAGCGTGGTGCTTATGATTTCGGGAATATTCTTGATAAGCCAGGGATTGATCCCTCAAGAGATCAATCAAATTCAGGAGAAAATAGATGAAATCGCCCCCGACCAGGTTAAGGATACCAGTGTTTCATTTTTTATGACGGCGAAATAATTTTCTGTTTAGGTAAAAGATTTAACTATTCAAAAATGCCATTTTTGGCACCCTTTGAAATTTAAAGAATGAATCTACTTCTTTTAAAATCCTATTCAAACTCCTTAAATCATCTTTCATCTTAGAATACAGAAAACAAAAAAGCTCCCATAAAAGGAGCTTTTTTTGGAGGCATCGAGCGGATTCGAACCGCTGTACAAGCTTTTGCAGAGCTCTGCCTAGCCACTCGGCCACGATGCCTTATTGAAGGAAGGCAAATGTAATAAAATTTATTTTTTAAGCCATGCCTTTTTTAGCATTCAAAAAGGGCATTTTTTTAACGGCTTTTACTGCGGCTTACTGTCACCATATGCACGTTACCGCCAATGGGAGGATTAATCTTGGAAACATCCACGGTGACCTTTTGCACAATAAGGATTTCTTTCAACGTACGGTCAAGGATTCTTTCGGCTACAGTTTCCAAAAGTTTAGCTCTTATAGCCATTTCTTCTTTCACGATCCTGTTGAGGTGCACATAATCAATAGTGTCCTGCAAAGCATCTGTCTTTGCCGAAAGAGACAGGTCTCCCTGTACCTTGAGGTCCACCCTGTAATCGCTTCCAATTCGTCCTTCTTCGTCAAGGCAGCCGTGATAGGCGAAAACCCTGATATTTTTTAGTTTTATGATTCCCACGGAAAAGTTTTTGCAAAGATAGCAACATTTATGTTTAATCTAAACCTTCCCAGGCTCTCAGAAATGCTGAAATAGGATTGTAATCCGGTCACTGAATTCAGGTTTATTTTCGCTAATTTTGACCTTTTAAAGTAGATAAAGAAATTATGTCTGAAGAAAAGCGATCCCTCAATTTTATTGAACAGTTGATAGAGGAAGATTTAAAGAACGGGTTTGATAAAAAAGACCTGCATTTTAGATTTCCTCCCGAGCCTAATGGATATCTCCATATTGGCCATGCTTCTTCCATTTGCCTCAATTTCGGCCTGGGTGAAAAATATAATGCTCCTGTCAATCTCAGGTTTGATGATACCAATCCAATCAAGGAGGAGCAGGAATATGTTGATGCGATACGCGCTGATGTGGAATGGCTGGGCTTCAAATGGGCTAAAGAATGTTATGCTTCAGATTATTTTCAACAGCTGTACGATTGGGCTGTGGAAATGATCAAGAATGGTGATGCCTATGTGGACAGCCAGACTTCTGAAGAGATCGCCGATCAAAAAGGAACTCCAACCCAAGCCGGAAGACCAAGTCCGTTTCGGGAACGGTCGGTAGAGGAGAACCTTGATCTTTTTGAAAAGATGAAGATTGGGGAAACTCCCGAAAAAGGACATGTGCTTAGGGCAAAAATAGATATGGCGTCACCTAATATGTTGATGCGCGATCCTGTAATGTACCGCTGTCTGCATAAAAACCATCATCGAACCAAAGGCGAATGGAAGATCTATCCTATGTACGACTGGGCTCATGGAGAAAGTGACTTTATCGAAGAAATTTCGCATTCATTCTGTACACTCGAATTTTTACCACACAGGGAACTATATAACTGGTTCCTGCAAAAAGTGGCTAAAATTGAGGAAATCAAGCCAAAACAACGGGAATTTGCCCGTCGTAACTTGAGCCATACCGTTGTGAGTAAGCGAAAGTTAGCGCAACTGGTAGAGCAGGGAGTTGTTTCATCTTGGGATGATCCAAGAATGCCTACTATTTCAGGACTTAGAAGACGCGGATACACTCCTGAATCTATCAAGACTTTTGCCAATACCATTGGGATCGCAAAAAGGGAAAATTTGATCGATGTTTCTCTCCTTGAACATTGTATAAGGGAAGATCTTAATAAAAAAGCACCCCGCGTTATGGCTGTGCTGGATCCTGTTAAACTTGTGATTACAAATTATCCCGAGGGAGAAGAGGAATGGCTGGACGCCGAGAATAATCCCGAAGATGAAACTGCAGGTTCCAGGAAAGTGCCTTTTTCAAGAGAACTGTATATCGAAAAGGAAGATTTTAAAGAGGAAGCCAATCGTAAGTTCTTTAGATTAACCATCGGAAAGGAAGTTAGATTAAAGAATGCCTATATCATAAAGGGTGAAAGTGTGGTGAAAGATGAAAACGGCGAAATTAAAGAGATACATTGTACTTATGACCCTAAAAGCCGAAGCGGAAGCGGAACAGAAGAATCTATGCGTAAAGTAAAAGGAACTTTGCACTGGGTTTCTGTAAAACATGCTATTGAGGCCGAAGTAAGGCTGTATGACCGTCTTTTCAATGTAGATGCCCCCGATGCAGATAAGGAAAAGGATTTTCTTGAATTTATAAATCCGGAGTCGCTTGAGGTGGTAAAAGCTTATCTGGAACCAAGTCTTAAGGATGCTAAGGTCCTGGATCTATTCCAGTTCCAAAGATTAGGATATTTTAACGTTGATAAAGAAAGTAAACCGGAGCATCTTGTTTTCAATCGCACCGTGACCCTCCGGGATTCTTGGGCAAGTAAGTCAAAGTAGCCTGGGCCAAGGTTTTAGGTTTAAGAAACTTTTAGCATTGGGTAATGTATATTAACCGGTTGTTAACAGCAGGGCAGATGACATTATTCTATATTTGATCAAGAGTGGAATATTAATCTATTAATCTAAACAACCAATAATACCATGGCAAAATCTTTTCTAGCATTTGTGACCGGGGCCGCCATTGGCGCAGGTCTTGGTATGCTATACGCACCTGAAACCGGTGAGGAAACAAGAAGAAAATTGGGTGAGAACGCCCGCAGAACTCAGGACGATCTCAACAAAAGATATCGTGAAACATCATCTAACCTGAGTCAAAAAGCGAAGCAAGCCAAACTCGATTTTGAAGACAGACTTGAGGAAACATTATCATCGGCAAGCTACAAGGCAGATGATATTTTGACGAGCCTGGAATCAAAACTTGACGAGCTCAGAAAACAGAATGCAAAGTTTCAAAAAGACAAAAAAGACGAGGTAGCAGACTCTTCCTCTGAAAACATTGTAGTGTAAACCTATGGCATTCGAAAGAATCTCTGAAAACTTAACACAGTTAAACGAAAACATCAAGTCCTTTGCCGAGAGTAGTGCAGAGTACTATAAGCTGGATTTGTTTAGCAAAACTATGAAAGGGGCTACTGCTGGAATTAAATTCACAGCAATAGCCTTTTTTCTTTTGTTTTTTATTCTCTTTCTTTCCATAGCTGCATCAGTACTTATTAGCACCTGGATAGGTGTTCCAAGTAGCGGCTTTTTTATTGTGGCAGGTTTCTATCTGCTATTAGTGCTTTTCCTTGTGTTTTTCGGTACTTCTATTATTACAAAGATGTTGCTCCCGGCTACATCAAAAAAGGTCTTTAATAAGCCTGAAAATGCCGTAACTAAGGAACCTGAATTTACAACCAAGGCCCGCATACAGGAAGAGGAAATTATTATCGAAGATGAGAGAGTATAAGAATTTTGACGAAATAGAACGCGACCTTAAACTGCTTAAGCTGCAGCAGGAAATAGACAAGGAAAAGGTCTTATTAAGTTATAACTTAACCAAAGAAAGTCTTTCTCCTAAAAGAATTTTAAAAAGTGCAGCAGGCAGTATCTTTGAGAACGCGATGATCCTCAAAGGCACTACCAAGATTCTTGGTTTTGTAGCAGATAAATGGGAGAAGTGAGAGGAACCTATTCTTCTGTTCCTTCTCCTTCTTCTTTTTTACCGCTTTTATCTTTTGCATTAGAAGCTTTGTCTTCTAAATATTGATCCCTCTTCTTTCTCAATTTAGGAAGCTTTTCTGCATTTTCTTTTTTCATGATTTCCCCAATCTGGTTGGAGGCTGTAAATGATGCTATCATATTATTTAGCATATCACTTCCGGTTTGCGGTGAATTGGGCATCAAAATCAGGTTACTTTGAGTCTCTTCACCCAATGATTGCAAGGTATCATAGTGTTGGGTAACCACAATAAGGGCAGAGGCTTCTTGAGAATTAATCCCTACATTGTTTAATACATCTACAGATTCTTCCAGGCCACGGGCAATTTCTCTTCTTTGATCTGCGATTCCCTGCCCTTGGAGACGTTTGCTTTCAGCTTCGGCACGTGCTTTTGCGACAATTTTGATTCGTTCGGCTTCAGCTTCATATTCGGCGGCAACTTTTTCTCTTTCTGAAGCATTGATGCGGTTCATGGCGGCTTTTACCTGTACGTCCGGATCTATATCGGTTACCAGGGTTTTAATGATATCATAACCATATTCTTCCATGGCCTCATTGAGTTCACGTTTTACGGCTATAGCAATATCATCTTTGCGTTCAAAAACATCATCAAGTTTCATTTTTGGCACCTCTGCACGTACTACGTCAAATACGTAGGAAGTGATTTGTTCATGAGAGTTCTCCAGTTTGTAAAACGCGTCATAAATACGGGAGATCATTACCTGAAATTGGACAGAAATCTTCAGTTTTACGAATACATCATCCTTCGTTTTTGTTTCCACCAACACATCCAGCTGCTGTACTTTGAGGTTGATGCGGCCGGCTATCTGGTCTATAACGGGAACTTTAAAATGAAGACCGCTACTACTTACACGTCGAAATTTTCCGAAGCGTTCAATAGCCGCTGCGGTTTGTTGTTTTACCGTAAAGATTCCCGAAAAGAGAACAAAGATCCCAAGGATGACGATCAAGACTGAAAAAAAGGTGGTAATCATGAGTTGTGAGTTTTTATTTAACGGAAAGATAGAAAATAAACTCCTACATTTACCTGTTCAAAAATTTAATCTCTTTAGTAATGAATCTAAGAAAGATACTACTTTTTTTAGGCTTATTAACGGTTTCCATTCATGCCGATGCGCAGAGAATCTGGGAAGGTAGCTACAATCGCTTTGGTTTACAGGGCGGGGTAAACCAGTTTAATATCCAAACAAACCAGTTGGATATAAATCCGGGGATAAGCTGGACCGCCGGTTTTCACAGCAGGGCTTCTTTCTATAATGATTTTCAAATTGTGTATGGGGTGAATTTCTATGATTTTAAGCTTACGATGGATGGTCGGGAAAAAATAGAGAACCCCGAGGCCGACCGCGAGATTGAATATAACATGATTGCTGTACAGATCAATTTCTTTGGCAGCTATAAGCTCCTGGGGCACAATTTAAGTCTTGAAGCGGGGCCTGTAGTACAGGTAAACGGGAAACTGGATGCGCGGCAGGATAAAGAATACTGGTATCTTGGGAATTATGATATCCAGGCTATAAATATTGAAAAAATTTCTCCAATAAATGTAAATCTGGCCGCAGGAATTTCAGGTGGATTTGAGCAACTCAAATTGTGGGTACAATATCAATACGGGCTCAATAACATGTTAAAGGGTCTCCAGGATGAAGGACTGCAGGAAATAGATCCTGGCGTTTCAAAAATGAAAGGCCATATGAGTATGCTGGCCGGGGGCATTATTGTGTTCTTGTAAAATTTTAAACTATTATAAATAAGGGCCTTAAATGAAAATTTCAGGCCCTTATTTATTTAAAGCTTTTCTTGTGCTCTTTTAAGCCGGCTTAAGGTTTCTTCTTTTCCAATTGCCGAAGCGATGTCAAAAACATCGGGGCCTTGCATGGTACCCACCAGAGACAATCTAAAGGGTTGCATTACTTTTCCGAATCCTATACCTTCAGAGGTGATCCAACCTTTGACCTTTTCCTGTAGGGTTGCAGCAGAAAAGTCTTCGGTTTCTTCCAGAATAGAGTTGAGCTGGTCAATTATTTCAGAAGTACCTTCTTTCCAAGCCTTTTTAGAGGCTTTCTCATCGTAGTTTTCGGGCGCGGTGAAGAAGTAGCTGCCTATTTCCCAAAAATCTGTCGTAAAGGTCGCTCTTTCCTTCAGCAAGGCGATAACATGTTCAATATAATCTTGCGAAGACTCAATTCCTTTTTCTTTGAGGATCTTATCAAAATCTTCAGCTAATTTGGCATTTTTAGCCTCCTGCATGTAGTGATGCTGAAACCATTTGGTCTTTTCGGGATCAAATTTGGAACCTCCTTTAGAGACGTGCTCCAAAGAAAATGCCTGGACAAGTTCATCAAGAGAATAGATCTCTTGTTCACTTCCGCCACCTTCATTCCATCCTAAAAGGGCAAGCATGTTGACTACAGCTTCAGGGAAATAGCCGTCTTCTCTATATCCTGCAGAAACTTCGGCTGATTTTGGATCTTTCCATTGAAGCGGGAACACCGGAAATCCTAGTTTATCGCCGTCACGTTTGCTTAGCTTTCCTTTACCCTGAGGTTTCAGAATCAAAGGAAGATGGGCAAATTTTGGCGCTTCCCAACCAAATGCCCTATATAATAAAACATGCAGCGCCAGGGAAGGCAACCATTCTTCGCCGCGAATAACATGGGTGATCTCCATAAGATGATCATCAACGATATTCGCAAGATGGTATGTAGGCATTCCGTCGCTTTTAAAAAGCACCTTGTCATCCAGTACATTGGTGTCTATTTGCATGTTTCCGCGAATCTCATCCTGAAGATCCAGCTGTTCATTTTCGGGAGATTTGAATCTCACAACATGGGGAACTCCGGCTTCGATCTTTTCCTGGACTTCAGCTTTAGAAAGTGACAGGGAATTCTTCAGCTTATTACGATTATGCCAGTTATAGATAAAGGTTTTGCCTTTGCTTTCGTGGTCCTGTCTGTGTTTTTCAAGCTCTTCGGAAGTATCAAAAGCATAATAGGCATTTCCCGAATCTATAAGTTTTTGCGCATATTCACGGTAAAGATGTTCACGCTCACTTTGCCTGTATGGACCAAAACCAGCCTCTTTCCCGGGACCTTCATCGTAAGGAATATTGCACCAGTTGAGGGAGTCAATAATGTAGTTTTCGGCACCTTCTACATATCGGGCCTGGTCGGTATCCTCAATTCTTAGAATAAAATCGCCGTCATATTTTTTAGCGAACAGGTAATTAAAGAGCGCTGTGCGCATGCCGCCAATGTGTAAAGGGCCTGTTGGACTTGGTGCAAACCGCACCCTAACTTTTTTCGTAGACATAAATGCTGGTTTTGATCGGCAAAGATACGGTATTCTTTAGGTTTTCGAAATTTGACAAAGTTGGAAGAAAACAGAAATTAATTGTAATTTTAGGAGATTCTGAACAGGGGGGCATGGATAATTTTGGAATTGTAAGTCAGAAGCTGGAAGCGTTTATCAGGCGCTTCTATTTGAACGAGCTTTTAAAAGGCCTCATCTTCTTTGTTGCCATTGGCCTGTTGTATCTTTTATTCACCGTTTTTATCGAATATCTTTTATGGTTGAGTCCTACCGGCAGAACCATATTGTTCTGGACCTTTATAGGGGTGGAGACTTTTCTGCTGGGCAAATTCATTATTTTTCCTCTGCTGAAGATTTTTAGAATTTCAAAAGGAATTGATCATTCCGAAGCCTCAAAGATCATTGGCCGGCATTTCCCTGAAGTAAACGATAAACTGCTGAACGTGCTGCAGCTCAAGGCAAACAACCAGCAAACAGATCTTTTAATGGCCGGTATTGATCAAAAGGCTAAGGAACTGCGCCCTGTACCATTTTCTTTGGCCATAGATTTCAGGAAGAATTTACCCTTTTTGAAATATGCGGCTATTCCCATTCTTATAATTTTAGTCATCGTCTTCACCGGCCAGGCCCGTTTTTTTACCGGGAGCTATGAAAGGGTTGTAAATTATAATGTAGCTTATGAACCGCCGGCGCCATTCTCTTTTGAAGTGATGAATCCCGATTTGAGCGTGCATGAAAATGAAATTTTGAAACTTAAGGTGGTTACGAAGGGTAAAGTTATTCCCGAAAATGTTTCCATTCATTATCTGGGGCAAACCTATTTTATGAATGAGATCTCTCCCGGGATTTTCGAGTACAATTTTGAACCGGCTAGAGAGAGTTTTGTTTTTTTTATTTCGGGAAATAAAGTGAATTCGAGGCCCTATTCGGTAGAGGTTGTTGAGGTGCCAAAAATGCAAAAATTCCGGATGCATCTGGATTATCCGCGTCATACGAGACTAAAGGAGGAGACTCTCGGTGGAACCGGCAATGCCACGGTGCCCGAAGGTACTCTGGTAACATGGGATCTCGAAACTGCAGCTACAGAAAAGGTGGAATTAATGTATAAAGACACGGTCGAGAACTTTGTGGCTGTCAAAAATGTGTTTTCGCTCCAGAAATTACTTCAGGAATCCCTGAATTATCAAATAAGTACGTCTAATAAAAATGTAGCTCATTTTGAGACCTTGTCTTATGCGATAAAGGTAGTAAAAGATGAATTTCCCAGGCTTCTTCTGGATAGCAGGCTGGACAGTCTCAACGGTGAGGCGCTTTATTTCTACGGAAAAGTTTCTGATGATTACGGAATAAAACAAGTTCGAATGTTAAGTTTTCCTGTTGACGAACCGGCTAATAAACATGTGCTGAAATTGGATGTTGGGAACGGGAATATGGGCGAATTTCTTACTGTCTTTCCCGATACCATTAAACTTCAGGCAGGTAAAGAATATGAGATATTGTTCGAAGTTGTTGATAATGACGCTGTTAACGGATTTAAAAAGGTGAAAAGTAAGTCATTTTTCTTCCGAAGTAAAACCGATCGTGAGAAGGAAAAAGAGAGGCTGGAGCAACAGAATGAGGCAATACAGGGAATTGACAATTCCCTAAAAGAAATGGAATTTTCGAAAAAGGAACTTCGGGAATTGAGCAGGCTGCAAAAGGAGAAGCCACAACTGGACTATAATGATAGAAAGAGACTGGAACAGTTTCTGGAACGTCAAAAAAGACAAAATGAGCTGATGAAGGCCTTCACTCAAAAGCTAAAGAATACCCTTCAAAAGAAGGAAAAGTCTTACGATAAGGAGATGGAAAAGGATCTCAACCAGAGGCTTGAAACGAGGGAAGAGGAACTTAAGGAGAATGAAGATCTTTTGGAGGAACTGGAGAAATATTCAGAAAAAATTGAGGAAGAAGGTTTAAATGAAAAACTTGAAAAGCTAGCGAAGGGCGCAAAGAATCGTGAAAGGAATTTGGAGCAGCTGCTGGAGTTGACCAAGAGATATTATGTGCAGGAGAAGCAGCAGCAATTGGCAAACGAACTTGAAAAGCTGGCCGTGGAGCAAAAAGACCTGGCCGAAGAGGAGGAGAATTCTAAGTCTGCACAAGATATAATCAACTCTCAAACTAACGAATTGATGCAGGAACTGGAGGAGCTTCAGGAAGAGAATACGAAACTTCAGAAACCTATGGAGACTGGAGCAGATGATGGAGACGCCGAAGAAGTACAGAAGGAACAAAAGGAGGCTTTAGAAGAGCTTCAAAAAGGCAATAAAAGTGGCGCGAAAGAAAAGCAGCAAAAGGCAGGGGATAAAATGATGCAAATGTCACAGAAAATGAAAAATCAAATGCAGGCCGGTGATATGGAACAGATGCGGGAGGATGTTGACATGCTTAGACAAATTTTGGATAACCTGCTTACTTTTTCATTTGAACAGGAAGATTTAATGGAAGAATTCAAAAAACTAGGAAGTAATAATCCTTCTTTTTCCGGAAAATTGCGCAAACAAAATGTGCTGAAGGAACATTTTCAGCACGTGGATGACAGTCTTTATGCACTTGCTCTTCGTAACCCGATGATCACAGAGAATATAAATTCCAAGCTTACTAATGTCGAATATAATCTCGACAAGGCATTGGATCGACTGGCTCAAAATGACTTCATGCAGGGTGTGGGCAGCCAGCAATATGTTATCACCGGGGCCAATGATCTTGCATATTTCTTAAGTAATATTCTTGGCAATATGGAGCAGATGATGAGCATGTCTTCTTCGGGAGGAGGAGGAAAGGGTATGCAGTTGCCGGATATTATCAAAAAGCAAGAGAAGTTGAACCAGGAAATGAAAAAAGGATTGAGTGAGGGAAAAGAAAAAGGTTCTGAGAAAGGAGACGAAAAAGATGGAGAAAAACAATCTGAAGAAAATAGTGGCGAATTATTTAGGATATATCAGGAACAGCAAATGCTGAGACTGGCGCTGCAAGAACAGCTGCAAGAACAATTGAATAAGGAAGGACAAAAAGAGGGGAGTTTGAGGCTTAAAAAAGATATGGAAAATATTGAAGAGCAATTATTGGAAAAAGGCTTCAATAGAGAAACCTATGAGCGAATGATGCAATTGGAACACAAATTGATGGAGTTGGAAGACGCCGCACTGGAGCAGGGAAATAAGCCGGAAAGGGAAGCGGAAACCAATAAAGAAGAGTTCCAGAACCCGACTAATAATCAAATTCTTAAGCTTAAAGAATATTTTAAAACCACTGAAATTTTAAATAGACAAAGCTTACCTTTGCGGCAAATTTACAAACAGAAAGTAAAGGAATATTTTGAACGAGGAGATAATTAATTTTTATTCTGAAAATAATTTTGAGCTGGACCAGGAAAACTCTTATGAAGACTGGCTTAAAGCGGTAGTTGCTTCGGAAAATAAAAAGGTAGGAGAGATAAGCTATATTTTTTGCGACGATGACTATCTTATTAAAATCAATCAGGAATATCTGGATCACGATACCTACACAGATATCATAAGTTTCGATAGTTCTATCGGTAATATTCTTGGCGGCGATATTTTTATTAGTACCGAAAGGGTGGTAGAGAATGCCGGTAAATTTCATGTTTCTTTTGAAGAAGAGCTAAAGCGGGTGATGGCGCATGGGGTATTACACTTGTGTGGTTATAAGGATAAAACTTCCGAAGAGAAGCAAATAATGCGCTCAAAAGAAGAGGAAAAAATGAAAATGTTCCACGTGGAACAATAGAAGGATATTTATGTTTGAGAAGTTATATGATGTTATTGTTGTAGGTGGCGGTCATGCGGGAAGCGAGGCTGCTGCGGCTGCTGCAAATATGGGTTGTAGTACACTTTTGGTTACAATGAATTTGCAGAATATTGCACAAATGAGCTGTAACCCAGCCATGGGTGGAATTGCGAAAGGTCAAATCGTGAGGGAGATTGATGCTCTTGGAGGTTATAGCGGATTGGTGAGTGATACGAGCGCGATTCAATTTAAAATGTTGAATAAATCCAAGGGACCTGCGATGTGGAGTCCAAGAGTGCAAAGTGACAGGATGATGTTTGCAGAGCACTGGAGGCTGCGGCTTGAAAACACTAAAAATCTCGATTTTTACCAGGAGATGGTTTCGGGATTAATTATTGAGAATGGAAAAGCTGTCGGGGTTAAAACCTCCCTGGGAATTGAAATCAAATCAAAGAGCGTTATCCTTACTAACGGAACTTTTTTGAATGGTTTGATCCATATTGGCGATAAACAATTTGGTGGGGGTAGAGCAGGAGAAAGGGCCGCTAAAGGGATCACCGAAGAACTTGTAGCACTTGGATTTGAAGCCGGAAGAATGAAGACCGGAACTCCGCCGCGAGTAGATGGCAGATCTTTGGATTATTCAAAAATGACAGAACAACCGGGTGATGAAGCTCCTGCGAAATTCTCTTATTTGGATGAGACTAGACCATTGGAAAAACAACGTTCCTGTTACATGAGTTACACCTCTCCCGAAGTTCATGAACTTCTTAAAGAGGGCTTTGATCGCTCTCCTATGTTTAACGGACGAATTAAAAGTATTGGTCCCCGATACTGCCCTTCTATTGAAGATAAAATTAATCGGTTTGCAGACAAAGACAGGCATCAGTTATTTATAGAACCCGAAGGTTGGAACACGGTCGAAATGTACGTGAACGGCTTTTCCACTTCCTTGCCCGAAGATGTTCAGTTTCGAGCTTTAAGGTCTGTGGCGGGTTTTGAAAAAGTCAAGTTTTTCAGACCCGGATACGCGATAGAATATGATTACTTTCCGCCTACGCAATTACGACATACTCTTGAAACAAAACTTGTAGAAGGATTGTATTTTGCCGGTCAAATTAACGGAACCACCGGTTACGAAGAAGCCGGTTCTCAAGGTTTAATGGCAGGAATTAATGCAGCACTTAAGGTGCAGGAAAAGGAGAAATTTGTTCTTCAAAGAAGCGAGGCCTATATAGGTGTTCTTATCGATGATTTGATTACAAAAGGAACTGAGGAGCCTTATCGTATGTTTACTTCGCGCGCAGAATATCGCACCCTATTGAGACAGGATAATGCTGATTTCAGACTTACGAGAAAGTCTTTTGAAATTGGTTTAGCTTCGGAACAAAGGCTGCGGAAGATGGAGGATAAGAAGGAAAATTCTTTAGCATTTGTCAACTTTCTAAAACAAACCAGCGTGACACCCGATGAGGCAAATGCTGTACTGGAAGAAAAAAATTCGGCTCCTGTAAAGCAGAGCGACAAGATCTTCAAGGTGTTTTCCCGTCCGAATATTACTATGGACGATGTGAGAAAATTTAGTGGGGTGAACGAATTTATCACACGAAATAATCTTGATGAAGAGGAGCTGGAGCAAACCGAAATACAGATAAAATACTCAGGATATATTCAGAAAGAAAAGAATAACGCCGATAAACTTAACCGCCTGGAAGGGATAAAAATCCCTTCAGATTTTGATTATTCAAGAATCAAATCGATGTCTTTTGAGGCGCGGGAAAAATTGAAAAAAGTACAACCGGCAACAGTTTCACAAGCTTCAAGAATAAGTGGAGTGAGCCCTAATGATATTTCGGTCTTGCTGGTTTATATGGGGAGATAGCCTACGTTCCACGTGGAACATATCCCGGAAAATTTATTTTTAAGAAGTGATAATTATAATATTGCAACAATAAAAGGAGGGCTTTCTAAGTCCTCTTTTTGTTTTTTGTACGGTGAATATTTTGGAGAATATTAAAAGGTTTATGGATGGAATAGGTTTGATATTTTTCAATATTAGACGGAAAAACAATTCTAGCATTCTAAGTATTGATGTTCCAAAAATGCTATTTTTGACCAGTAATTTATTTAGATGCCAGAATTCAATTTTTCAAAAGAACCGGTTCTTATTTGTAAGGATCATACCGTAAGCGGAAAAAAATTTGAACTGCGAAGAGATGATGAATATGATCTTTTAGCAACTTTTCCCAGGCCGGCCTTAAATGAGCTTCCTGATTTCTACAAGAGCGAAAAATACATTTCCCATACAGATTCAAAAAGGTCATTTTTGGATAAGATTTATCAGGTGGTAAAATCTTATATGCTTCAAAGAAAAATTACCTGGATCGAAGAGAAAAAACCTACGAAAGGTAAAATCCTGGATCTTGGTGCAGGCACAGGAGATTTTTTAGTTCAGGCAGAAAAGAGCGGTTGGGAAGTTTCCGGGATTGAACCAAATGAGGGAGCTAGAAAACTAGCTTCGGAAAAAGGGGTGGACCTCCTGGAAAATTCCAGTGAATTTTCAGACCATTCTTTTGATGTGATTTCTATGTGGCATGTGCTCGAGCACGTACCTGATCTTGATAAACAAATAAAAGAACTCTCTCGTTTATTAAAACCCGACGGACTACTGGTTGTCGCTGTTCCTAATTTTAAAAGTGAGGATGCTAAAGCCTATTCTGAATCCTGGGCGGCATATGATGTGCCGCGACATCTTTATCATTTTTCCAAAAAGGCGATCAAAAAGATTTTTGGTGAATATGATTTTGAACTTAATTCTGTAAAAGGTCTTCCATTTGATTCTTTCTATGTGAGTATGCTTTCTGAAAAACAACAAAAAAAATCTTTCGGTCCCGCTAAGGCATTTCTTAACGGGTTAATCTCTAACTTGAAGGCTAAGAAC
>JBAVJE010000224.1:0-1520 GCA_049687615.1 Salinimicrobium sp. | reverse complement strand
GTTTTCACCCAACCAAATTGGGTGGTGTTCATGGCCGGTAGATGCACAATTGAAAGATCAATATCAATATTATCGTGGAAGAGTTCAGCCCGCAAAGATTCAAAAAAGCCCTGGATAGCATGTTTAGAGGCACAATAAGCAGACTGCAATGGAATACCTCTATACGACAATGCCGAACCAATTAAAATGATCTTTCCGCGGTTGCGGGGTATCATTTTATGTAGTGCGGCTAGAGTTCCATAAACCTGTCCCAAATAGGTTACGTTTGTCACCCGTTCGTATTCTTTGGGTTTCATATCAATGACTTTACTAAAGACGCTTACCATGGCATTGTTGATCCAGATATCAATGGGTCCCAGATGTTCTTCGGCATAATCGGCTGCCGCTTCCATCGCAGCAGCATCGGCGACATCGGCTTCGTAGATCCAGGCTTGCCCGCCTGCTCCTTCCACGTCTTTTTTAGCACCTTCGAGACCATCTTTTCCCCGGGCGATCAACAAGATCCTGTCACCGTATTTTGCAAATTCAATTGCCGTGGCCCGACCCACGCCGGCCGAAGCTCCTGTAATGACTACTACTCTTTTTTCCCGTTCCATATCATTTTTTTATTTATTAGTTAGTGCTGCAGCCAGGATCTCAACAGGATGTTTGGGCAAACGTCCCGCTCCATGCTGTATCTGTTCCCGGCAGCTAAATCCATCTGTTATTAAATAATCTTCGGTCATTTTTCTTACCATCGGCAGGATCCTGCGTTCCCCTACCTTCATGGATATATCGTATTTTTCCCCTTTTTCGAAGCCAAAGCTTCCGGCGAGTCCGCAGCAACCCGAATCGGGGGCATTGACATCAACACCGGCTCTTTTAAACACTTCCATATCGGCATCATAGCCCATAACGGCGTCGTGATGACAGTGTTTCTGCAGAAGCGCAGTTTTGTTAAGCTTGTGAAATTCGAATTTATCCTCATTTTCAAGGATAAATTCCGGGAGGGTCTTGAAGCTTTGATGCAGGCGCTTCGCATTGTTGTCATTCGGAAATAGATTCTTCAGCTCATTTCTGAAGACAGCTATACAACTTGCCTCCAAGCCAACGAAGGGTACTCCTGCCTGAATGACATCACTTAATTTAGTCAAAATTTTCTGAAGATAAGACTTTGCTTCGTCTAACATTCCAAAATCATATAAAGGCCTTCCGCAGCAATAGTGCTTTGTAGGCGTAATAACCACAAAACCGGCATTCTCCAGAATTTCCTTAGCTGAATTCAATACCTCGGGATAAAAGTTATTATTAAAGGTATCGGGCCATAAAAGCACCGCTCTGCTCCAGTCGACGTTCTCCGGGTTTTGGTGCTGTTGCTTAAAGGTCTTTTCGGCAAACTTAGGGATCTCCCGCTGCGGAGCAATTGCTCCAAAAGATTTGACGATCCTGGCAAAAGTTTCATGCTGACTCAAAAAATTAACCGGTGCCGTAGCTTTAGAAGCCATCTCTGCCCATTTATCGATGTAACCAAAGGCATAAGC
>JBAVJE010000223.1:0-3576 GCA_049687615.1 Salinimicrobium sp. | reverse complement strand
TTATTCAACAAATTCCTTACGTCTTTGGTTATGATAAAGTCGGGGCTATGGAAGCGGGAATTAAGGGAGGTGTCTTCTCTTCCTTTGGAAGCGTTTTTAGTTTCATCACTCCCGGAGCTCTTATCGTAACCCTGATTTCTTTGATTATTCTTTTGCTATGGGAAAAAGTGCTTGGACCTAAGAACAAGATCTTCCAGCTCGTACCCGGGCCTGTTGTAGCTGTTTTGCTGGGGGTATTTTATCAGTTGTTGATTACTGATGCCGCCTTCGGAATTCCTGGAAATCAACTCGTAGCCGTTCCGGTACCCGAAGATGCAGCTTCTTTTATAAGACAGTTCTCTTTTCCGAATTTTTCCATGTTAGGAAACTCTGAGATCTGGATAGTTGCCGCAACCCTGGCAGTAGTGGCCAGCCTTGAAACGCTGTTAAGCGTGGAAGCGGTAGACAAGCTGGATCCAAGGAAAAGAGTGACTCCCACCAACAGAGAACTCTTTGCCCAGGGTGCCGGGAATGTTGTTTCAGGACTTATTGGAGGACTGCCGGTTACGCAGGTTATCGTAAGGAGTTCAGCAAATGTACAATCGGGAGGGCGTAGTAAATTGTCGGCCATCCTGCACGGATTTTTTATCCTGATTTCAATAATGTTGATTCCGGCGCTCCTCAACATGATCCCTCTGGCTGTATTGGCAGCTGTCCTTTTATTGGTGGGATATAAACTGGCCAAACCTTCCCTGTTCAGGAACATGGTGAAGCTTGGAAAATCTCAGTTCCTTCCTTTTATAATCACTGTGCTGGGAGTTGTATTTTTGGATCTTTTAATGGGAATTGGCCTTGGCTTATTAGTAGGAGTCTCTGTGATCCTTCTTAACAGTTATAAAAATTCTCATTTCCTTCATATCGAAGATGTAGAAGGAAAACATACGCTTTATAAAATGACTCTTGCTGAAGAGATCAGCTTCCTCAACAAGGGAGCTATTTTAAAGGAGCTTCATGCTTTGCCCGATAACTCAACCCTTCAGCTGGATGTAAGAAAGACAAGAACTCTGGATTACGACGTGCTTGAGATCCTTGATGAATTCGCTATCAAAGCAAAAAACCGAAATATTAATATTAAATTAATCTCCCAAAAAGGTGAGGTGGACAACCCACAAAATTATCGCGGTTTCTTTGGACTGGATATTCCTGTGGCATAAGTTGAACTAATTGAAAAAACAGAATTATGAGCAAACTGTATGAACAACTAATAGAGAACAATAAAAAATGGGTTGAAAGTAAACTCGAGTTTGACCCCGATTTCTTCACTAAACTCGCAAACGGGCAGAAACCACCGCTGCTCTGGATTGGCTGTGCAGACAGCCGCGTGCCGGCAAACGAGATTATTGGCGCGCAGCCGGGAGAAGTTTTCGTACACCGCAACATCGCAAATATGGTGGTGCACAGCGATATGAACATGCTAAGTGTTCTCGATTACGCCGTCAATGTGCTTAAGGTGAAGCATGTGATCGTGTGCGGGCATTACGGTTGTGGAGGAGTAGAAGCGGCGATGACCAACAACTCGATAGGATTAATCGACAACTGGATACGCCACATCAAGAATATTTACAGGCTTCATAAAAAAGAACTCGATGGAATTGAAGATGAGAAAGAGCGTTTTGACAGGTTTGTAGAGCTCAATGTGGTAGAACAGGTTTATGACCTTGCCAAAACTTCTATTGTGCAATCGGCATGGAAAACCGGGCAGGAGCTATACCTTCACGGCTGGGCCTACGGGGTAGCTTCAGGGATCATTAAAGATCTTAATGTGAATGTAAGCAGTGAGTCGCAGCTCGACGAAGTATATCAGCTGGACTTCTAGATATCATTTTTGGGGAGTTTCTTGTTCTTCTTCAGAAGGAGGATCAAAAAACTCCCCTTCTTTTACTTCTTCAATGATGGTTGGCAGCAATGTCGGGGCCAAAACCTTTACCGGCCCATAGAGTACAGACTCTTCTTTAGTTTCTTCGGAAGCATTAAAAATTCCGAAACTTTCAAAGAACATAAAAAAGATACTGGCCAAAAATGCCATTTTTAGCACCCCAAAGATTCCGCCGAATAAGCGGTTGATCAAGCCCAGCGCCACCAAATGAGCCATTTTGGTTAGTAAACTCCCTGCCAGGGAGATCAATACAGCGACGACAAAAAAGGTGAGTGCGAAGGCAAGTATAGAGAGATAATTTTCTTCCCAGGAAATAAAATTTTCCAGAAGATCATAAGTGATATGGGAAAAATGGATAGCGGCATAAACTCCCCCCAACAGGGCGAGCAAACCGGCCAGTTCCACTAAAAAACCTTTAAACAGCCCACGGACAAGGCCTAAGACAAGAAAAATTCCGAGGAGCAGGTCAATAATATTCATGGTCTCAAAGATAGTAATTTCCGGTTCTTACTAATTATCTTTGCCGCATGTCTAGAGATGAACAATTAAAAATACGGTGGGAACAGGTTCAGCAGAAAATGTCCCAACAATTTGCAGATGGTGAAAAGCTGGAGCTGGACGCCATGATCTATATTATTGGACTGCAGGAATTGGGGCAGCTGCACCGAAAATTCAAGAAAGATCACAAGCTGGATCTTATGCATATTGCGATCTGCCGACTTTTAGAACCTTACGGCTACTATGAATTCGAGTTCTATGATGATGACGGCTGGCCGCATTATAAAGTAGTGGAAAATTTACCGCAGCTTAAGGCGGGCGAACAACAGGTATTGATGAAAGAGGCAATTGTACAGTACTTTTTGGAAAAAGAGTACATAAAATAGCATTTTTGAGGACTAAACTTCTGTTGGTTCTAAATGCAAACAGACACCCGGGCATTTTGCCGCATAATTTTCATAAATTTGCGCTTCCGAAATTCAAGGAACATGATAGAGAAAATACAGGATTATATTTCTGAAATTGAAGGTTTTCAGGCGAAGACAAAAGAGGAAGTAGAAGATTTCCGCATAAAGTACCTTGGCAAAAAGGGTATTTTGAACCAGTATTTTGCCGAGTTTAAAAACGTGCCGAACGAGCAGAAAAAAGATTTTGGGCAGGCGGTAAACTCACTCAAAGATGCTGCTACGAGTAAGGTGAACGAGCTCAAGGAGGCTTTGGAGAGCAAGGAGGAGGAAAAAGGCATCTATGGTGACCTTTCCCGACCCGGGGAACCAATCCAGATTGGGGCAAGGCATCCCATCTCAATTGTGAAGAACCAGATTATTGAGATCTTCGCCAATATTGGTTTTAATGTTTCTGAAGGACCAGAGATCGAAGACGACTGGCATAATTTTACCGCTTTGAACCTTCCGGAATATCACCCGGCAAGGGATATGCAGGACACTTTCTTTATCCAAACCAATCCGGATGTACTTTTGCGCACGCATACTTCTTCGGTACAGGTGAGATATATGGAGAACCATAAGCCGCCTATCAGGACGATTTCTCCCGGCCGTGTTTTCAGGAATGAAGCCATTTCGGCGCGTTCACATTGCATTTTCCACCAGGTGGAAGGGCTGTATGTTGATAAAAACGTTTCGTTTGCAGATTTGAAGCAAACT
>JBAVJE010000222.1:0-3329 GCA_049687615.1 Salinimicrobium sp. | reverse complement strand
TCTGAAGGAAAATATTTCCAGGCCATACGCAATTCGTTAATCCTCATACTTTACAGATATTCGGCAACTTATTCATAGAAAAATATAAAACCTTCTTAAAAATAGCCTTAATAAAGTGCTGAATGTTTAAATTTAATTTGCCCCTCAAAATTTCTAAAAAATTTGGAATGGAAGAACCTTTTCCAAACTCACTAAAAAATAGAAAATGGCAAAGAAAACCAAACAATCTTCAAATGAAACCAAGAAAATTGAAGACTTAAAAAAAGATCATTGGGACATGGAAAATACCACCATGACCACCAATCAAGGACTTAAGGTAAATGACACCAACAACTCATTAAAAGCAGGGGAAAGGGGTTCCACCTTGCTCGAAGATTTTCTGCTTCGGGAAAAAATCACTCGTTTTGATCATGAACGAATTCCGGAACGAATTGTACACGCTCGCGGAAGTGGCGCGCATGGTTATTTTGAGTTGTCTAAAGACATGTCAAAATTCACGAAAGCAGGAATATTTACTGATACGAATAGAAGAACGCCCGTTTTCGCGCGATTTTCAACTGTTGCAGGTTCCAAAGGCTCTCCAGATTTGGCCCGGGATGTCCGGGGTTTTGCAGTTAAATTCTATACCGAGGAAGGAACCTGGGACTTAGTGGGTAATAACATGCCCATCTTCTTTATTCAGGATGCCATGAAATTTCCCGATCTTATTCATTCGGTTAAACCTGAACCAAATAGAGAAATTCCGCAGGCAGCCTCAGCCCATGATACTTTTTACGATTTTGTTTCTCTTACCACCGAAGCCTTACATAACCATATTTGGTTAATGAGTGATCGCGCCATTCCTCGAAGTTTGCGGATGATGGAAGGTTTTGGGATCCATACTTTTAGGTTGATTAACGAAAAAGGTGAATCCCATTTTGTTAAGTTTCATTGGAAACCTGTGTTGGGAGTGCATTCGGTTACCTGGGAAGAAGCTGTGAAGATCAATGGAGCCGATGGCGATTTCCATCGTCGTGATTTATGGGATGCTATTGAAGCGGGACAGTATCCCGAATGGGAATTGGGAATGCAGATTGTTCCTGAAGAAGATGAACATAAATATGATTTCGATTTGTTAGATCCTACCAAATTGATTCCGGAAGAAATGGTTCCTGTAACTATCGTAGGTAAAATGACCCTAAACAGAAACCCGGAAAATTTCTTTGCTGAAACCGAGCAGGTAGCCTTTTTACCCGGCCACATTGTGCCCGGAATAGATTTTACCAACGACCCACTTTTGCAAGGTCGTTTGTTCTCCTATAGAGACACACAACTTTCCCGATTGGGATCTCCTAATTTTCATCAAATTCCTATTAATCGTCCGGTGGTGCCTATCCACAATAATGAGCGAGATGGACATATGCAAACCAGTATTGCTAAAGGACAAACAGCTTATTTTCCAAATTCTTTAAGTGGAGGCTGTCCTCATTTATCAAAAATGTCTGAAGGGGCTTTTCATTCTTATGAAGAGCGCATAGATGCGAAAAAGATACGCACGCGTAGCGAAAGTTTTAGTGACCATTTCTCACAACCGGCACTCTTTTACCGCAGTTTAGCACCCTGGGAACAGGAACATGTAGCAGGTGCCTATACCTTCGAGTTAGGAAAATGCGAGCATGATCATATTAAAGAGCGAATGCTTTGGCTTATTGCACAAATAGATGAAGACCTTTCCAAAAAAGTCGCGGATGGTTTAGGAATGAAAGTGCCAAAAGATATCGAGAAGCCCATTAATCAGGCTATAGGTGCCGATGCCGATCCTAAAAAACACGAACCGGGTCCGAAAAAGAATTATTTAGATGCTTCCCCGGCTTTAAGTCAGGCGAAAACGAAATTCGATAGTATTGCTACCCGGCAGGTTGCTATTTTGGTAGCAGATGGTTTTGACGCCAAAAGTTTTATGGCAATAAAATCAATGCTCGAAAAAGAAGGAGCCATGCCCAAATTGATCGCACCTCACGGTGGGACTGTAAAGGATTCCGATAAGAAGGAACATAAAGTAGATGCTGCCATCATGACCACCGAAAGTGTGCTTTTTGATGCACTCTATATTCCGGGGGGGAAAGCTGCAGTGGATGCGTTGTTGAAACAATCCAAATTTGTAAAATTCACAAATGAAATTTTTAAATATTGCAAAGCGATTGCCGCCGATGGGGAAGGGGAACGTTTGTTAAAAGCCTCTTTTGTGAAAGATCATATGAAGGATAAAGCGGTTCATTTAAATGAAAAGCCCGAAACCTTTAAGAAGAGTATCGCGCAACACCGCAACTGGGATCGAAGAAGTGTTACAGACACTATCCCGGTGTAATTGTTAAATGATAATGTAATTAAAACCATCCGCGAGGGTGGTTTTTTTTTGGGATTTCCTAAAATAGCGAATGAGCCCTGGCTCATAAGGTTCTCTAAAAATATAATGCAAAACGCTTTGCCCGGAGCGGGAAGGTGCATGAACAGCGTTTTATAGTTACCTTTATGATATCAATAAGATTTTTATTAAAAATTAATAAATCAAATGATCTGGTTATATGTTACAAAATGTTTTATTAGAACGAGAAATATACGCATCAGAAGAACATAAAATGATGCAAAAGATGATCCGGGATTTCATCAACAATGAGATCCTGGATCAAATTGATGAATGGGAAAAAAATGGCATGGTGAGCAGGGATATCTGGGAACGTGCCGGAGAATTGGGTTTGTTATGTATTGATATGCCTGAAAAATATGGTGGCAGTGGTTTGGATTTTAGCTATAGCGCTTTGTTCATTGAGGAGTTGGCGAAAAAAGGAGTGAACGGACCAGGTTTTTCCTTACACTCAGATATTATTGCTCCATATATCTTGAAGTATGGTACCGAAGCTCAAAAGGAGAAATTTCTACCTGCCATGGCTACCGGAAAAATGATTACCTCCCTTGGTATGACAGAACCAAACTGTGGTAGTGATCTAAAAGCTATCAAAACAACGGCGGTAGATAAGGGAGATTATTATTTGGTAAATGGGCAGAAAACCTTCATCACAAATGGTTATATGAGTGATATGTGCATAGTAGCGGTAAAAACCGGGAAAGGAACAGAGAAAGAAGGCGTATCTTTATTAATAATCGAAAGTGTTTCTGAAGGTTTTAAAAAGGGGATCCCTCTCAAAAAAATAGGGATGAAAGCCCAGGATACCTGTGAATTATTTTTTGATAATGTAAAAGTTCCAAAAGAAAATTTATTAGGAGAAGAAGGAGCAGGTTTTAAAATTATGATGACAGAATTGGCCAGAGAGCGTTTAACAGTCGCGCTG
>JBAVJE010000221.1:0-18849 GCA_049687615.1 Salinimicrobium sp. | reverse complement strand
ACCAGTCCTAATTCTTCGGCTGAAAAAAAGCTGAACAAAATGCTTCTTTTGGAATCTACTCCTGCAAAATATTTCATTAGTTCCAACACTGCCGCGGGTCCCGAGGCATTATCGTTCGCTCCGTTCGCCAGGCTGTCAGTCCCCACAGTATTCGCCCTACCAAGGTGATCATAATGTGCTCCAATAATAATGATTTCATTCTTTAACCGGGAATCTGTTCCTTCCTTTAAGCCAACGATGTTGTATCCCGTCATACCACCCACTTCAAAAGAATCTCTATAGGTTCTAAAAAAGGGTTTTATATGACTGTTTTTTAATGCGTCTTCAATAAATTCAGCTGCTTTTTCAATGCCTTCTGTCCCTGTTTGTCGCCCTTTCAGCTCATCTGAAGCAAGGTATTTCACAGCCTGCGCCAAATCTTCTTTAGAAATGACATTTTCGAAAGGTATTCCTTTGGAGTAGTCTTCTTTGGCGCCCGTAACCTCAGCATTCTCGTGGAGATCTTTCGTCTCTACACAAGAATTTAAAAGCACGGGAAATAAAAAAAGAATGCCTAAAAAGGAGATTTTTCTCATGAGGCTAAAGATAAAAAAATCCCACGATTAGTGGGATTTTAGTAATGTTATCCAAAAATGGCATTTTAGGCAAGCATGGTAACAGGATTTTCCAGATAGGTTTTAAGAGTATCCAAAAATGCAGCTCCTGTCGCGCCATCCACAGTCCTGTGGTCACAGGCCAGGGTGAGTTTCATCGTATGCCCCACAACGATCTCTCCATTCTTCACTACTGGTTTTTCAACAATGGTTCCAACAGAAAGAATTGCCGAATTAGGTTGATTGATGATGCTGGTAAATTCGTCAATACCGAACATTCCAAGATTGGACACAGTAAAAGTACTGCCTTCCATTTCCTGTGGCTGCAGCTTTTTGTTCTTAGCTTTGATTGCAAGGTTCTTCACATTAGCCCCAATTTGGGTCATGCTCATTTGATCTGCAAATTTAAGCACAGGCACCAAAAGGCCTTCTTCAACAGCTACAGCAACCCCCATGTGAATATGTTTAGCGATTTTTGTCGTCTCGCCTGTCCATTGAGAATTCACTTTAGGGTGTTTTCTAAGAGCCATTGCAGAAGCTTTTATCACAAGATCATTAAACGACACCTTGGTATCTGGTATAGCGTTGATTTGTTTACGGTTTTGCATGGCATTCTCCATATCAACCTCCATCATGAGGTAATAGTGAGGCGCGTTGAATTTAGATTCAGAAAGTCTCTTGGCAATGGTCTTGCGCATTTGAGAATTCTTGATCTCTTCAAAGCTTTCTTCCCCAACCGGAGTGTATGTTTCTACCGGTGCGGCTGTAGCAGCCTCTTTAGCCCCGCTTGCAGCGGCTTGTGGTGTAGCAACCGCTTTTTCTGAAGGTTTGTAAGCTTTAATATCTTTTTTAACGATTCTGTTATTCTCTCCGGAACCTTTTACATCAGCAAGGTTAATCCCCAGGTCTTCGGCCATTTTTTTAGCCAATGGAGATGCAAAAATTCGTTTCCCGTCTGAAGTAGCAGTAGAACCTTCGGAAGTTTTATCTTCCTGAACAGACTCTTCTTCTTTTTTCTCTTTCTTATCGGGCGCAGATTTCCCTGCACCACCGGCAGATTTGAGCACAGCAGAGACATCTGTTCCTTCAGGCCCAATAATGGCCAGGATGCTGTCTACAGGTGCAGTCTCGCCTTCTTCAACTCCAATATGCAAAAGGATTCCGTCATAGAAAGATTCAAATTCCATTGTAGCCTTATCGGTTTCGATCTCGGCAAGGATATCTCCCTCTTCTACTTTATCACCTTTATGTTTTATCCAGGTAGCAACTGTCCCTTCCTCCATAGTGTCACTTAGACGCGGCATTTTCACCACCTCAACACCATCAGGAATCTCTCCACCTTCAGAAGTTTCTTCGGAAGATTCTTCTTTTTCTTCAGTTTTTTCTTCAGCTTTAGCTTCCGCAGGAGCATTACCTCCTTTTATTAGCTCTGAAATATCTTCGCCTTCTTCTCCAATAATTGCCAAAAGTGTGTCTACAGGTGCAGTTTCACCTTCTTCAATTCCTATATGTAGCAGGGTTCCCTCATAGAAAGATTCAAATTCCATAGTAGCCTTATCGGTTTCGATCTCGGCCAGGATATCTCCTTCTTCTACTTTGTCGCCTTTATGTTTAAGCCACTTCGCAACTACACCTTCTTCCATCGTGTCGCTCAAGCGCGGCATATTAATTATTTCTGCCATAACTTATTTTAATTTATGGGATAAAAACGGATAATCTTTTTGTTCGTATACTACGTCATAAAGCTGGCTCTTGTCTGGCCAATCAGATTCTTCGGCGAATTTTTCGCACTCGGCAACGTGATCTTTTACACTTTGGTCAATTGCCTTGATCTCTTCTTCTGTAGCGTATTTATTCTTCTCAATAATGTCCTTCACCTGGGTGATAGGATCGATCTTTTGATATTCGGCCACCTCTTCCTTGGTGCGGTATTTTTGAGCATCACTCATGGAATGTCCACGGTAACGGTATGTTTTTAGCTCAAGGAATGTAGGACCTTCTCCTTTACGGGCACGAGCGATTGCTTCATCAAGGGCTTCGGCCACTTTTTCAGGATTCATCGCGTCAACAGGCCCACAAGGCATATCATATCCTAATCCAAGTTTCCATAGCTCGGTACTTTTAGAAGTACGGGCAACAGAGGTTCCCATGGCATATCCATTGTTCTCCACACAGAAAACTACCGGAAGATTCCATTTTACAGCCATGGTAAAGGTTTCATGAAGCGAACCCTGGCGGGCAGCACCGTCACCTAAAAAGGTTAAAGTAACCGCATCTCTTTTGAAATATTTATCTGCAAAGGCAAGACCGGCACCAAGAGGGATCTGCCCTCCCACGATACCGTGACCTCCGTAGAACCTATGTTCCTTAGAGAAGATGTGCATAGAACCTCCCATACCATGAGATGTTCCTGTTTTCTTTCCGTAAAGCTCGGCCATTACACGACGGGGATCAACTCCCATTCCAATTGGCTGCACATGGTTACGGTAAGCCGTGATCATTCGGTCTTTAGTAAGATCCATCGCATGTAGGGCACCTGCAAGAATAGCTTCCTGCCCATTATACAGGTGTAAAAATCCTCTTACTTTCTGCTGAATATAAACCTGCGCAAGTTTATCCTCAAACTTCCGCCAAAACAGCATGTCCTCATACCACTTCAGGTAAGTGGCCTTTGTTATTTTCTTCATTAATGACAATTTTTTATGCTAAGCAATGCTTGCGCTAAGCGAACAACAAAAATACTATTTTCAATAGGAACAGAAAACAGTTTCTCTAGTTAAAAGACCGAAAACGTTATAGATAGGAGCTGTCAAAGATGAGCGGCAAAAGATCTGAAACCGAATTTGCTTTCACTACTTTTCCTTTCTCCCCCATAAAAAATATCTCAATTGGTTGTTTTTGTTTCACTTCGTATTCAGCAATAGCCTGCCTACAAGAGCCGCATGGCGGTGTTGGCACCTCTACCTCGTGATTTTCAGAACGTGCCGAAAGTGCCATTTTTAAGATCCTTACTTCGGGATATTTTGCGCCAGCATAAAAGATCGCCGTTCTTTCTGCACAAAGTCCGGCGGGATAAGACGCGTTTTCCTGATTGCTTCCGGTAACCACCTCACCATTCTCAAGAAGTAAAGCAGCTCCTACTCTAAACTGGGAGTAAGGGGAATAGGATTTCTCTCTTGCAGCTATTGCTTCTTTCATAAGATCCTGCACGCCAGGCGATAATTCTTCTAGATTATCAAAAACATCAAGATTTGCGCTAATGGTTATTTTTTTCATCTATGTAATTTCTGAAGACAAAAGCTCCCGCAACTCTGGAAGTCCGGGAGAACGTTTGCCTTTAATTTTCAGGTGCAAAGATAACTAATCCGAAAATAAATTATCCCGGCATTTTTCCTTTAGTAGACCTCGTTGAATTGGCGGCCAAAATTGAAAGTCAACCCAAATCGAAGTGTTCCTTCCAAGGGGCTCACCACTTCGGAAGTTGAGAAGAGATAGGAAATATCAATGTTCACTACGGTATACTTAAATCCGGCTCCGAAAGAAATAAATTCTCTGGAACCTTTTTCGGGACTTTCATGAAAATATCCGGTTCGAAGTGAAAAAACATCCTGATAAACATATTCGCCACCCAGGGCCCAGGTCACCTCTTTTAGTTCTTCACTAAACCCGTCGGGTGCGTCCCCGAAAGATTTAAAAATCCCTTCTATGGCACCTATAGAATTGTACTCCTGATTGTCTTCTGCATCTATGTCTCCATCTCCGTCAAAATCCTGTGGGGTAGGCACCAAAAACTTATTAAACTCTATGTAGGTTCCAATTCTATTGTCACTATCAAGAATGAAATCAAAGCCGCCCCCCAACTTTAGGTTCGTTGGAATAAAATTTTCCTGTCCTCCTTCGTCATATTTAATCTTGGGACCTATATTTGATATGTTAATCCCCGCCCTCCAGCGACCATCAAAACGGGAGAAATCTAATGTCCTGCTGCGATAAAAAGCCGCAACATCAACTCCAAAAGTACTTGCAGCTGTCGCATCTGGATCAACGGGCGCGAGTTTAAGATCAGATCTTAAGTATCTTCCCGCTACAGCCATTGAGAAATGATCACTAAGTTTTAGCGAATAAGAAAGGTCAAGTGTGAATTCATTGGGACTAAGAATCAATGGAAGATCCTGAGGAGTATCTCTTGCCTCAATGTTACCAAGGCTAAAATATTTAAAACTTGCACCAAATGCGCCTTTCTCACTTATTCTATTATAATAGGTAATATTTCCTAAAAAGATATCATTTACAAGTTCACTTAGATAAGGAGTATATGTAACCCCAAATCCCTGCTGACTTTCTGCAAAAACATATTTCGCCGGGTTCCATTGTTGGGAAAACGCGTCGGCCGAAGTAGCTACCCCCTGGTCTCCCATACCCGCTGCACGAGCATCGGCAGCGATAAGTAAAAAAGGTACCGCTGTGGTAATTACCCGATCCTGTTCTTCCTGAGCAAAAGTTTTAGCATTAAGAAACAACATCGCACTTAACACCAAAAGTGATAAATTTTTCATACGCCTGATTAATAATTAACAAATATACCCGAAATCTGCAACAAACATACAGGATCACCGAATTTCTCCTTTTTTCATAACATAACGTATAAATTAACAGAAGCTTATAAAGATTCTCACAAAAAATTCTGAGATCTATATTTTCTTTTTTACTCACCAGAACTCCTAACAGAAATTTACATGAATAAATTGATTTACAGCACGTTATCTTCTAGGATCAAAAATTTTTAAACCCCCAATTTCTTCCCATCAAAAATCTTCAGAAAAGAAAAAACAGTTATTTTTGCCATTTCGGGAGGCAATTGTTTATCAGTAATTTAGCCTGAAAGAAATTTAAGATAGAATAACAAAGGGCTTGTAATGTCGTTATTATTAAGATTTTCAGGATTCTAACACTTAGGTAATCTACTGAAATAATCTTGAAAGTTTTGCGTTAATTACTATATTGCAAAGCCAAAATTGCTACAAAAGATATTGCAAATATGAGAAATAAGCTTGCTGTAAAAGCATTTGTTGTCATCGCTTTGAGCGCCGGTCTCTTCAGCTGTAATAAGTCCAGGGACTACAAGAATAATTCCCGTGCTACCGGTTGGGATATCAACTCAAAAGAAGGCGGATTCACTTACAATGCTGATTATGATGAACAGGATGCAGGACCGGGACTGGTCTTTGTTGAAGGCGGAACTTTTACAATGGGCCGCGTTGAAGATGATGTAATGCATGACTGGAATAACACCCCAAATCAACAACATGTGCAGTCATTTTACATGGATGAGACAGAGGTGACCAATCTTATGTACCTCGAATACCTGGATTACCTTAAAAGGGTATATCCTCCAAGCCAGGAAAGATACCGTAACATATACAACGGGGCACTACCCGATACCCTTGTATGGAGAAACCGTCTTGGTTATAATGAGACCATGACTAACAATTACCTTCGTCACCCTGCTTATGCAAATTACCCTGTTGTAGGAGTGAGTTGGATACAAGCTGTAGAATTCAGCAAGTGGAGAACAGATCGTGTTAATGAGCTAAGACTTGAAAAAGATGGCTTTACTTTGGAAGGCGCGCGTTTTGCAGCCGAACCCGGAGAGACTTTTAGCACTGAAACCTATTTAAACGCTCCCACCAAAACCTATGGCGGTAATGATAGTATCGTTAGGGGCGGTAAAAAAGCCGACCGCTTCATGACAAAAGACAGTACCAACCTTTATGTGCAGCGCAAGCATGGCGTGCTACTTCCGGAGTACAGACTTCCTACCGAAGCCGAATGGGAATATGCAGCTCTTGCCCTTGTAGGAATTAGGAGCTACAATGTTTACCGCGGAAGAAAAAAATATCCATGGGACAGCCAGTACACAAGATCTGGTGACGCAAAGAAACGTGGTGACCAAATGGCAAACTTTAAGCAAGGTGCCGGTGACTACGGCGGAATTGCCGGATGGAGTGATGATGGTGCAGATATTACTGCAGAAGTAAAATCTTACGAGCCTAATGATTTTGGTCTCTACGATATGGCCGGAAACGTGGCAGAATGGGTTGCAGATGTTTATCGACCTATAGTTGATGACGAGTTTAACGACTTTAACTACTATAGAGGTAATGTTTATACCAAAAATGCAATTTCAGAAGACGGTACAGTTAAAGTATTGGGAGTTGACGAAATTGAATATGACACACTTAGCAATGGACGAATCGTTGCAAGAAATCTTCCGGGAGAAATTAAGACCGTTCCTATCACCAAGGAAGATACTTACCTGAGAAGCAATTTCTCTGAAAGCGACAACAGAGATTTCCGCGACGGAGACAGAAGTTCTTCAAGGTATTATGATTCATTTGATGAAGTAACCGATCCTAATAAGAGAATGTATAATTCTCCTATTCATACGGCTACAATTGACAGTATAGGAGGTGAAAGCCTGCAATACGACACTTCCACAGGAAGAACTACTCTTATTGACAACAATGTGAGGGTCTACAAAGGTGGCTCCTGGAGAGACCGCGCGTATTGGCTAGATCCTGCTCAAAGAAGATTCTTCCCTCAGGATATGGCTACAGATTATATTGGATTTAGAAATGCCATGTCCCGTGTAGGTTCAAAATCCCTTAAAAAGAATAAATCTGCGACAAATTAATTTTTGACAGAGATAAATTTAAAGGAAGCCCTGACATTAGTTAGGGCTTTTTTAATAGCTTTATTTTATGGAAATAAAAGAATTGCACCAATTATTCCTGAATAGCTCCGGAATAAGCACCGACACCAGGAAAATTAAACCCGACAGTATATTTTTCGCACTTAAAGGGGAAAACTTCAATGCCAACGATTTTGCTATTGAAGCATTAGAAAGAGGTGCTAAATATGCCGTTATCGATGAGCAACCAAGAAAGCAGAACAGGCAGTCCATCCTTGTCTCCAATGTTCTGGAGACACTTCAGGAACTGGCAAGTTATCATAGGAATTTCTTAAAACTCCCCATTCTCGCTTTAACCGGCAGTAATGGTAAGACCACTACAAAAGAGCTTATCAATGTAGCACTTTCCAGAAAGTATACAACCGTTGCGACCACGGGCAATTTGAACAATCACATTGGCGTGCCTTTAACCCTGCTATCAATGAATTCCAAAACAGACATTGGAATAGTTGAAATGGGCGCGAACCATCAAAAAGAGATTGAATTTCTTTGTCGCATAGCGCAGCCTGATTACGGTTTTATCACCAATTTTGGAAAAGCGCATCTCGAAGGCTTCGGAAGCGAAGAAGGAATTGTAACAAGCAAAAAGGAGCTGTATGCATTTCTAAAAGAGCATCAAAAAATGCTTTTTTTGAACTTCGATGATCCCAGGCAAAAAGAAGAAAGATCTTATCCTCGCAACTACAGTTTTGGAGAGGACTCTGAAGCTTCCCTAAAACTGAAATATCTTCATAACAGAGAGTATGCCGGTATCGCATCAAACGCTCTTGAAGTGCACAGCAAACTCCTTGGGCAGTATAATGCAAAGAATCTTGCCGCCGCCTTTGCTATCTCTACCTATTTTGAAGTTCCCGAAGAGGAAACAAAAGCGGCCTTAGAAGCATATATCCCGGCCAACAACCGCTCTCAAGTAGTTGAGAAGAATGGTCAAAAGATCATCTTAGACGCCTATAATGCGAACCCCACAAGTATGACCGAAGCAATCGAAAACCTGAAACGTATGGAGAGCGGGTCAAAAAGTGTCATTTTGGGCGATATGTTTGAGTTGGGGGCCTTAGCCGAAGAGGAGCATCAGCAATTAGTGAATAATATTGAGGATAGCGGATTAGACAACATCTATCTGGTAGGAGAAAATTTCTTTGAAACTTCCACTTCAGAAAACATTAAAAAATTCCGCAGTTTTGAAGATTTTAGATCTGCGTTCCATCCTGATGAGATAGCAAACTCCCTGTTGCTCATAAAAGGTTCAAGAGGAATGGCCCTCGAGCGGGTTCTGGAATTGCTTTAGAACTCAAAACGGATCAATCTCAAAAGTTGTTCATGATCCACAATTAGGGATCAATCTCAAAAAAATTCAAAATTTAAAAAAAGAAGAGGCTGTCTGAATAGACAGCCTTTTTTTATTCTGTGGGTGATACTGGGTTCGAACCAGTGACCCCTACCTTGTCGAGGTAGTGCTCTGAACCAGCTGAGCTAATCACCCTCTAATATGAATTTAATCAAAAAAGGCCTCCTGTAAGGAAGCCTTCTTTTGTGGGCAATGAGGGATTCGAACCCCCGACCCCCTCGGTGTAAACGAGGTGCTCTGAACCAACTGAGCTAATTGCCCTCATTATTGTTATGAACTTCCACATTTGTTAGAGCATGTTTCTCTGTCAATGCGGATGCAAATATAGACCAGATTTTGAATTATGCAAAGAATAAAATCAAAAAAATTAAATTATTTCCGCCACAGTAAACGTACTGCCCCCAACGTAGACCACATCTTCTCTGGAAGCCTGCTTTAACGCGGCTTGATAAGCTTCAGGAACTGAACTGTATACCTCTCCAAAAAGGCCTTTTTGAGCAGCATAATTCTTTAGAACTTCGGCGTCCATTCCACGGGCAACATCAGGTCGACAAAAGAAATATTTCGCATTTATTGGCAAGAGCGGTAGAATAGCATCAAGATCTTTATCGTTTACTACTCCAAAAACCATTTTTAGACCGGCGAAATCCTCTTCTTGTAACTGCTGCATCGCAAAACGAAGCCCTTCCTTATTGTGCGCCGTATCGCAAATCACCTTCGGGTGTTGTTGGATGATCTCCCATCTTCCTCTTAAACCGGTATTTTTAATTACATTTTGCAGGCCATTTTCAACAGCTGCTTCAGGAATAGTCCATTTCAAGTTGCGCAATACCTCAAGCGTTTGCAAAACAGTCTTAATATTTCGTTTTTGATAATGGCCTTTCAGTTCACTTTCAAAAGGTTTCCCAAAATATTCTTCAGCAAGAAAAAGACCGGCATTTTTTTCTTTGGCTATTTTAGAGAATACGGGTAGCGTTTCCTCCTGCCGTTCTCCTATCACAATAGGAATATCCTGTTTTATGATACCAGCTTTTTCTGCCGCGATTGCCGGCAAAGTATTACCCAAAATAGCGGTATGATCGAATCCAATATTAGTGATTACAGAAACTTCGGGGAGGATTATATTCGTCGAGTCCAATCTCCCTCCCAGGCCCACTTCAATAACGGCGATATCCACTTCTTCTGCAGCAAAGTATTCGAACGCCATACCCACCGTCATTTCAAAAAAAGAAAGGAATTCTCCTTCTAAAAAATTCCGGTTCGTTTCAATGAATTCAATAACGGCCTTTTTATCTATTAGCCCGCCATCTATCCTGATCCTTTCTCTAAAATCTTTTAAATGGGGTGAAGTATACAAACCCACTTTATAGCCGCTTTCCTGTAATACAGAAGCTAACATATGCGATACAGAACCTTTACCGTTGGTTCCTGCTACATGAATGGTTTTAAATTTCCCTTGTGGCTCCTGCAGGTGCTTAGAAAGCTTTTTAATGTTGGAAAGATCAACTTTATAGGCTTTGCCGCCCACCTGCTGGAACATGGGTAACTGCTGAAACATCCATTCAACAGTCTCCTGATAAGTCATCAAAATTATTCTGAAAGTTTAAAATTGTAGATTATAGTTCCCACCTGCTTAGGCGGCGCATCGCTATCACTGTTAAAGCGTGTGGCCATAGCTGCGCGTTTTGCGGGATCTGTGAGACAGGGAGCGTTGTTTGTTGTCCCTTTTATCCCCGGGGTCGCCCTAATTACGTCTCCATTGCGATTTACTTCAATTTGTACTACGACGACACCTGCCTCATTACAATCCTGTACAAATTTTTCTTTGTTAAGCGCTTTTCTTCCACTCAACCTGTAATTCCCGTCACCGTCCAGGCCGGTTCCACTACCATAATAGGCTTTTGCATTAAGATCACCATCTGGGCTTCCCTTATCACCGACAACATTATCATTTCCTTCTCCCCCGGTAGTTTTACCGTCACTTTCGGGGCCATTGAGAATGCTGCTCAAGGCATCTGTAGTAGATTTATCTGGTTTAGGGTCGGGTTTCTTAACAGGTTCTTCCACCTTTTTTACCGGTTTCACTACCTTTTGGACCACCGGCTCTTCTTTTTTCTTTTTTTCAATAACCGGAGCTTCTTCTACTTCCTGGGTCACCACTTCCTCTTTTACTGACGTTTCTACAGGAGTAACTTCCGGGCGGGACGTTTGGGGCGCAGATTTCACCTTCTCCAACGGTTGTTCAATTCCTGATCCGACTTCTGAAGTTCCGAAGTTAATCGCGATGCCGCTCTCGGGTGGCGGATCCAGATAGGTGAAACCAAAAAACAGCAACAACAGAATAAGCAACACGTGCAGGACGGTCGTTATCGCAAATGATTTTTTTTCGTATTTGGTCTCGAGGAATTTCAACGGATCTCTTTATTGGTTTTGTGCGCAAATATGATTCCACTTCCTTAAAAGTCGGAAAACTAATTAGGCTTCACAGCCAGAACGATCTTGTAGCGGTTGCGATTTGCAATATCCATTACGTCAACTGCCCTTTCAATAGGCACACCCTCTTCGGCACGAAGAATAATTGTGGGATTTTCAACGCCCGCAAGTTCTTCTTTTAGCCGTTGCTCAAGAGCACTGTTGCTCACCCTTTCCTTATTGATGTAAACCTGCAGGTCTTTTGTGATACTCACAGATATATTCTGTTTTGTAGTAGTTTTCCCTTTTGCCTTCGGAAGGATAAGATCAAGAGCTTCCGGAGTAATAGCAGGAGAAGTGAGCATAAAGAAGATCAACAGGAGAAACACAACATCTGTCATGGAACTCATGCTGAATTCTGGACTGATTTTATTTCTACCTCTTAGGTTCATACTACGCAGGTTCGTTTAAAAGGTCAAGAAAGTCAACCGCTGTAGCCTCCATTTGATGCACTACCTTATCTGTTTTTACAACCAGATGGTTATATCCTATATAAGCAATAATACCTACAATCAATCCCGCAACCGTGGTGGTCATGGCAGTGTATATCCCTTCGGCAAGAGCTCCCATTTCGGCTTGCCCGCTACTAGTGGCCAGCTCATGAAAAGCTATGACCATACCTATGACCGTTCCAAGGAATCCAATCATAGGTGCGGCACCAGCTATAGTAGCCAAAATACTAACATTTTTTTCCAGTTTATACACTTCTAACCTCCCGGCATTTTCAATAGCTGTATTGATATCTTCAAGAGGACTTCCAATCCTGTCCAGCCCTTTAGCTGTCAATCTGGCAACCGGAGAATTTGCCTGGGCGCATCTCATCCTGGCAGATTCAATGTTTCCCGAGACTACGCTGTCTTTGATCTGATGCATAAAATTGCTGTCGGTCTCTGAAGCAGCCTTTATTGCAAAAAGACGTTCAAAATAAATATACACTGCAGCAAAAAGCAGGACGAACAGAATGGCGATAATGATTTGGCCACCAACTCCACCGCTTAAAAAAAGATCCATTAAAGATAGGGTTTTTTCTTCAACTACTGGCTCTGCCCCTTGTGCTGCCTGGACAAGACCATCTTCCTGAAAAAAGTATAGCATGTGTTAGATTTAGTTTTTTATGTAACGTAGCAATCTGAATTTAATTGTAAAGATAGTCAGCCTAAGGAGTCCTGCAACCCAAATTTTAAGGAATAATTTTACTAAAGAAATAATTAATAAAAGAGAAATTTCGTGATGATAAAAGTAAACGCTCCTGCCATAAAACCAATTAGAGCAAGTGGTGCTATGTTTTTAAGATACCACATAAAATCAATCTTTTCCATTCCCATAGCAGCCACTCCTGCAGCAGAACCAATGATAAGCAAACTACCACCTGTTCCTGCACTATAAGCAATGAAATGCCATATTTTATCATCCATAGGAAAATCATACATAGCCATTGAAGCAGCAACCAGAGGCACGTTATCAATAACCGAGGACAAGGCTCCAAGAATAATGACCACCGTGTTCATGCTAGGGATAGCATTAGAAAGTGAATTGGCAGCATAAAATAAAGTTCCCACTCTCTGGCCATCAATAGTACCAAAAACAAGAGTCTCCAGACCGGCGACCGCTAAAAGAATCCCCAGGAAAAAAAGAATACTCGAAAACTCGATGTTCGAAAGGGCTTTATGAGTAGAATAGAGATTTTTTTCATTGCGACTAAGATTTTTCACAGGCTTCACATATTCTGAAACCAGCCATACGACACCCAGACTAAAAAGCATACCTACATATGGAGGCAGGTGAGTAACAGCTTTAAAGATGGGAACAAAAAGAATGGCTCCCAAGCCGGTGTAAAGCATCTTCTTACTGCTCAACAGGCGCTCTGATTCAGCATCAATTATGTTACTCTTCTTGAGAACCGTTAATCCTCTAAAAGCCTTTAGCCTGGAAGCTATAACGAAAGGAACCACGAAACACAGTACAGCAGGGAGAATCACATGTTCTGCTAAACCTGCAGCCGTAACTTTATTATTGATCCAAAGCATAGTAGTGGTTACATCACCAATTGGGGACCAGGCTCCGCCGGCATTAGCAGCAACAACAATGAGCGCGGCAAACCATACCCGGTAATCCCTTTTTGGAACCAACTTGCGCAGCAAAGTCACAAGGATAATTGTTGCCGTAAGGTTATCAATAATTGCTGAAAGAATAAAGGCCACTACCCCTAATGTCCACAGCAATTTCACTTTGCTTGTAGTAGTGATAGCCTTCTTTATTATCGCAAAACCACGGTGAAGGTCAATAATCTCTACAATCGTCATCGCACCAATTAGAAAAAAGAGAATCTCACTCACCGCGCTAAAGTGATGCATGAGATTTGCTTTAAATCCAAGGGCGGCCTCGGCAGCATTGCCTTCATTAATATTAAATACCTCTCCATGATAGTTGACTATCGAGAGCCAACCCTCATGAAAACCAAAAGAAACCAGAGCCCAAATAAGTGTGGACATTAAAAGAGCTGAAACAGCTTTATCAAGCTGCAATGGATGCTCAAGGGTTATCGCGAGATAACCCACAACAAAAGTGAGGAGTATAATTGATATCATGTAAACAGGGGGTTTAAACCAACTTTTTAAGTGCTACTTCAAAAGCGGTTTTACTAATATTAACTTTTTGATTGTTATTGTTATAGGTGTTTTCAATCGCCTTTTTAATGGTCTCGGAAGTGTCATTAAAAATAGCTTCATCAGTCATCTGCACTCTTCTCTCCATAAAATAAGCGAAAACCCTGGCCATTCCACAATTGGAAATGAAGTCGGGAATAAGGCTTACGCGCTCATCTGTATATTCCATAATAGGTCCAAAGAAAATCTCTTTATCTGCAAAAGGCACATTAGCCCCACAGGAGATCACTTCCAGTTTGGTCTCAATCATTTTGGTGATCTGCTCTTTGGTGATCAAACGGGAAGCAGCACAAGGAGCAAAAATTTCAGCTTCCAGCTTCCAGATTCTTTCATTGATCTCCTCAAACGGGATCATATCCTTACTTACCAAAGTGTTTCCTTTCTTGTTAAGGAAAAGATCACGAATTTCTTCAAAAGAATAGCCTTCTTCATTAATCAAACCACCATCGCGGTCAATAATACCAACGATTTTAGCACCCATTTGAGCCAAATAGTAAGCAGCTGCAGAACCCACATTTCCAAAGCCCTGCACAATAGCACGTTTTCCTTTTACATCACCTCCATAAATATCATAATAATGACGAACAGCTTCGGCCACGCCGTATCCCGTGATCATATCGGCCACTGTATATTTACACGTAACATCTGGGGAATAAGTAGTATTCTCAAGCACCTTGATCACGCCCTGTCTCAATTGACCAATGCGGTTGATCTTATCAGCTTCGGTGGGCTTAAAATGTCCATTAAAAACTCCTTCCTGTGGATGCCATACACCGGAATCTTCGGTAATTGGAATTACTTCATGGATCTCATCAACATTAAGGTCACCCCCGGTTCCATAGTAGCTCTTTAAAAGTGGAGAAACCACTTTATACCAACGTTCCAAAACACCCTTTTTACGAGGATCGTTAGGATCGAAATTGATCCCCGATTTTGCTCCCCCAATTGCAGGTCCCGAAACAGTGAATTTTACCTCCATGGTCTTGGCCAGAGAAAGTACTTCGTTCATATCCAGACCTTTTCTCATACGGGTACCCCCACCGGCAGCACCACCTCTTAGTGAATTTATTACTGTCCAGCCTTCAGCTTCGGTTTCAGAATCTTTCCAGTGAAATACTATTTCAGGTGCTTTATTTTGATATTTATTCAATAATTCCTTCATAATTCTGTTTTTAATTGATGCAAATATAAAAAACTAATAATCCTAAGAACTTGATCTTGATCAGGTTTTCAAGGGTCAAATATTACTCCTGAAGAATGATCTTTTTCTGCCCCGGTAACCGAGTTGAGTACATTGACCTCTCCTCTTAATTTCAGCACTCCCAAAAATCCAAAGATCAGGGCCTCTTTGAAATTAATCACTTCTGCGGAAGGAATAATTAACTGTACATCAGTCCTTTTCCTAATCTCTTCAATAAGAAATGTATTAAAAGCCCCTCCTCCAGTGATCAGCACTTTTACGTCGGAAGTGCCTTTTAATTCTGAGGCTATTTGAATCGCCGCATGTACAGAACAGGTATGTAAAAGATCTTCAATGGGAACTGAGGTGTCAAAAAGGGGAAAAATATGCTTGTTTACCCACTCAATTCCTAAAGATTTTGGCGGCTGCAATTCGTAAAAGGGCAATAAATTCAGTTTTTTCAGAAGACTTTCATTTATTTTTCCCGAAGCTGCAATATCGCCATTGTGATCATAAGGTTTTCCGAGTTTGTTAGCTAAAAAATTCAGAACAGTATTGACAGCACAAATATCATAGGCGATTCGTTGGCCATTCATACTTGTTGAAATATTTCCGAAGCCACCAAGATTGAGGCAATAATCGTAATCCGGAAAAAGCAGCACATCCCCAATAGGCACAAGCGGGGCACCCTGTCCACCCAATTGAACATCCTGCACCCTAAAGTCACATACCACTCGTTGACCGGTCAATGATGCAAGCTTTGGAAGGTTCCCAATTTGCAGGGTATAGCCGTTTTCAGGTTCGTGTTTTACGGTATGCCCATGACTGCAAATGGCATTAATATCCTTTCCCTGATGCTTCCGAAGAAAAGACTCAATGACTGTTGCCAGGAGGGCCGTGTAATCTTCATTTAAAGAATCCAGATCCTCACCTTTCAAAAATGCGGATTTTGAGAGTATATTCTCCCAATCTTGGGAATAGGGAATGGTTTCGGCAGCCAGAATTTTGTAGGTCCAGCGAGTATTTTTTGTAAAATTCAGGAGGGCCAAATCGATACCGTCAAGAGATGTTCCCGACATTACACCTATAACGTTATAGTTATTTTGCTTCACAGGGGTAAAAATAGCTATCTAAATTGAAAAAACCGCAGCAAAACGGTATCTTTGGACTCCAAAATTCAATATTTTTAAAACATATATACCGAATGGATTTCAAGCTAACTGAAGAGCACTTAATGATACGCGATGCGGCACGCGATTTTGCAAAAAATGAACTTTTGCCCGGAGTAATAGAAAGAGACGAAAAACAGGAGTTCCCAAGAGAACAGATCAAAAAAATGGGGGAACTTGGTTTCCTTGGAATGATGGTCTCCCCGGAATACGGTGGCGGAGGCATGGATACCGTTTCTTACGTTCTGGCAATGGAGGAAATCTCCAAGGTTGATGCATCTGCATCTGTAGTTATGTCGGTCAACAACTCGTTGGTTTGCTGGGGGCTTGAGAAATTCGGAAATGAAGAACAAAAACAAAAATACCTGACCAAACTGGCTACCGGAGAATCAATCGGGGCTTTCTGCCTTTCGGAACCGGAAGCGGGAAGTGACGCCACTTCTCAAAAGACGACTGCTATTGAGAAGGATGATCACTATGTACTTAATGGAACTAAGAACTGGATCACCAATGGTAGCACTGCAGATTATTACCTAGTCATCGCGCAAACAGATAAAGAAAAGAAACATAAGGGTATCAACGCCTTTATCGTAGAAAAAGGTTGGGAAGGTTTTGAGATCGGACCAAAAGAAAAAAAACTGGGTATTCGCGGAAGTGATACGCATTCTTTGATCTTCAACGATGTCAAAGTACCAAAGGAGAACAGGATCGGGGAAGATGGCTTCGGATTTAAGTTTGCCATGAAGACACTTTCGGGAGGACGTATTGGGATCGCTGCGCAGGCGCTTGGTATTGCAGCCGGAGCGTACGAATTGGCAAGGGATTATTCAAAAGTGAGAAAAGCTTTTGGTACCGAGATCATGAACCACCAGGCTATCGCCTTTAAACTGGCAGATATGTATACCTCCATCGAAGCTTCACGCCACCTGGTAATGAAAGCAGCCTGCGATAAAGATAATGGTGAAAGTTACGATCTATCGGGAGCTATGGCTAAATTATTCGCTTCTCAAACAGCCATGGATGTAACCGTTGAAGCCGTCCAGGTGCACGGTGGAAATGGATATGTAAAAGAGTACCATGTAGAGCGCTTAATGAGAGACGCTAAGATCACACAGATCTACGAAGGAACTTCAGAGATCCAGAAAATAGTAATCTCTAGAAGTATTTTGAGAGATTAGGATATTATATAGGTTCGATTTATAAAGATCCTGAAATAAATTCAGGATGACGTCTAAAGAGGACTCATCAATATATATATAATTAAGAAAGCAGCCGTTTCCGGCTGCTTTTCTATTTTAAAAGGTCATTAAAATTTACTTTTTAGAGGAAATGATTTGTTTGACAAAAGTTTCCCTGTCTGTAGTTACCTTCAGGATGTATATTTGATTTGCTTTTAAAGCAAAGTCAATATTCATTGTTGTTACTGAACCTTTAGTGACTTTTTTGTCTTTATAGGTTCTCAAATGTCGTCCTCTCATGTCGAACAATTGAATAGTAACATCTGAAGTGTAATCGAAATCATAGCTCACATTGACGGTTTCTTTAAACGGAACCGGGAAGGTGGACACATCTGAAGTGGCTTTGGCATTTTTGTTTTTGCCATTGCCTTTACCTTTTGGTTTTTCATAAGATTCACAATCGTCAGAAGGAGCCGTAGTAGCCCTGGAACCTCCCATGGTACAACCTGCATTATTGAGCATATCAAGATATGAACCTGCAGCACCAGGGGTGTCCACATTGTTTCTCACATAATCAATAACATCAAATGTTGTTGGAAGCTCATAATCGACCATTTCACCACAGGCATTCAACAACGCAGCAACTGATTGGCGACCAAAATTGTAGACGCCTCCGCCACCTAAGTTTAACACTTCCTGTAAAGTAAGATCTCTTAGCTCTTTTGGAGCATCGTCATAACCTCCCTGGTAATTAAAGAAAGCTTCTACATAAGAAGTACATGTTTGGTAATCCTTACACCATCTATTGGTATGGTTTTTCCAGTAACCGAGAGTGCAACCGTCAAAGTCATCGCAAACAGGTTCGTTTAAAGTAATTCTGATATTACCAGAAATACAACCATTATCACTAATTGCACTCACGTAGTAGTTTCCTGCAGGTAGTCCGGTGAACCCTCCTACCGGATAGGCTACAGAAGTGTAATAATCTGTATTGGTATCCTCGTTGGTCACTGTATAATTCAAATCACCCAAATCACCTGCATTGGTAATCACGATGGTTCCCTGGAATGTATCACAATCAGGTTGAATAACATCTGGAACTAAGGTTACGACATCTGCATTCGGTTTTTTGATCTCTACTTCAAATTCATCAGAGATACATTCATCTTCACCGTAACGAATTCTAAAGTCATAGAATCCCTCAGCAAGACTAATTTCATCATCATAAAGTACAAAATCACCTCCGTTAATACTGTAGTACATGTTATCTCCCACATTTAGGAAGACTATACCACCATTACCTCCAAGGCAATCGGCTTGGGTGGTTTGGTAAGCGGGAGGTTCTGGTAGAGCATCGACTGTGACTGTAGCTGTATCGCTGTTTTCACAACCATTGCCATCACTATAGGTGTAGGTAACGATATAATCATCGGCAGCTAAACCATCGGCATCAAATTCTCCCGAAGCACTGATATAATCTCCACTCCAGGTT
>JBAVJE010000220.1:0-5495 GCA_049687615.1 Salinimicrobium sp. | reverse complement strand
GATGGTAACAGTTCTTTTCATTCTCTTTAGTTTGACTTATGTATTATTCTGTTCTTAAAGCATCAACCGGTTTGACTTTTATGGCATTTTGTGCCGGAATCATTCCCGCAAGTAAACCTGAAACGACCAGGATCGCGAGCGCGACAAAGACTACTCCCAGGTTCACACTTGGATTTGTAAACATCATTTCTGAGGTATCCATACTACTCAAAAAGTAATTTATTAAAGCTATCACCCCTGTGGCCATGGCAATTCCCGCCATTCCCGAGATGATGGTAAGGAAAACGGCTTCAGTTAAGATTTGTCCTCTTATAGCCCACGGGGTAGCCCCAAGCGCTCTTCTCACGCCAATTTCATTTGTTCTTTCTTTGACCACGATAAGCATAATGTTGCTTATACCAATAATTCCCGACAGCAACACCAGAATACCTACAAAGTAAGCCACTCCATTTAGCGCCACAAAAAGTCCGTTGATCTTGTTGAACTCCTCATAGAGATCAAAATTCCCAATGGCCCTATCATCTTCAGGGTGAATGGAATGCCTGCTTTTTACAACGTCCAAAACCTGACCCTTAAGATTGGTTATCGAGGAGCCATCTTCAGCTGTGATGGCCATCCAGCCCACGTCTTTCCCTCTGTTGAAGGCCTGGGAAAAGGCAGTGAATGGGACATATATTTCCTTTTGAGCCTCTTCAACATTACCATTATTGTTGCCTTTCTTTTTATAGGTGCCAATCACCATAAAATTGACTCCGTTGATCTTAAGATAGGTTCCGAGCACTTCTTCTCCTTTTTCGTACATCTCTGAACGCACCCCTCCTCCCACTACAGCGACTTTCCGTTTCTCGTTGATATCTGAATAATTGATAAATCTACCCGTAGTAATATCCATTGGCTGCTGCTCAATGATCTCGGGATAGTCCCCGTAAACATTGTAGGCACCTGTATTTAAGCCACGGGTTACGTTATTTGTTCCGCGGAAACCTCCTAACTGGTTCCTGGGAGAAACGAACTTAAGGCCGGGGACATTGTCTTTTATGGCAGTAACATCATCAGTTTTGAAGCTATACCTTCGGCCTTTAGGAAGACCTTTATAAGGCTTGGAAGTTACCTGTGTCCACATAAACATGGAATTTGTAGCCATCCCGCTGAATCCCTGTTTGACACCATTTTCCAGACCTTTCCCTGCTGCAAGGAGAATGACCAGAATAAAAATTCCCCAAAGCACCCCAAAAGCCGTCAAGAGCGTCCTAAACCAGTTGGCGCTCAAAGCTTCTAATATTTCGTCCCAATTGTCTTTACTGAACATCTTTACTCGTCTCTTAGTGCTTCAATGGGTTTTATACTGGCTGCCCTCCATGCCGGGAAAAATCCGGCCAATGCCCCGGCAATTACCAGAATAATAACAGTGGAAACTGCTACCGGGAAATTAACCGTAGGGTTCGAAATAAATTCTGTCTCTATCATTGGTCCCACCACCTCGAGCAAAGCAAGGCTGGTAATAAGTCCCAAGAATCCGGCTATTGTTGTTACAAAAATTGATTCGTGCAGCACCATCCAGACTATTGACCAGGGTTCTGCCCCCAAAGCTTTTCTTACTCCTATTTCTCGTGTTCTTTCTTTTACGATGATCAACATAATATTACTCACGCCTACAATCCCGGCGATTATGGTACATATTCCCACCCCCCAAAAGAAGAACTTAATCATATCCATAAGATCATAAAACCTCTTGGCATTTTCCAGGGAATTATTAACGTTGACCGCCCGGTTATCTTCGGGTGCAACGATATGTCTTTCTTTAAGATCCTGCTGTAATATTGTGGTAAAGCGATTTGAGGCAGCAAGGGCTTTTTCAAAGTTTTCTTCTTTAGGCAGGGTAAAAGCCATGTTATTAACTATGTCACCACCGCCAAAGACTCGTTGTGCTGTGGTAAAAGGTACATATACACGGGATTCTTCTCTTTCTCCCCCCGGATCGGAAAACACCCCTATTACTTTAAAGTTGATATTGGAAACCTGCAGATATTTCCCAATAGGATTCCTCCCCTTGAAAAGGTCATTTTTCACCTTGTTTCCGATGACAGCCACTTTTTCGTACTGTTCCAGATCTGTATAATTAAGGTAGCGGCCGTTGACCATATCGCTATTCTCCAGAAACTGGTAATCTGGCCAAACTCCTTCTACCGAATAAGCACCAGATTCCTTTCCGAAGTTTACAACGGCATTCCAAATGCGAAAAACTGAGGATTTATATTCAAGTTCGTCTTTATGTTTTCGGCGGGTCTCATTGAAATCTTCATTTTTTAGCTGAATTCTACGTCCCGGATTGAGACCTTTATATTCAACCGAAGTAGTTCCGGTCCACACGAAAATCTCATTAGCAGCATCTCTTTCGAATTCCTGAGATATGCCGGTGCGCATGCCCTCTCCTATCCCCAGAAGAACAACGAGAATGAATATTCCCGAGGCTACGGAGAGGCCCGTAAGAAACGTTCGCAATTTGTTTTTGCGAATCGTATCAAAAATCTCCTCCCAGCGTTCAAGACTAAACATTCTGTAATGCTTTTACTTGCTCTACCCTGGTATCATCGATGATCACACCGTCTTTAAGGTTTACGATGCGTTTGGTCATTTGGGCAATATCCTTCTCGTGAGTCACAATAAGAATGGTACGCCCTTCTTCGTTAATTTTCTGAATGAGGTCCATCACCTCGTAAGAGGTTTTAGAGTCTAAAGCTCCTGTTGGCTCATCTGCCAACAATACCTTTGGATCACTGGCTAAGGCACGGGCAATGGCAACTCTTTGCTTCTGTCCGCCGGAAAGTTCATTTGGCAGATGCTGCGCCCATGGCTCAAGCCCCACCTTTTGCAGATATTCCATCGCACGCTCCATCCGTTCCTTTCGTTTCAAACCCTGATAATACAACGGCAGCGCCACATTATCTAAAGCCGATTTATAAGAGATAAGATTGAAGGACTGAAAAATAAATCCCAAAAACTTATTCCGGTAACGTGCAGCAATTTTTTCGTTTAAATTTTTGATGGGCACCCCATCCAGGGTATAGGAACCTGCATCTGCCTCATCCAGCATTCCGAGAATATTAAGCAGGGTAGATTTTCCGGATCCCGAAGAACCCATAATTGAAACCAATTCCCCTTCAGCAACATTAAAGTTGATTCCCTTGAGCACATGCAGGGAAGAATTTCCGGTCTTGTAAGATTTATGCAGATCTTTAATCTCTATCATCTCTGAAAAACTTTTTGGACAGTTCTCGTCCACCCATTAGACTAACGAAACCTGCAAATGTTACACCGGGAGACTAAAAAATCAAGAATAGCAAGTCTTTCAAAAGAGAAAGAAGACTATTATGTCCTGCTTTTCTTACGGGAACGCCAGATAGCATAGGCAACTCCCGCCATAAGAAGATAGGGAAAAACCATGAGATACATGATCCCATCGTTGATCGCTTCGGCTGCCGACCCCGAAGCCTCATTTTCAAGTACCGCCCTGCACATAGCACACTGGGCTTCGGCCTCAAAAGAGAACAAAACTAAAAACAGTAGTGCAAACCCAATTTTCTTCTTCATGATCTTAATAATAGGGAGCCATAAAAATATATACCAACACTCCGGTTACGGCCACATAAAGCCAAACAGGAAATGTATACCGGGCAATTTTACGGTGTCTCGCCACTTCTCCCGTAAGTCCCCGATACATTGTAAATAATACTAAAGGTACAATAATGGCCGATAAAAGAATATGACTGATAAGTATAAAAAAATAAATGGGTCGTAAAATTCCTTCACCCCCAAATGGCACAGGATCATTACTAATTTTAGAGATCACATAACTTACAAGGAAAATACTTGAAAGAAAAAAGGCCGCGATCATGGTGTTGCGGTGCCAAACAAGATCTTTTATTTTCATTAAATAGTAACCAAACACCAGAAGAATTGCAGTAGAAAAGTTGAGAATAGCGTGGAAAAGAGGAAAATTACCCATTTCTATTCCGAGGAAATTATATCTCTCGGGAAGGTACATGAGAATCAAGACCAACACAGGTACCAGAATTGAAATACCTATAATGGCCGGGACCATAAACCTATCTGTTTTTTTGTGCTCAATCATCCAGTAAATTCTTTATGTCCTGAATCAAAATATCTGTTTCGGGCTGTTCTTCCTCGGGACTGGTTACCGATCCTGCCTCAACAGAGCCGCGGTAGAATATAATAGGATTGCCAAATTCATCTCTTCGTGACCTGAAGTATCCGTTCTTATCCACAAGTGCAAAATAACCCGAATGAGCAAAACCACCGGGAGCATCTGCATCTTCTCCGGCATAAATATTAAAGCCTTTATTGGCAAGATCATAAACACTGGTACCTTTACCCGTCAACAAATGCCAGTTTGGGTGTTCTATTCCGTTAGCGGCCGCATATTCATTTAAAACTTCGGGAGTATCGTGAGTTGGATCTATGGAAAAAGAAGCTATTCCAAAAGCATTCTCATCCTTAAATTCCTTCTGCACCTCCAGAAGGTTCTCTTTCATTATTGGACAGATAGACGGACAGGTAGAAAAAAAGAATTCCACTACATAAATTTTGCCTGCGTAATCTTTATTGGTAATGGTATCTCCATGTTGATCTATAAATTCAAAATCGGGGACTTTTTTACGGTTTCCGTTGAGTTCGATGTAGGCCAGCTCTTCTGCAGCAGTAGCTCTATCCACCCTGGAATCTGATCGTTTATCATCCACGACCTCCTTTTTATTTATTTTATCGATGATTTCTGGAACCACTATGATCCCAAAAATGAGAATAACGAGGGTTATTCCTATGTAATAGTAATTTTTCATTTATTTTGAACTATCCTTGTTATACTTCTTGAGTTCCAATCTATATTCTGCGAGAATAACTTTTACATCATCATTCATCTTGTTATTGAGTACGGCTATCGAGCCGGTGTCATAACCATACAGCTTTTGTCCATCTTCATCTTCTTCCCTGCCGCGAAGCTTACCGGCTTTATCGATAATAAAGGCGTTAGGAGATGACAATTCTTGATTGAGCTCAAGGTTAGTACCAAGGCTGTTAAATAATTCGCTTATCTCCTCTTTGGTTCCATAAACAAAACGCCATTTGGACAACGCTACAATTTGAGAAAGCTCTTCCTTAAGTTGCTCAACTTCAGCTTCGGAACCTTTCGGAACCACAAAAACAAAATAGAAATCCTTGAACTGGTGGTAAGGCTTGTATATCTTTTCGGCTAAATGAAAAGCATTGGTAAGATAGTCATAAGAATCCTCTCCGGGAAAAGCCAGAATACTGATGTTATTTTCAAATGACAACTGCTCATTTTTGGCAGTTTCAAAGTTTTCCAGCCCGTAAAGCTTTTCAGTAAGAATAGGTAGCCTGGCAAAATGGTTCACCCCCGAAGCAAAAAAAAGATACGCCACCAGGGGAAGTGCGAACAGGACAACTATGACAAATAG
>JBAVJE010000219.1:0-2056 GCA_049687615.1 Salinimicrobium sp. | reverse complement strand
ATTATTAATTCTATGGCGAAAATAAAGGTACTTCACATTATTAAGTCTCTGGGAAGAGGAGGAGCAGAAATGTTACTTCCCGAAACCCTGAAGCTTCACAACCAGGGAAAATTTGACTTTCATTATATCTATTTTCTTCCCTGGAAGGATCAAATGGTGGAAGCGCTCCAAAATGCTGGTGGAAAAGTAACTTGTTTAGAGGCAAAAGATAATATTCGTTTGTTGCTGCAGTATAAAAAGATCATTTCTTATATTAAAGAGCATAAAATTGAGCTTTTACAATGTCACCTTCCTTGGGCTGGTTTCGTAGGTCGATTGGTTCATAATAGAACAGGAATTCCCGTAGTCTATACTGAGCATAATATGCAGGAACGTTATCATAGTGTCACTAAAACCATTAATAAGCTAAGCTTTAACTCACAAAACCTGGCTTTGGGGGTTTCCCAGGATGTAAAAGGTTCTATTATAAAGAACATCCATCCAAAAATTCCTGTCCAAACTTTATTAAATGGAGTGAACACAGAAACTTTTCATAGGTCTGGAGATTCAAAAGTGAGATCAGAATTGGGAATTGCGGATGATGCTATTCTAATCGGAAATGTTGCGGTTTTTAGATTTCAGAAGCGTCTTGTAGAGTGGTTGCGTGTTATTAAAAAGATTAGAGAAAAGAATCCCAACGTCTATGGAATTATTGTAGGGGCCGGCCCTCTCGAGGAGGAAATTAAGCAAGAGTGGGAAAAACTCGGACTTGAAAATGTGGTGTTTTTTCCAGGACTGAAAACAGATGTAAAACCTTATTTTGAGGCTATGGATATCTTCATGATGAGCTCTTCTTTTGAAGGATTACCGATTGCTTTGCTGGAAGCGATGAGTATGGAGTGTGCCGTGGTAGCAACTGATGCAGGTGGTATTAAGGAGGTGATCAGGAATGAACAGGACGGATTGACCTGTAAAGTTGAAGAATGGCAAAAGCTTCCAGAACTTTGCCATATTCTAATAGATGATCCTGAACATTTCAAGAGATACAAAAAAGCCGCAAGAGAAAGAGTTGTGAAAAATTTTAGTTTGAAGAAAATGGTTGATGAGTTGGAGACAATATATAGTAATTTCGAAACGTAATGAATTCATCTTGATTCCGTGCTTACTTCCCATCATAGTATCACGAATTAACCAATCCCTATTAACTAATTGAGTAATTATCGATGACTATTAGAGAAGCTAATCATAATGATATCCCACAAATATTGAAGGTCTTGAAAGCCAGCCTGGGAGAGACGTCGTCGAAAAAGACTGAAGAGGTCTGGCGTTATAAACATGTCGATAATCCTTTTGGAGAATCCTTAGTATTAGTGGCAGAAGAGAATAAAGAAATAGTTGGCGTGCGGGCATTCATGCGATGGCAGTGGCAAAGAGGTGATCAAATTTATTCTACTTTTCGGGCAGTAGATACGGCTACTCATCCGGATCACCAGGGAAAGGGAATTTTTAAAAAACTCACCTTAAAAGCGCTGGAAATCGGAAAAGAACGAGGCGATCATTTTGTGTTTAACACTCCGAATGACCAAAGCAAACCCGGATACTTAAAAATGGGATGGGAAGAAGTAGATAAGCTTAAGATAACTTTGCGTCCTCTGAATTTGTTGCAGTTTAGGAATAAGAGAGTTGAATACGGAATCTCAGGTAAGGAAGGTATGATTAAGGAACTGCTAAAGATTCACCATGAGCAATTAAAGGCAAGCGGTCGACTTTTTACTCCCAAGGATATAGCTTACATTAAATGGCGTTATCTTGACAATCCATTACAGAAATACAAAGTGATATTCAATGAGAAATATTTTATAGCCGGGTACGTAAAAGAACGCAAAGAAATTAATGAGTTAAGAGTGTCGGAAGGTATTCTTGCTAAGTCCGGTAGGAAACCGGCTAAATTGGCTATTCTCCAGTTAGCAAAGTCATCGGGTGCAAAATTCTTAAGTATTTCTCCAGATAGCGGTGTTGATTTTAAAGCATCAATTTCAGGAAATTTTGGACCTGTCCTTACTTATAAGCCTATAAA
>JBAVJE010000218.1:0-8826 GCA_049687615.1 Salinimicrobium sp. | reverse complement strand
TAAAACTCTATGACATAGAAGATGCCGTGCCGCTCTCACAGGAGATAGAAGAACAATTTGGGCTGAGTGCCGTAGATATCAAAACCGCAAACGCACAATTCGAAACCGGTACCACCATTCGAAATTTAATTACCTATGCCGTTGCCATTACTTTGCTCATTGTGGCAGGTTTTGGGATCTACAACATCCTCAATATGCTTATTTATGAAAAAATGAATGATATTGCCATTTTAAAGGCTACAGGTTTTTCGGGCAGGGATGTGCAGTTCATCTTTATGAGCCAGGCGCTCATTATAGGTGTTATTGGCGGTATTCTGGGGTTGCTCATTGGATATGGGCTTTCTGTACTAATAGATCACACCGCTTTTAATACAGAGGCTCTGCCCACCATTACAACTTACCCCATCAACTTTGATTTCAGATTTTATTTAGCAGGATTAGGGTTTGCGTTGATTGCAACATTCATGGCAGGATATCTGCCATCGCGTAAGGCCAAAAAAATTGATCCGGTTCATATCATCAATTCCCTTTAGAAATGAAGTACGTCCTGGAGGCCAAAAATATCAACAAGCATTTTAGAAAGCCGGTGATGTTCCATGTCCTTAAAAATATTGATCTCGCAATTGGGAAGGGTGAATTCGTGTCAATTATGGGCAAGTCAGGCTGCGGAAAGTCAACCTTGCTCTACGTACTTTCCACGATGGATACAGATTACGAAGGGGAACTTTTTCTCAATCAAAAGCCTATTACCGGAAATTCCCAGAATGAATTGGCCCACATCAGGAACAAAAACATTGGCTTTGTATTTCAGTTTCATTATTTGCTGGCGGAATTCAGCGTTCTCGAAAACGTGATGCTGCCGGCAAAAAAGCTCGCAGAAAAATCAATTGCCGAGATAAGGGAAGATGCGATGGGAAAACTGAAGGTGTTGGGGATTGAACAGCTGGCAGATAAAAAGGCATCAATGATCTCGGGAGGTGAGAAGCAGCGGGTGGCCATTGCCCGGGCTTTGATTAATGATCCTGATATCATTATGGGTGATGAGCCAACCGGGAATCTCGACAGTCATAATTCAGAAAATGTGTTCAACATCTTTAAAGAACTAAGTCATTTACAAGGCCTTTCTCTCTTAATCGTCACCCATGACATGGATTTCGCCCGGGGAACAGACAGAATCATCAAAATGGAGGATGGCATGATCTTACCGTAAAAATCTTGAAAATTCTATAGTTTTAGATTCAAGGATTGTATTTAAGAGAGTTAACCTCCAGCTCCAGCCATGTAAAATCTCCTTCTGCCAGTTTCCAGGTGACCCGGCATTTGGAAGGAACCAGGATACCGTCAAAATTTTGGTTTTCCAGAATCTCTATGTGCCACTTTTCCGGTCTTGAATTTTTGGCGGCGCCATAGAATCTCAAAGTCTCAAATGAAAGGAGAGTACCATCCGGTGAAAAATAGAAAGTTCCTTTTACTTTTAGGCCCCTGGAAGTAATTTCTGCAACTGCCGAATTTTGTCCGGCCGCTGTCCATTCAATAAAATTGGCTCTGGCCGCAGAAGGGAACCAGCAAATTTCTCCCAGGTAACGCAGCAGACTTCCGGAGTCGATCTTCTCATTTCCTTTTTCATCTACTACCGGAATAATGGAAGCTGCCTTTATCAACATCTCTCCATGGGAATTCCTCAGTTTATCGCGTCCGCTGAGGGAGATGCCGGGGTAAGCCGAAACTTCTGCATACCATACAAAACCCGGCTTTTGAACCGAAAAATTCTGAACAGCAGTAAAGTCCATCCATCTTCCTTCGGGAGTTGTTCTCATCTTCCCCTGCTGTTCCAGATATACAGTTCTAATGTTGGCGTATTCTGCAGCTCCCGAAGACTTCAGCCATTTTTGCACGACTTCCGGAAGCTCCTCAATTTTTTGCATTTTAGAGACCGGAGTTATATTTGCCTCGTTTCGAAGAACAGCCACTTCAGAAGAAACCATTTTTTGAAAACTCCCCCGGGCGATAGCCGGAACGCTCACAGCCAGGATAAGCAAGTTCAGAAAAGTACCATATTTTGCATCACTCCAGTTCAGACTAATAAGAATTTGGGACAGCAGTACTCCAGCAATAGCCAGAAAAGGCCACAGCTCCTTTTTGTAGATCAGGAAAAGTAGAGCAAGCAGGAGAAGTATACCGTCAAGGAACCAGAAGATGCCTTCGGTCCTGGAAATATTGCGACTAAGCTGGGGAACCAGTTGAGGATGAAAAGACTTTAATGGTCCTAAAAAATGGATCAAAACATGCAGGCCCAAGACAATAGAAAACATAATCCTCATAAGATGTGCCTGGAAGTTTTTTTCTTCCTTCTTCGAATTCTGTTATGGTCTTCTTTGGCTTCGTGCAGGACAAGAAGGGGAACAGGTGTAGCATAGATGATCTTCGAAAGATTAGAACCAAATACGCGTTCTAAGAATTGCTCTTTTTTACCTAGAAGCACATGAAAATCAATATTTGAAGATTTTAGAAAAGATGCTATCGCCTCGGTGACAGAAACCCCACTTATCTCGTGATACCGCGGATTGTAAATCTCAAAAAGTTGGATTACCCTCTTTTTCTGATCAGTTTCTTCTACGGAATCAGGATCGGGTTTTGATATTTTTAGAATGTCCAGAGAAAAAGATTGATTCCCGAAAAATTTATGAAGGGTCTCGAAACTCACCTGCTCAGGTTTTGAAGCCATATCAAGGCTTAGCAGGAGGTGCCTGGGTCTTTGACATTTTGTGCCGTTTGGAATGACCAGCAATGGTGCATTGACCTTTCTAATCACCCTTAACGTGTGGCTTCCAAAAATGCTTTCGGTAATATTTGAACTCCCGTCTGTGCCCATTACGATGAGATCGATACTATGCAGCTCTACAAGTTTTTTGATGGCATCTGTAAAGATGTCGTAACTGTTGATAGCTTCAAACTTAAAATCTTCTTTAGGAAATCTTTTTTTTATACTGGAAATAAGTTTTTCCAGTTTACCCGAATTCTCCTGCAAAAGGCATTCGTACACAGAATCTTCGCTATCTGAGAGCATGAGGTCTCCGCTGGTGTAATTCCAGGCTTTATAAACACTCAAAAAGTGGAAAGTGCAGGTCTTTTCCTGCATTAGGTGCAGCGCATAAGATATAGCATTAGTCGAGCTCTGCGAAAAATCGGTAGGCAACAGGATGTTTCTCATGACCGCAATTTTGAGATGACCTTAAGATAAGAAGAAGAGGGCTATTATCCAATAATTTAAAGAACTTTAATACCCAGATTTTTAAAGATTTACCTGCTCCAGTTCCTGCACTTCTCCGGCCGACATCTCTCCTAAATATTCCTTGCCTATTCTTACCCGTACCAGGCGAAGAGTTGGAAATCCTACTGCGGCCGTCATTTTTTTGACCTGACGGAATTTCCCCTCAGTAAGACAAACTGAGATCCAACTTGTGGGACCGTGTCTATCATCTCTTATCTTTTTAGCTCTTTCGGGAAAGTGGGGTTTTTCAGGAATTATAAATGCTTTACAGGGTTTAGTGAGGTATTTATTTCCCTGAATGCCTATCTCAACTCCACCCTGCATTTGGTCAACAGCTGTTTGATCAATTTCGCCATCTACCTGCACATAATATTCCTTTTCGATACTGCTTCCTGTAATCATGGCGCTCAATTTGCCATTCGTGGTAAGCAGTAACAGCCCTTCAGAATCCTGGTCTAATCTCCCTGCGGCCATGGTACCATCGGGAAAATCATACAGTTCACCCAGCATTTTTTTGTTCTTGCGTGTACTTTGGTTAGTGATGAACTGGCTTAGATAACCGTAGGGTTTATAGATCTTGAAGTGCCGGTGCATTTGAGAATTTTTTACAAAAATATGAAAAATGCGATTTCAGGTTAGTCAAGCCTTGCCTCCTTGTACAGGTTTTTTATAAAATTCAGCTCAAATTGTTGTTGCTCAGGAAAAAAATCCCCAAAAGTGGGTATTGTTTACAGTCTCATCTTGTTTTAATTTTACCACATGGATTTGGACAAACAACGGAATCTCTCTTGAAATTTCAATATTTGTTCAATGAATTAAAAAAATCGGGGATGTAGGGGCCCCGATTTTTTTTTTGCCCTTATATCAGATCATAGGCATGAGCATATTCTGTGAATTCGTATGTAGTATTGATCTCCAGCTTTTTCTTAATATTCTTTCGATGCGTATTGACGGTTTCTACAGAAATATGGAGGTCCTCTGCAATCTCAACCGAGCTTTTACCTATGGCAACAAGATGTAATACCTCTTTTTCACGACCCCCAAGGCTTAGGAATTTTTTAAGGTTCTTTTTAAAGAATTGATTTTCTGCCAGCAGGCGTTCGGCCTTGTTCTGGATGTGCTTCATCTGGTCTATAGGGAAAGCTGTCGTGATAACGTGCGTGGGATTTCCTTCTTCATCCTGATGAAAAATGCGAATGGAGGCTACATGCCATACCCATTCTTCCCGATCCTTAAACTTTACCTGTTGGAAAAATGTAAAAGTCTCATCGGGATCCTTCTTTTGCATCAATGATTTGAGCTTTATTACGAATCCTTCCATGTCGTCGTTGTTGAAGAAACGTTCGTGATATTTATTTCCCATTTCCTGGAGTTCGCTCAAACTTACCCCCAGTTTATCGAGACCGTTGGTGGTCATATATATCGTATGGAATTCCTTAAATCCATTTTTGAGTTCATGAATAATTACCACCCCCGGCATTAGTTCAGCACAAACCGAAAAGTGACTGAGCTTTTGTTCAAGAGTCATTTCAGATCTTCCTAAATTTCCTTTATTGTTGTCGTACATATGTGCCGTTTTCCCTATTTCTTCGGAATTATTTTTCTAATCTTCTTTTCTGAAAAAAACACCACGGGTGCGGCTATTCGAGGCTTTAAATCCTGTGATTTCTCCCTTTGAGTTTCTCTGGAATTCCACATTTGCCATGGGGAATTTTACCGAGAAAGAGTCTTTATCACTTGGGGTCATTTTCAGGCCCTCCATTTGATAATTTTTCATAATAAGACTGCTATCTTTAAAAACAACTGTAAACATGGTTTCTATTTCGTCGCTGAAGTATTTTCCGGTATACTACTTAAGTTCTTCCTCATCTGGAGTCCAGTTGATCCTATTCGCAAGGTGATCCCCATGCTGGTGTAGCGTAAGAGTATCTGGCTTTCCATCAGGACCGGAATGAAAAGTGATCTTTGCATCAACACCAACGAGACTGAATACAGTATCTGAGACCGGTTTGAGATCAACTTCAGGCTGGCCAGTGGCCTGTGTATAGATCCTTTCGCCATCTCTCTTAAAAGTGAGGATAAAACCAGGGGCCTCTTCGAGTTCATATTTTCCAGTGAAGGCGTCGAAATTCTCCGGCTCGTATACGAAGATTTTGGTTTCAGCTTCGGCTTCTTCTGTCTTGTCTTCGGCCTTCATGTATTCCCTAAAGAAGGCTATGGCAACTTTTTCAGGTATGCTTTGATCGAAGGAGGCATTATTGCTCTCCACAACTACACCGGCTTCAATTTCCGGAAAATACATAAGCATACTGCGGTGAGCAACATCGGCACCACCGTGATGAATGTTCTTAAGTCCTCGAATTTCATTGATCTGCAGCCCGAATCCGTAATTTGTTGTGTCTCCCGTGCTAAGCACGTAAGGTGTAGCCATCTCTCTTATGATGTCTTTATTTCCAATTTTAGGCTTCGAAAAATTCCTTATCCATTTCGCAAGATCTTCAACTGTAGAATAGATTGCGCCGGCACCTACTGCGCCTCCCAGATCTGTAACTTCTTCATATTCGCCTTTTTTAGAAGAGATGTAACCCATAGAACGGTTTGGAACCACCTGGTTGGGGTTTGCACGTACCATAGTATTGGTCATGTCTAATGGCTCGAAAATATTTTCTTGCATCCATACAGGAAATGGTGTTTCAGTCACTTTTTCAACCAGGGCCGCTAAGAGCACATAGCCGGTGTTGTTGTAATTCCATTCTGCTCCCGGATCATTTTGAAGTTCGGGCTGGTTTTTTAGGACCTGAAAAATTATTTCGCGATCCAGATTTCCGCTTAAATCGCGGCCCGTCATTGCCAGAAGATTTAAAAATTCCCGGTAACCGCTGGTGTGTGTAAGCAGATTCCTGATGCTCACTTTTTTTCCAAAGTCAGGTAATTCCGGGAAATATTTTCTAATATCGTCATCCAGGTTAAGCTTTCCCCGCTGCGCCAGCAATTCTATTGCCATAGCAGTGAACTGTTTTGAAGTAGAGCCTAAATTGGTCATTGTAGAAGTCTTGAACGGTATGTTGTACGTGAGATTGGACATCCCGTAGGCCTTTTCAAAAATAATATCTCCGTCTTTCATGACCATCACTACACCGCCGGGAACATTATCTCCGCTAAAAGGCAACATGACCTGGTCTACTTTGGCCTTTGCGGTCGTGGCTACAGGCTCAACTGCTTTAAGTTCAAAGCTATATTGGCCTTGATTATCCTCAAACGGAGTAACCACGATCTCGTATTCTCCTTTCTTTTTAGATACGAACGTAAAAGCTTCGGGTCCCCGGGCAGGACCGTCAAAATTTTGCACACTTATATGGTCAGGGTCGAAGACATTTACAACTACGTCAACTGTCTCCTGGTTGACTTGTCCGTAAACAAAGTAGGCAGAATCGATTTCGACCTTAAAGACATGTGAATCATCTTGCTTGAGGGAATCGTAAACTTTCTTGTTTAGTTCGGCTGAAAATGATTTTTTTTGTGAAAATCCTAAACTGCTGCTGAAAAGCAAACCTAAAAAAATTATTTTAGCGAAATTCATAAGAATATATTTAAATATTCGATGAATTTAGCAAAAATTCAGTTTTAAAACGAAAGATTTTTAAGTAAGGGTGGCTACATTTTGCTGACTTTTGGGTTTTTCCAATCCTCGAATCATGATTTTTCTTTAAATACTTGTGTGGATAGGTCCTAAAAAGCAGTATTCATGTATGTATGCTAAGTAGTTTTTCTCCAACATGCGCTTCTTCTAAATTTTAATGACGCAAAATGAAGGGATTTTTGCGTCATTAAAATCGAAGCACCTTTGGATTTTGGAATTTTGAAAGAATCCAATTTCTTCGGAAGTTTCATCACCAGAAGTGTTCGCAGCACAAATTCAGAAAAAAGAATTTAGGCCTCCAGGAGTTTGATGAGCTCGCGTGCGGCTTTTTCAGCAGAAACCGGGTTCTGTCCCGTGACCAGTTTTCCATCCACTTTTACCTCTCTCATAAAAGGAATTGTAGCCGAATGGTAATTTGCTCCCAAAGTTTTTAAACGGTCTTCCAGGCTAAAGGGAATATGATCACGAAGGCCAACCAGTTTTTCTTCGGTATTGGAAAAGGCTGTAACATCTCTCCCTAGCAAAAGATCAGGTTCTTCAATTGCGGCTGTTAAAAGACCTGCCGGGCCGTGGCAGATGGCCCCAATGGGTTTGTCCTGCCGGTAGAAATCTACGATAAGATTTGCCGTGTCCTTATCTGTAGCCAGATCGCCCATAGGGCCGTGACCCCCGGGCAGAAATACCCCGGCAAAATCATCTGCAGAAACCTCGCTTAATTTTCTGGTATACTCGAAATCTCTTTGCGCTTTTTCGTCTTTTTCAAAACGCCGGTTGGAACTGGTGAGGTTTTCGGTTAATTTACTTCTGGGATCGACAGGTGGTCTGCCGCCCAAAGGACTCGCAAGAACTATATCATATCCTTTATCTTTAAATTCAAAATAAGGATCTGTAAATTCTCCCAGCCATACGCCCGTTTTAGAATCGGTGTCCTTTAATTCACTGTTGGAAGAAAGTATCATCAGGATTTTTTTCATAACTCTGCTTTTATTGGTTTATACCATGTTACGCAAAGCCGAAAAATCTCGCAAAATTTTATCTTTTAATGACTAGAAAAGAGAGGCGTCAAAAATGACATTTTTGACAGGTTTTATCCTTTAAGTTCAAGAGAACTGTAGCCCTGCCCGTTCCTTTTTAACTGTATCTGGGTCGCGATTCTTTCCTTTAATGAATCTACATGGCTAATAATGCCTATGGTCTTTGAAGATTCGGCCTGGAGTTTCTCCAGCGTATCAAGGGTTTGGTCAAGGGTTTCAGGATCCAGGGAGCCAAAGCCCTCATCGATAAAGAGCGAATTGATCTCCACATTTTTAGAGGCAAGATCAGACAGGGCAAGCGCCATGGAAAGACTTAAGATAAAGGTCTCCCCACCCGAAAGCGTCTTGACAGATCTTCGTTGTCCGCCCATATGCTCATCAATTGCTACCAGCCCGTCATCTTCGGTTTCCGAAGGTTTGTCCATTCGATATCGATCACTTAGGCCGGCCAGCCTTTTGTTCGCCAGCTGCAGCAGCTGTGACAGGCTGAGATCCTGGGCAAAATCGTTGAACTTTTTACCGGTTGCATCCCCTATGAGCTGGTTGAGCAATTCCCACCGTCTTATTTTCTGTTTCTTTTCAACAAGGCCTGCTTCGATTTTCCCGATCTTTTCAAGTACGTCCTTGTGATTGGTTAATTTTCTCCTGAGTTCTTCACAAGATTTATTTAGATGCTGCAGCTCTTCCTGTTTATTCCGCAGCACTTTGACAAGTTCTTCCCGGGGCTCCTCAGTTTCTTTTTCCTGCAATCTTATAAGTTCCAGCGACAGCGTTTTAATGGCAGTTTCAATCCTGGTCATTTCGTTACCAAGCTCTTCTTTTTTCTTTCTTAATTCTGAAGCTTTTTGTTCCGGAAGTAGCCTTTCCAGGGCTTCATAGAT
>JBAVJE010000217.1:0-4638 GCA_049687615.1 Salinimicrobium sp. | reverse complement strand
CTTCTTCCTTGGTACACGAATTAAAAATGAATACCATGAGGTATACACTGAGAAAAAGGGGTGTAAATTTTTTCATCTCAAGGATTACTTTAATAGTTAATTAAAGAGTATTAACAAATCCAAAAATTCGGTGAGGGGTAGTAATATGTAGGGGTAGTAATATGTAGGGAGAGTATAACGGCGGGAGGGAGTATGGCCGTTTAACAATTTAAAGGTAATTGGTTTTTATTTAAAATGAAAATAAAAAATTGTATTAATATACTGACAATCAAATGTTTAAAATACCTCTCGTCTTTAACATTTAAGATTTAATTATTAATATATAAGCAATTTATCGGGGAATTAAGAAAGCCTTTGTAAGAAAAAAATTAACATTAACCGCCCTTTTTGGAGAGCACAGCAACTTTCATAATCTATAACAGTTTCAGTACCTTTGCCCTCTTGAAAAAATTTATGACCTCTAAGGAAGAATATATTGAAATATTAGGTGCTCGCGTTCATAATCTTAAGAACATTGATGTTAGGATTCCAAGAGAAAAACTTGTTGTAATCACCGGCCTTTCGGGTTCAGGGAAATCTTCTCTTGCCTTTGACACCATTTATGCCGAAGGTCAGCGACGCTATATCGAAACCTTTTCTGCTTATGCAAGACAATTTCTTGGTGGCCTGGAACGTCCTGATGTCGATAAAATCGACGGTCTCTCCCCGGTTATAGCTATTGAGCAAAAAACTACTAGCAAGAGCCCCCGAAGCACGGTGGGAACCATTACAGAAATTTATGATTTCCTTCGGCTTCTTTACGCAAGGGCGAGTGATGCCTACAGCTATAATACTGGAGAAAAAATGGTTAGCTATGGCGATGAACAGATCAAGGAACTCATCACAGAACAGTTTTTGGGTAAAAAAGTGAATGTCTTGGCCCCGGTAATCAGGTCTCGAAAAGGGCATTACAGAGAACTTTTTGAACAAATCGCAAAACAGGGTTTTGTAAAAGTTCGCGTGGATGGAGAGATACGGGATATTGTTAAGGGCATGAAATTAGACCGGTATAAAACCCATGAAATCGAAATTGTGGTGGACAGGTTAAAGATCACTTCTATAGAAGAGGTCGAAAGCCGTTTATCCCAGAGTATTAAGACAGCCATGTATCATGGAGATGACGTGTTGATGATCCTGGAACAGGACTCTAAAGAAGTGAAATACTTCAGCAGAAACCTTATGTGTCCCACCACTGGAATTTCTTACCCCAACCCGGAACCTAATAATTTTTCCTTCAACTCCCCTAAAGGAGCGTGTCCTGTATGTAACGGAATCGGGACGCTGCATAAGGTGAATCCTGATAAGATCATTCCTGACCCTTCAAAAAGTATAAAAAACGGGGCTCTTGTGCCACATGGCCCGCAAAAAAAGAACTGGATCTTTAAACAACTGGAGTTAATCGCCGAACGCTTTGAATTCAGCCTTAATGATCCCGTAAAAAACCTTCCGCAAGATGCATTGAATATGATCCTTTACGGGGGGAAAGAAAAATTCAGCAAAGAATCGAAAACACTCGGTATCACCAGAGATTTCAAAATCGATTTTGAAGGAGTGGCAACTTTTATTGAAGAGACCTACAATAAAAATGAGTCTACCTCTTTACGTCGCTGGGCCAAAGAATATATGGACAAAGTGCTTTGTCCCGAATGTGAAGGAACCAGGCTTAAAAAAGAATCGCTCTATTTCAAGATCAATGAAAAAAATATTGCCGAATTGGCCCAAAAAGACATTGTTGATCTTGCCGAATGGTTCAAAAACCTCGAACCTGAATTATCTGAAAAGCAGCTAAAAATAGCTTCGGAAGTTATAAAGGAGATTCGCGTGAGACTACAGTTTCTTGTAGACGTAGGCCTCAATTATCTTTCCCTCAACCGGGGTTCAAAAACCCTTTCTGGCGGCGAAGCACAGCGTATTAGACTGGCCACACAAATTGGTTCGCAGCTTGTAGGAGTACTTTACATTCTTGATGAACCCAGTATTGGATTACATCAACGTGATAATGAAAAATTAATCAATTCCCTGGTTTCCCTTCGCGATCTTGGAAATTCAGTGATTGTCGTGGAGCACGACAAAGAAATGATAGAGCGTGCCGATCATGTAATTGACATTGGGCCCGAAGCTGGACGACACGGTGGCGAGATCATTAGCGAAGGTTCTCCCGAAGAGATTAAAAAACATGATACTATTACGGCCAGGTACCTGAACGGCAGTATGCAAATTGAAATCCCGAAGAAAAGAAGAAAAGGAAATGGAAAAAGCATTGCGCTAAATGGGGCCACAGGAAATAATTTAAAGAACGTTTCGGTAACTTTTCCACTGGGAAAAATGATAGCGGTAACAGGAGTTTCGGGAAGCGGAAAGTCTACTTTGATCAACGAGACCCTCTACCCCATCATGAATGCGCATTACTTCAACGGGGTCAAAAAACCGATGCCTTACAAGAGCATTAAAGGTCTTGATCACATCGACAAAGTAATAGACATCAATCAAACTCCTATTGGTCGTACGCCGCGTTCTAATCCGGCTACATATACGGGTGTATTTTCTGAAATAAGAAGTCTTTTTGCCAAAACTACAGAAGCTATGATAAGGGGTTATAAACCGGGAAGGTTTAGCTTTAACGTGAAAGGCGGAAGATGTGAAACCTGTAAAGGCGGCGGTTTACGTGTAATCGAAATGAATTTTCTTCCCGATGTTTATGTTGAATGCGAAACCTGTCAGGGAAAACGTTTTAACAGGGAAACTCTGGAAATAAGGTATAAAGGCAAGTCTATTTCAGATGTGCTAGAAATGACCATAAATGAAGCCACAGTTTTCTTTGAGAAAATTCCGAAGATCTACCGCAAACTAAAGACTATTAAGGATGTTGGTTTGGGTTATATTACCCTGGGGCAGCAAAGCACAACACTTTCGGGTGGAGAAGCACAACGTATAAAACTGGCTACAGAACTCTCCAAGCGCGATACAGGAAATACCTTTTATATTCTTGACGAACCAACGACGGGCTTGCATTTCGAGGATATTAGGGTATTGATGGAAGTGCTCAATAAACTTACTAACAAAGGGAATACCGTGGTGATCATTGAACATAACCTGGATGTGATAAAAATAGCCGACTATATTATTGATATTGGTTATGAAGGCGGAAAAAACGGTGGCGAAGTCGTGGCAACCGGTACCCCCGAAGAAGTAGCCAAACATAAAAAGAGCTACACCGCACAATTTTTACAAAAAGAACTAATTTAGCCAACTTGAATTAATTTATGAGAACTGAAACACGAAATAAAAGCTGGAATGCAATAAAAACAAATGACTCCTGGGCCATTTTTAAGATCATGGGAGAATTTGTGAATGGATATGAAAAACTGAGTCAAATCGGGCCTTGTGTTTCGATTTTTGGATCAGCCAGAACCAAACCCGATAATAGTTATTACAAACTCACCGAAGAGGTGGCCAAAAAGATTGTGGACCACGGCTACGGAATTATTACAGGCGGTGGACCCGGGGTGATGGAAGCAGGAAATAAAGGAGCACATCTGGCCGGTGGAACTTCTGTAGGTCTAAATATTCATCTGCCGTTCGAACAACATGACAATCCATATATCGATGGAGACAAAAATATCAACTTTGACTACTTCTTTGTTCGCAAAGTAATGTTCGTCAAATATTCCCAGGGGTTTGTGGTGATGCCGGGAGGATTTGGCACCCTTGATGAACTTTTTGAAGCGATCACCTTGATACAGACTAACAAAATTGATAAGTTTCCCATTATTCTTGTGGGAAGAGATTTCTGGGGCGGGTTAATCGACTGGATTCGCACTACCCTTTTGGATAGCTTTCAAAATATTAGCTCAGGAGATATTGACATTGTCCAGGTTGTCGATACTGCCGATGAAGTCATTGAGATTCTCAATAAATTCTATGATGAATATAACCTGAGTCCTAACTTCTAATTTCTGGGAAAAAGACCTAAAAAACGGTATCTTTTCATAGTTACCGTTTTTTGAATTCTATAACCATAATTATTAAATTTTTAAAAGTTTGAGATCGTTCAATTCTTGGAATTAAACCTATATTTAAAACCTCAAACTACAATTATTTAACTCAAAAAATGTTGAATAGCATTTTATCCTAATCTTACCTTGATCAAGAAAATCATTACAGGACTTTTTGCGGTATTCGCCTGCTTTAGTGCATTCGGTCAGCATTCTACTACAGTTAATGCTGTGTTGAATGATTCGCTGAAGTCTCTCTACATTCAGCAAAAGCTAGAGTACAAAAATTTGAGTCCTGACACTCTTGACGTTATTTATCTTAATGATTGGATAAACGCTTTTTCAGATACCAGGACGCCGCTTGCAAGACGTTTTTTTGAGGATTATGACAGGGATTTTCATTTTGCTCGGCAGGAGAAAAGAGGTAATACTACGGTGAATTCTATAATGGCAAATAATAATTTGCTGCCCTGGAAACGGCCAGACGGCCACCCCGATCTAATAATGATAACTCCTGCAGCTCCCTTATTGCCGGGTGAGAAATTGGAGATCTCTCTTAACTACACTATCAAAATTCCAAGTGAAGATTTCACCCGCTATGGAT
>JBAVJE010000216.1:0-16956 GCA_049687615.1 Salinimicrobium sp. | reverse complement strand
TTTCATAATTCCGTTTTAATTATAGGTTGGCTAAAATAATTATTTTTTCATAAAAAATAAATTAATCTTGCCTTTTAACCTGATTAGAAAATCCTTTAACGACCACACCAAAATTACTGAGATGATTACTCCAATGCTGTTGGCCACAACATCATAAAAATCAAGCTGGCGATAACTTGTTAATGTTTTCTGTAATACCTCAATAAAAATGCCAAAAGCAATTGAAGACAAGCAAACAATTAAAAGTTTCGCAAAAAATCTGTTATTTTCGAAATTTATTATTACAAATAACGACCATAACAAACCCAGACCAAAATATGCCCCGCCATGCATCAACTTGTCGCTTATTCCCAAATTTTTTATTGGGGTCTCAGCGAGGTTGATCAGCGATAAGTAAAGCACCAATAAGGTGTAGGCCAGTGCAGGTAAAAAAAATAGTATTTTAACCTTCAATAACTTCAGAATATTCTTCGGCAGAAAGAAGATCATCAATCTCAGAGGCTTCAGTGAATTTGATCTTCACCATCCAACCTTCACCATAAGGATCTGAATTTACTTTTTCCGGCTCATCCTCCAGGGCCTGGTTAAATTCAACGATCTCTCCGGAAAGAGGCGCAAAAAGATCAGAAACGGTCTTTACTGCTTCCACAGTTCCAAATACTTCTTCCCTTTCAAGGGTTTCATCGACTGTTTCTACTTCAACATATACAATATCACCTAATTCTCCCTGAGCAAAATCGGTAATACCAACGGTAGCAATTTCTCCTTCTATTTTCACCCATTCGTGATCATTAGTGTACTTTAAATCTTTTGGAATCTTCATTTGGTAAGTTATTTAGTCTAGCAAAGTTAATTTTTTAATTCTTTTGTTCAAACAACAGCTGCTAATTTCCGAAGTTATATCTCAAAGTAATTCCCGAACGAATTGTGGTTTGCGGGAAAGCTGTTGAAATAGCATATTCAGAGAAGCTGTGGTCGTAATAAACCAGCGCCGTTAAATTTTTAGAAAGTGCATAATCTGCACTAAAATTGATGGTCCAAATGTCCTGTCCGGCGGTTACCTGGCTGTTATTGATATCGAGATACCTTATGAGCGTCTCATTGTGGCGATAAGATACATCGGCTTTGAAATTAAGGTCGCTGCTCAAAATTCGCTGCTTTCCTCCAACCTTTGTGGTAAACTTAAGATCTTTAATTCTATAGCCAAGTCCAAGTGTGTATTGATTTCCGGTAATTTCGGTCAACAGGTTATTATCGAAGCTTAGCGAAAGGGCTCGGTCCTTTTGGACATCTGCTAAAATCTTAACTGAATTCATCATTTCCAGATCCACTCGAATCAACGGATTGAATTGTTCTGTAAGGTTAACGTTGGAATAGAGCACTTCGCTCTTGAAATTACCCGATTGATCAATAGCATCAGGCTCTTCGGGATCATAATCCAGATTCGTTTGAAACTGGTTAATCGTATATCCGGCGGTGTAACCGTGGTTTAGGGAAAATCTTTTAAAATTATTTTTAAACCATGGTAGGCGCATAAATCCGGTGTATTTGATATTCCAGTTTGGCAGCGGAAAATCCCTGAAAGCACCTAGAGAAATTTTTTCAGCATCGGTTCCCGAATACGCAGCGAGAAAAGCAGGAAGAAGTACATTTTGGCTATTTCTTCCAAAGCCAACAGGATAACCTGAGGCATCGGTATTATTGGGATCATATCCATTCTCAATAGCCAGCCGCCGGGCTATTGCCAGTCTATTGTCTCTAAAATCCTCAAAAATAGCCGAAGATTCTGCTGAAGACTGGCTGAAGGCCGTCTTCAAAAGTATGGTCGAGATATTAAAGTTCCCAAATGTAACCGGTGTAAGCGGTACATATTCCTGGCCTACGACCCGGTAATTTTCAGAAAAAGTTTCTGAATATAATCTTCCGGCGCTCAATTCAATGGTAAGATCGGGTACAAAAGAGACATTGGCGTTGATTCCCAGCTGTTCACTGGATACCTGCGTATACTGTTGATTGAATTCCTGGTACAGCGTCAACCAGCCTTTTCGGGCAGCCATATACCTTACTTCCTCCTGACTTCCAAGGGTAAATCCAAATGTAGGATTCCAGGTTCCCATAAAACCTATTCCGTTCGTATAACCGGGAAGGAAAATTCCGTTGTTTTCCTGGTAATTCACCTGTATCTTTTTAATCCCGGTAACAAAACCTATTAAGGTATTATAGCTTTTATCACCTGCGCTAAGACGGGCTTCGTCTTTTTCTGTAAGTTTAGTTTCATCTCCTTTCGGCTCCAGGGTAGGCACTGCCCTGCTCCTCTCCTCGATGCTCTGTGCAGTTTGGGGCGCTCTTTTTTTAAGACCTATATAGTTGTAGAGCGTTTGCATATCCATATCTGCGTTGATTTGGTGCGTGTTGGAATTTTGTACACTATTCCCCAAATCAGGAATATTCTCAAGAGTTTGATAAATCTCTGACCCTCGCTCCCATTGAAAATTTCCGGTGTACGAGTACGTTGTTTTCAAAAAGTTTAAAACAGGAATTTTCGAAAATGGTAAATCGTAGTTCACCTGCAGCGATTGAAAATGTTGATTTGGTACTCCAACATTAAAATATCCATCCCAAATTCCTGTGGTGGCATCGGGATTATTTTCTTCATCGAGATAATTCCTTACGATCCTGTTGGTCGATGAATCAAAATTCATACGCAGGCTCTTAGTGAAGTTATAGTTAATGGTGTATTGCCAGTCAAAAAGGAAGTTGCGCTGATAGAGCGTGGGAATACCATTCAGAAAACCGGGAGGCAAATTGATCTCACGGAATTTCTGCTCATTATATTGTCTAAAAATACTAGAGGTGGCTGTTACGTTTGAAGGAAAAACATTGAAATTGAAATCCCTTAAAAGTGCAAAATAAGCGCTGCTATCCAACATTTTAACATTGCGAAGCGGCTCAATATTAAGAGGCGCAAAGGAATAGTCGTAGGTGGCACTGGTTCTCACATTTTGATCAAAAGCTTCCTCGATTTCAAAATCCCGGTGATCTACCTGGTTGTAACTTCCGGAAAAGGTGAAATTTTCAACATCATAAGGCTTAGGCTTGGATTCTCCCATTCTCTCTTTGCGCAAGCCAATCACATTCACGCTTTGCCTTTTTGTGTAGTTCTCTGCCCGTTCTTTAATATCATCTCTTATTTCTGAAGTAGCCGCGTTATCGAGAACGGTCTCTAACTCAAGATCAAGGTATTCGGGATCATATTTAGGCGTGATCAATTCTTCTCCAATACTGTAGCTGAATGGAATTTTTACCCCCCAGGTGGCAGGTAACAATTGCCCCATATTAAGGTTACTCACCACGTCATATTGCTGCAGGTCTTCTCTGCTTCTTTGGTTTGGGCCCTGTTCAAGGGAACCAAATCCTACCGTACTCCTTCTTCCGGTAGCCGAAACGTTCGCAAAATCGGCGACGTTGGCATCCATATTTACTATGGCTGCCCAGCCTCCTTCATTCTTCAACTCAGAAAGCCTGAGTTCATTAAACCAAACTTCCCCGCAAAGTTCTCTGGAACTTGTTTCAGAAAGGCCATTTTTGACACCCAACATGAGTACCCGAATGTTGCCAAAGCTGGGATTCCCTTTGATTCCAATTCTCAGCCTTCCCATTTCATAAGGCACCCCATCCTCTACAGGAGTTCCATCTTCCTGGAAGAAGTTAAGTTCAGTAGAAAGAAAAGTTGGATCACCAATTACTTTGGCTTTTACCTGCTGTAAAAGTTCCAACGACAAATTTAACCTGTTCTCCTCCGGCCAGATCTCAGACGATGAAACTGAACCAAAATCTGTTGGCTTCAACGGCACCTCCACCTGGTAAAAGTTATCTGTAAAATCTGTACCTATTCTTATAAATGCAACGAGCTCTCCTTCATTAAGCGATGGCCGGTTTACCTGTGATTCCGCATGAAGGAACATTTCAAGATTCTTATACTGTCGCATATCGATCTGGAAATTTTTGTAAACAGCACGCGCATCCTGAGTTTCCAATTCACAGACAGAAAGCGAAAGTGATTGCTCGTTCTGTCTAATCCTGGTGTTATTATTCAACAGTTCTTCCCTATCCACCCCGGGAGGAAGAACGTACGGAATTGGCTGCCTGTTTTCGTTATCCTCTATGCTTACTGCCGATACTTCAAAAGAAGTATCCTCATTGGCAGGATCAGACTTGTCGGGATCAAGGGTTTGAGTATAGCGACGATAATCACCACGCACAAGATCCATCGTTCCAAACCTTAGCACAACAGGCTGGCTAAAGCCGGAAAGATACATCCTCATAAACCGAATTGACCTGAAATCTCCAATTCCACCCCTGGCCGCAGTGGGTTCATAAATAGGCACCTTGAACTGAAGCCATCTTACCGGAAGCTCCTGCCCATTGGCAAGCGTGGTGGTAAATTGCTTTACGTCGGTAATATATTTGCTGTTATCAATGTTCATTCCCGGAAACAAAGGAACTTCATACTCAAAATAGCTGTCCACCGTGTTCATGGTGTTGTCGCGGTTGATATCTTCGACCGTTGGCAAAGTGGTGTTTCCTCGATTGGTGTTTGTTACTGTTGGCGGCGAGTTGCCCTGAAGCCCGTTGTAATCAAAGTATCTTTGTAAAATACCACCGGAAGCATTCAAGAAGTAGTCGTAGTTATCTGCGGCAGGGTCAGGTAAATTCGCAAATGTGGGAAACATAGCGGCTTCCTCTGCATCAGATAAGCCGTCGAAACCAACGTCCTGATTCAGTCTTTCCTGCCCTTCGGTATTAAAGGCATAGATCAAAGACTGGTTAGACGGTACTTTCCCAAAGGCAGTAAATGTGGTATTAAGATCACCACCGGTGACTGGAAGTCCATTTTCATATTGTTTTCTTCCGTCTTTCAACACATCTTCAGAAATATTTCCAAGATTGAAGACTAACTCTCCCCCATTACTCTGCGAGTTTTCAGAATATATATAGGGATCCATCATCCAGAATTCTATGTACTCCACGTTACTTTGTTCAAAATTCGTGGAGTTAAGCGCACGGGTAATCCCTGCAAAATTTTCCTCAGGATTTGGAAGGGAATTTCCTGAAGCTGCCGGATTAAAGTTGTAAGGTCCCCGAATATTAGGATAATAGGCCAAATCCATGGTATAGAGCACCTGCGACTGGCCCTGGACCACATCTACATTCGGGAAAATCTCGTCGAGAAAAACCCTTCTGGTCGCATAACTGGCAAGGTCGGCATCACTTATGCCCGACGGTCGGCTGCTTCCGTAGAAAATGGGATCGATTGTATACCATGCCAGTTTAGCCCTGCGAAATCCGGTTGCGAGATTTCCGTTACCCAATTCCCCGCCAAAGCCAAGCGGGACACTTGAAAGCTCCCATCCCAGCGGATTGTCAATAGAAATAGCTGTTTGTGCAGCTTCGAAATCATCAACATAAGTTGTTGCCCGCCCGCCAAACTCGTTTCCTTTTGGAGCTCCCGGCAACAAATAAGCCACCTCTCCACGCAAGGAAAGGTTCGAAACCACATCTGTATCTATATTTGGCAATTTGTTGACCAATCGGGTCAAAAAGGGCATTTCGGTGGAGTAATTCAGGTTGAACCCAAAGATGGTATTGTTTATAGGCTCGTAGCTGTAGTTAGATTTCTGGGTAAGCGGTCGCTCATTAAGGTTGAGATAAGTTCCACCTATAAGGAAGTTTTCCGAAAACTGGTGTTCCACATTGATCCCGGTAAATCTTTTGGTTTGCTGTCCAAAAAGGGCATTATTTTCGGTCGATACCCTTATGGGAATATTTGAGGCCAGCAAAGCTTCATCTAGAATCTGGACCCGGCCGAATTGATAATTCACCACATAATCAACTCCTTCCTGTAGTACTCTCCCACCAGCCGTTACTGTTACAGAACCCTGCGGCACATTAAAGGCTCCAATAGGAATTCCTTCTACATTAGAAGATTTGTATCGACCCTTGAGCTGAAACTTATTCTTCTCTGCCTGCAGCTGCTCTGCCTGTGTCTTTGTGGTCGTGTAAAGAGATCTGAAAACGTATTTCTGTTGGTTCTCATTGTAAGTCTCCGGCAGTTCGTAAACCTCATCACCCGAATTGGGATTAAGGTCAAGTTTTTTGAACAGGTATTGCCCGAAAGGTTCTACCGAAGTGAAAATAATGCTCCCTGTCTGTGGATTAACGGTAATGCCCGGCACGAAATCGAAAAAACCATCACCTCCAACAATAGGGTCCCCGCTTACATTAAGATTATCAAGATTAAAGACCTTTAAAAGAGTGGTTTGCTCAACATCTTCAGGTAAGGGGACGCCATCAACCCCGGCGATGTAGTTGAGCGGTTGAGGATCTGTATATACAATATTCATTCTAAAATCTTCCCTTTCAAGATTAAAAGCGCCAAGATTGTAGATGTTCTTCATCATAAGGTCCCAGACCGGTTCCCTCACATTAGTAACCGAACTTTTTAATAACTTCACAATAAGGTTCTGGGAAATTGAAGATTCCCCCATACCGCCCGAAGCGTCTATGCCGTCATTAGCGAATTCTCCAACCTGGTACACCTTCCCTCCTACTGTATATTGGAAAGCTACCGCCAAAATTTCATCGCTGGCGAGACGCTGATTGAGGGTAATATAGCCCAGCCGGCTGTTAAGTGTATATTCTGAAGGTTTTAATTGACGTGCATTTTCCAGCTTCACATAATCTGTACCTTCGGCAACCGGTAAACCTCCAAAACCGCTCTGGACTGTAGAAATGTCACGAATGGCCGGAGTAAGCACAGATTCTCCCTGCCCGGTGATGCCAAAAGGATTAAAATCGTTATTCGTGTTATCTGCATAGGCTCCTGCGGGAGCATTAAAAAAGCCGGCCGGCGGATTTTCAAGACCAATATTTCCCTGAACAGGTGATTCTCCAATATCCTGTATAGCCACAATATTTCTGGAATCAGTCAGGTTTTGCACATTATTGGTCCTGTTGGTCACCCAAATCTGCACCCTTGTAATTTGGACATTAGAATTTACAAAAGGGTAATTTTCGAGTGCTTCATCATAATGGTCCCTAAAATAATGTGCGAGAAAAAAGTGCCTGTTCTCGTCATAGTCTATCGCAAACTTGTCAAACTCCTGTACGGTTGCTCCACCTTCCACATTAACGGTACGACGCTCTGACTTTTGTTCTGAAAATACTCCCGTGATCCTGGTTTTTCCGAACTGTAGTTCGGTTTTCACTCCAAAAAGACTTTGGGCACCCTGAATAAGAGCCGAATTAAGCGGCATATTAATATTTCCCACTTCAATCTTTTGAATGATATCATCTTCTGTGGGAGTGTATTCCAGTTTTAACTGGTTTTGGAAATCGAAGGTTGATTCGGTGTCGTAGTTAGCGGTAACTTTTAGTCTTTCTCCAATATTCCCGAGCAAACTCAGTTGTATACGCTGGTCAAAATCAAAAGTAAAGGTCTTGCGGTTACGGGGAGAAAAGGCGGGGTTATCTCTTTTGGAGTACAACACCCCGAGGTCAAGCGCGACAGAACCCTGCGGAATAAGCTCTATGTCTCCACCGCCGAATATATTCTGAAAGAAATCTGAATTCACATAGAAACCGGGTAGCAGATCCTGCTGCTCATCCTGCACCCCTTCTTTTTTTCCTGAAATCGCATCGATCTTCTGCTGAAAATATTTCTGCATTTCCTCCTGTATGACCAATTCCTGGTATTCTTCGGGAGTAAGAATTAAAGGTGCCGAAATATTGAAATTTCCGAGACTTTCAGTATAAACATAACGATCCAGAATAGGATCGTATTCGTAGGCAGCAACAATGCCGGGAGGATTGGGCAGGCGTATTTTTCCCAGGGAATAACCGGTTTTAGTGGTATCCTGTTTTGTAATGGTATCTTGTCCCAAAGCAGAAAACGGAATGGCAAGCGCTAAGGAAAGCGCAAAAAACAGCGAAAGCGAAAACCGGTAGTTGTAGTTCTGCCCCAAAAGAATTAAAGTTTTTTAAGTGCCAGCTTTATTAAAGATTCTACGCTTGCATCAGGCTCTTCCTTCACTATACGACCAACTACTTTTTCTGATTGCTTGCGGGTATACCCCAGAGTCTCTAAAGCAGATAACGCTTCCTCACGATTTGTATTGCTTTGTGGCGCTGAAACTTCATCCATACCAAAGACCCTGGTAATCTTATCCTTAAGGTCGATGATCACTCTTTGCGCAGTCTTGGCACCAATACCTTTTATTCCCTGTATCGTCGCAACATCTCCGGCAGCAATAGCTTCCATGATTTGTCGTGGCTCAAGGGAGGAGAGCATGCTTCTCGCTGTACTTGCGCCCACCCCCGAAACAGAGATAAGCAATCTAAAAATCTCACGTTCAGCCTTCTCCCAAAAACCGTAAAGCGTTTGAGAATCTTCCTTTACCTGAAAATGCGTGTACAGTTTTATAGCTTCCGAAGAAGGGATTTGGGAATAGGTATGTAATGAAATATGAATAAAATAACCTATTCCGTTGCAATCGATAACTACATTTGTAGGGTTCTTTTCAACGAGCTGACCTTTGATACTGTGGATCATGTAATAAGGATAGTTAATAAAATCAAATGTAATAAAATTAGCAGGATGGGGAAACACTAAATTTTATAGGACTTCCAGGCGCGAAAAATGACACTTTTTTAAAAAAAAGGCCGTCGTAAGACAGCCTCATTTTTTGACATTTTTGGAACCTAAACAAGTTCCCTTTGTTTAGCCTTTCGTTCTTTTTCCTGCGCATCAACAACCGCAACGGCTGTCATGTTGACTATTTCTTCAACGCTGGCCCCTAACTGCAGCACGTGCACGGGTTTATTCATCCCCATGAGAATTGGTCCTACAGATTCTGTTTTGTTTAGTTCTTTAATGAGCTTATAGGTACTGTTTCCCGAATCCAGGTTTGGAAAAATAAGAGTATTTACCTTTTTCCCTGCCAGTTTTGAAAAAGGAAACTTCTTCTGAAGCATTTCCTTGTTCAGCGCAAAATCGGTTTGCATCTCACCATCTACCACAAGATCGGGATAAAACTTGTGCAGGTAATCTACCGCTTCTTTTACTTTGACCGCTTCTTTGTCTCCCGAAGATCCAAAGTTGGCATAAGAGATCATTGCTATTACCGGCTCCATTCCAAAAAGACGAACCGTACGTGCTGTCATTTGGGCAATCTTGGCAAGTTCTTTTGCCGTTGGCGCGATATTTACCGAAGTATCACTAATAAAGATAGGTCCCCGGGCAGAATTCATCAAATTTGTGGCAGCCACTTTAGAAACTCCTTTAGCCTTCCCAATGAGTTCAAGCATAGGTTTGAGAACAGTTGGATAGGATCTTGAGTAACCCGAAAGCAGGGCATCTGCGTCTCCGGTATTGACCATCATCGCGGCAAAATAATTCCTGGAACGCATCAACAGCTGCGAGTCATAACGGGTCACCCCTTTTCTCTGACGGGATTTCCAGTAAAAATCGGCATAGCGGTTACGTCTTTCTTCTTCCTCATCAGATTTAGAATCTATGACCTCCACGTCATCGGCATGAAAGTCGATCTCGTTCATAAGTTCTGCGATCACATCTTTTCTTCCCAACAGGATTGGTTGGGCAATTCCTTCATCATGAACAATCTGCGCGGCTTTTATCACATCTAAATGATCTGCTTCGGCAAAAACCACCCTTTTGGGATCCATTTTTGACCTGTTCATCAAGAGCCTTGTGATCTTGTTATCATTACCCATTCTTTCGAGCAGCTCGTTTTCGTAGTGCGCCCAATCGTAGATGGGGCTGCGGGCAACTCCCGAGTCCATAGCCGCTTTAGCTACTGCCGGCGGCACTTCGGTGATAAGTCTTGGATCAAAGGGTTTTGGAATGATATAATCTCTTCCAAAATTAAGGCGTGTTTCACCATAAGCAACATTCACCTGCTCCGGCACCGGCTGCTTAGTAAGCCGGGCAAGTGCCTTTACCGCCGCCATTTTCATCTCTTCATTGATCTTGGTGGCACGCACATCGAGTGCTCCTCTAAAGATAAACGGGAAACCAAGTACATTATTTACCTGGTTAGGGTGATCACTCCTTCCGGTCGCCATAATAATGTCTTCGCGTGTAGCACGGGCAAGATCATAATCAACTTCGGGAGTTGGATTAGCCATAGCAAAAACTATTGGATTTTTGGCCATTGATTTCAACATGTCTGGAGATACAATATTGCCCACCGACAGTCCAAGGAAAACATCGGCGCCTTCCATCGCCTCTGCCAGATTTTTATATTGCTTGTCTACAGCAAATTTGCTCTGAAGATCTGAAAGATCATTTCTTCCGGTGTGCAAGACGCCATTCACATCAAACATAATGATGTTTTGCAGCTCCACGCCCATGCTCACATAAAGGTTCGCGCAGGCAATGGCTGCAGATCCCGCACCTGAGATTACCACTTTCACCTTATCGATGTCTTTTTTCGCAATTTGCAGGGCGTTGATGAGCGCTGCAGAAGAAATGATGGCAGTTCCATGCTGGTCATCGTGCATCACCGGAATATCGAGCTCGGCTTTTAATCTTTTTTCAATTTCAAAAGCTTCGGGTGCAGCAATATCTTCAAGGTTTATTCCACCAAAAGTGGGCGCGATATTCTTGACTGTTGCTACAAATGCATCTACATCTTTTGTATCAACTTCAATATCAAAAACGTCAATATCAGCAAAGATCTTGAACAGCAGGCCTTTTCCTTCCATTACCGGCTTGGAGGCTTCGGGACCTATGTCTCCCAGCCCCAGCACCGCAGTTCCGTTGGAGATTACGGCCACCAGGTTTCCTTTGGCGGTGTATTTATAGGCATTCTCCTTGTCTTTATGGATTTCGAGACAAGGTTCGGCTACTCCGGGGGAGTAGGCTAAAGACAGATCTCGTTGAGTGGAATATTTCTTAGTGGGCACCACCTGTATCTTCCCGGGGTGCGGCTTTGCGTGATAGACCAGGGCCTCACGACGTTTGCGTTCATTACTCATATTTCCCGTAATTTTTCAGGAGAGACAAAGGTAAAGCTTTCGAATATATAGCTCCCTGTTCATAGTCATTTTTTCGCTCAATTGTCTTTGGGCAAAATTCTGAAAAAGTTCATTTTTAAAGTCTCTTTAAAAAACCTGTTCAGGCTGAACCAATTCATCCAGTTTCTGCACGTATTTTTTCGGTAGCAAATCCAGACCAAGCTGGTAGCTGGCATTCATCCAACCAAAGCCCGAAGTGGTAATATAATCAAATTCAGTTCCCACATTACCGTATTCTGCGTAGACCTTGTGCGTGGCATTAACCACATCATATTTTTCAGGGATGGTGCCATTATAATCAACGGCATTTTTGGTGATCATCCACAGCCAGCGGTAAATGAGCTCATAAGCTTGTCCTTTATAGCTGTAATTGAGCAATCCCTGCCACAACAGCATTTGGTGTGGTGCCCAGCCGTAGGGATAGTCCCACTGTCGCTGCACCCCGTTTGTCGCTGTTTTTTCTACGGAAGATTTTGAACTTGCAAGAATCCCACCGCGGGCTTTAAGGTCCCGCATTAGATTATTTACCATTTTTTGCGCCTGTTCTTCAGAAGCTATTTCCGCCCAAAGCGGGTAAAAATTGGTAGCCGAAATATAGCCCGTTTTTTCCCCTTTTTGGAAGTCATAGTCGAAGTAGCTTCCTGCTTTTTCATCCCAAAGGTATTTGTCCATCAGTTTTCTACGATTTTCAGCTTTCTTATTCCAAAAATCAGCGGTATACTTTTTTCCTGAAGGGGCCGTAAAATCTCCATCAAAATATTCTTCAATGAGATAAGCAAAATCCTTTTCATATTTATACAAAAGGGAGTTCAGGTCTACAGTAACGAGGTTTGCGGCACGATTTTCAAGGCGCCAGGAGGTATCATGTCCACTCTCGCGAATACTACGGTCATGGGTAAAATATTCATCGGCCTCTTTGTCAATAATTTCACCCGACTGGTATTTTCTTCTGAAGGTTTCTGCTGAAATACCATGCTTCGCTCCAAACTTTTTGAAAACCTCTTTAAAATGCCCTTTTTCGGTCTCCGGCGGAATACCGATTCCGGCAGCATAATAGCGGTTGAGACCAATGTTAGTGAGCCGTCCTCCCGGCTCCATCCACACCTGCTCATATTCCTTTATCGCAGCACTAACAGCCTGGCTCAACCATTCCTTATCCTTTTCTTCAGAAGCCTCAAAAACCTTCCGCACAAAAGAAGACATAAAAGGCGGCTGGGTGCGTGTAAGATAGTAAGACCTGTTCGCATTGAGGATTTTTCCGTAGTGATTGATCTGGTAAACAAAATTATCGACCATGGCTTTTGCCAGCGCTACGCGTCCATCCAAAATAAGCCCAATACCTTCAAAATAGCTGTCCCAGCCGTACATCTCGTTGAAGCGGCCCCCGGGGACCACAAAAGGCACGCCTTTGCCATCTTCCAGTTTCAGAGAGAGCAGGCCAGGTTTGTCATTTATGGACTTCACGTATTGCGGAGTGATTTTCTCGGGAAGTACAATTACTTCAAAATTCTCATTTTGCAGCCCTTTGAAATATTCAATCCCCACCGAATCATCGGCCGGCACGTATAATCGCTGTAGGTTGCCCGCTGCCTTGGTGTCCTTTAAAATGTGTTTAAGCCCCTTTTTATCGATCGATCGGGTGAGGTCATCCCAAAATTGTTCTTTTATGCGACGGGAAATTCGGGCAGAAGGGGCTTCTTCAATTTCAGAAAGGGAGAGCTCCAGTTCTTGCTGCTGCTGCTCCCTCGCCATCGCGAGTTGCTGCAGCAAATTGGAGAGATGGTAAATTTTTGATAGCCTTACAGAATCGCCTTTTTGACTAAGCATCCAAAAAGGGCTTTTTGGATGGTCTTCTATGGTGATCTTCTTATCACCATCGGTATCTGCGATTGAGACCAATCGCTCAAAAGTTGGATTTACCTGCAGGACAAACTCTGGATTTTGAGCACTAAGCAAAACTGTGATCAAAAGAAAAAAGATTCCTGAAATTCCCTTTTTTAAACCCATAACTGAAATTTGTGTAGGAAAGGTACAAATATTCGTTACAGATGAAAATCTAATCTTCCTTTAAAAAGTTGATATTTCGGGTCAGGCCACTGTACTTGGTTCTTTTTACTGCCGATTTTTTGAAGACCTTCCTAAAAGTCTCTTCGGTGATTTCTTCCCAGCCCTTTTTACTCATACTCAATAAATCTGGATGGGGACGGAACAGCGGCTCGTTGTGAGGTTTTGAAAAACGGTTCCACGGGCACACATCCTGGCATACATCACAGCCAAACATCCAGTCATCAAATTTACCTTTCATCTCGCGTGGCAACTGATCTTTCAGCTCAATGGTAAAATAAGAGATGCACTTGCTGCCGTCTACCTTGTAGGGTTCTACGATAGCCTGAGTGGGACAGGCATCGATACAGGCGGTACAGCTGCCGCAGTGATCTGTAACCGGAGTATCGTAATCCAGCTCCAGGTCTACGATCAATTCGGCAATGAAGAAGAAAGAGCCGGTTTTCTTTGACAATAAGTTTGTGTTCTTCCCTATCCAGCCGAGTCCGCTTTTGGCTGCCCAGGCTTTGTCCAGCACCGGTGCCGAATCTACAAAGGCGCGACCTTCCACCGGGCCTATTTCCTCCTGCACGAACTGCAACAGACTTTTAAGTTTGTCCTTGACCACAAAATGATAGTCTGTCCCATAGGCGTACTTACTTATCTTATAGGAATCTTCCCGCTGTCGCTCTTCAGGAAAATAATTAAACAGGAGGGAAATCACACTTTTGGACCCTTCTACCAGTTTTGTAGGATCGAGCCGTTTATCAAAATGGTTCTCCATGTACCGCATCTCCCCGTGCATGTTGTTTTTGAGGTAATTCTCCAGGCGTGGCGCTTCTTCCTCAAGAAATCCGGCTTTTGAAATTCCGCAGGAGAGGAACCCAAGGCGTTTGGCTTCGGTTTTAATAAGCTGGGTATCGCGGGAAGAATTCTTGTTCAAATCAGCGTTTTTGGAACTTAAGGATCGCGTTCTTTGGTTTCAATGTGATTAAAGGTAAGATTTCGATATTTTCTTTGGTGCTGCTTACGCTATAATTGGAAAAAATTTCGGCTATGCACAACACCATCTCATACATTGCAAAATTATTGCCGATGCACTTACGAGGACCTGCGCCAAAAGGAAAATAAAAACTGTGGCGGCCTTCTGTAAAACGTTCGGGAATGAATTCATCGGGTGATTCCCAATAGTTCTTATTGCGGTGGATCTCGTAGATGGAAAAAAGCAGACTTGAGCCTTTAGGAATGGTTTTACCCCCGAATTCGTCTTCTTCTTTGTTCACCCGGTCGATAAAATAGGCGGGCGGATAAAGCCGCATCGATTCTTCTATGACGTGTTGGGTAAAGGTGCATTTCCGAAGAAAACCAAACAAATCTTCGGTTTCCTCTTTTGCCGCCGCCACTTCGGCTGCGACCTTTTCCTGGGCTTCGGGATTTCGTGCCAGTAGTTCACAGGTGAAAGTAAGCGCGTTGGAGGTGGTTTCATGACCGGCGGTAAACAGGATAAGGATTTCGTCGATAAGCTGTTTTTCGCTCATGGCTGTACCGTCGTCATATCTCGCATCCAACAGCATGTCGAGCAGGTCACCTTCACGTTTCCCGCCAGACTTTCGCGCTTCTATAATACCTCTAAGAATTGTTCTCGCCTCCTGAGTAAGATCAAGGTTGTGCCTAATGTCGCCATGCAACCGGAACCACCAGTTGAGATAAGGCTGTCGCAGTTCACGCACCAGCATCTTTTGGGCAGATTCTGTGATGTGCTGCAGGCGATCGATCTCCTTCTGCCCCACGGCGCTGCTAAAAAGGGATTTTACAACGGTTTGAAAAGCCAGGTCGTTAAAAACAGGAAAAATATCCATAGGCTTCTCTGTCTGCACTTTTTTAAGCTCTTCCTGAATAGCAGATTTGATACTCCCAAGCAGGTTAACAAGCTGCTTCTTATGAAAAGCAGGTTGAATTAATTTTCGTTGCTTTCTCCAGAATTCTCCTTCTGAAGTCAAAAGTCCTTTTCCGAGATATTTGGCAACATCTTCGGTTTGTATAGGTGATTTTGTGTAGTTCTTATGATTCTTTTGCAGCACGTATTCGGCAAAGCCGGCATCTCTGGAAAAAATCACTGTCCTGCCCCAGCCCACATCAAGCTGAAAGGTGTCTCCCAATGCTTCAAAACGTTCATGATGAAAAGGCAGGGGATTCACCAGGATTCTACGCGCATTGGCGTAAAACTGAAGCCGGGATACTTTGGGAATGCCCTGGGTTTCTTTCATGATTTTTTTTGATTTGAGACCTAACAGGTCTGTTGTTAACCGGTTAGGTTCTTTTACTAAAACAACCCTCCCTGAATACCGCCTCTCTCGCGGCCCAGGTGTTTGTAAGCTGCTTCGGTCACTTCTCTTCCCCGCGGCGTGCGTGCGATAAAACCCTGTTGTATCAAAAATGGCTCGTAGACCTCCTCGATGGTTTCGGCGTTCTCGCTTACCGCTGTTGCCAAGGTGGTAATACCAACTGGTCCCCCTTTGAATTTATCAATAATGGTAGTGAGGATTTTATTGTCCATTTCATCCAACCCGTGAGCATCTACATTCAAGGCTTTTAAGCTGAACCTGGCGATCTCAATATCAATCTTACCGTTTCCTTTGATCTGTGCAAAATCGCGTACTCTTCTCAAAAGGGCATTTGCAATACGTGGAGTTCCACGGCTACGGCCGGCTATCTCAATAGCCGCTTCCATGCTTATAGGTACCTTAAGAATTTGAGCACTTCGTTGAACAATATCAGAAAGTAGTTCGGTGGTATAATATTCGAGCCTGCTGGAGATTCCGAATCGGGCACGCATGGGCGCTGTTAGTAATCCGCTACGGGTGGTGGCTCCTATAAGGGTAAAAGGATTAAGATTGATTTGTACCGAACGAGCGTTGGGACCGGTTTCTATCATGATATCGATCTTATAATCCTCCATGGCAGAATACAGGTATTCCTCTACTACGGCACTAAGTCTGTGAATTTCATCGATAAATAACACATCACGCTCATCAAGGTTGGTAAGCAGTCCCGCAAGATCTCCCGGTTTATCCAGGACCGGGCCAGAGGTCACTTTTATACCCACGTTGAGTTCATTGGCCAATATGTGAGCCAGGGTAGTTTTCCCAAGACCGGGAGGCCCGTGAAAAAGGGTGTGATCCAGGGCTTCGCCTCTTTGATTAGCTGCCTGCACGAAAACCTTCAGATTATCGAGTACCTGATCCTGTCCCGAAAAATCATCAAATTCCAGAGGCCGTAAGGCCTTTTCAATATCCAGTTCTTCCGAAGAAAAATTTTCCCCGCTGGGATCCAGGTGTTCGTTCATAATCAATTCTTAAGTTCAAACAAAGATAAAAGAAAAAGCCTTTTCGGTTTCGAAAAGGCTTTTTCTTTATTGGGTTCAAAATATGAACTAGTGATTGAGTTCTTCTTCGCCTTCCTGACTGGGAACCGTTTGTGGCACAAAGTCCTGCCCGGCAATCACATATTCTCCTTTATTGTTTGTCTTACTATAGTCATAAGCCCAACGGTAAACAGTTGGAAGTTCACCAGGCCAGTTTCCGTGAATTGGCTCAACAGGAGTAGTCCATTCCAAAGTGGTTGCCTTCCATGGGTTTTGAGTTGCTTTCTTTCCGTAGAAAATAGACCGGATGAAGTTATAAAGGAAGACCAGCTGTACCAGGGCAGTGATGATGGCAAAAACCGTGATCAAAACATTGATATCTGCAAGATCATCAAAATAAGGGAAAGCCGTATTATCGTAGTAACGACGAGGCAATCCTGCCATTCCTACAA
>JBAVJE010000215.1:0-8521 GCA_049687615.1 Salinimicrobium sp. | reverse complement strand
CCGTACGAAAGACCGCAAAAAGACATGGTCTTAATACAGATGCATCTTTCAGATACGAAAGAGGTATTGATCCAAATATCACCGATTATGCCCTCAAGAGAGCGGTTTTGCTTATTCAGGAATTTGCCGGCGGAAATATTACCAGTGACATTGACGACTACTATTCAAAGAAATTAGAAGATTTTCCGGTTTTCCTCACTTTTGAAAAAATCAATACGCTAATAGGTCAGAATCTTTCTAAGGAAACCATTAAATCTATTTTAGCCTCTCTTGAAATTCGCGTAAACAATGTTACCGAAACCGGAATGGGATTGACCATTCCAGCTTATCGCGTTGATGTTAAACGCGAAGCCGACGTAATCGAAGAAATTTTAAGGGTATACGGCTATAATAACATTGAATTTGGGGAGAAGATCAACGCTTCTGTAGCCAATTCTGATCGTTATGAAGATTATAAGCTGCAAAAACTCATTGCAGATCAGCTTGTTGGACAGGGTTTCTTTGAGACCATGGCCAATTCCCTCACCACACCTGCACATGTAAAGTTAAGCGAACAACTCAAGGAAGAACATTCAATAACAATGTTGAATCCTTTAAGTCAGGACCTGTCGGTTCTAAGACAGTCGCTGCTGTTTTCGGGACTGGAAGCGGTAACCTATAACCTGAATCGCAAACGAAGTGATTTAAAGTTTTTTGAATTCGGAAAGACCTATCACCAGTACGGGAGTGAAAAAGTAGAAAATAAGCACCTTTCCATCTTTGTCGCGGGAAATCGCACTCCCGAGAACTGGAATGTCACCCTCCAAAAAGGGGATTTTTTCTATCTAAAAGGTATAGTGACCACGGTTCTGGAAAGACTTGGAGTCACCAACCTAAAATCTACTCCTGTTAAGAATGACTCTTTTTCCGAAGGAATGAGCCTAAGCTACAACAAGACTAAATTGGTTGACTTTGGAGTAGTAAAGAAAAAGATTCTGAAGAGCTTTGACATTGAGCAGGAAATACTTTATGCTGATTTTTATTGGGATAATGTGATTGAAATTTCCCGTAACCAGCACCATAAATTCAGGGATATTTCAAAATTCCAGGCGGTAAGAAGGGATTTCGCCTTATTACTGGACAATGCGATAAATTTTGAACAGATTTATGATATCGCCTTCAAAACAGAGCAAAAACTGCTTAAAAATGTAAATCTTTTTGATGTTTATGAAGGTGAAAACCTTCCGCAAGGCAAAAAGAGCTACGCCGTAAGCTTTATACTTCAGGATGAGTATAAAACACTTACCGATAAACAAATCGACAAGATCATGAACAAACTCCAGCAAAATTTCGAGAAACAGCTGGGCGCAGAATTGCGATAGCCCCCTAATTAATAAGGAAAAGCCATCCCGGTTGGGATGGCTTTTTTATTTTATAGCAAGACAAGATCTAATGTGGAAACTGGTCAAAAATGGCATTTATATATTGCCTTAACTCAGCTTCAAGATTGGTTGGCGCCACAATATCTGCAGCTTTACCACGCCACACGATCTCATTGGTCCTGCGGTTGATAATGTCGATTACAATGGTGCCTTCCTTGTAGGGAACTTGTTTTATGTCGGTACCGGCGATCCTGGGCACAGTAAAATAATTATTGTACATATAATTTCTATAGTACGGGCCAACATAAAACCCGGGACGGTAGTACCCGAAATTGGTATAAACAGGGCTTGAATCTACTGCCATTTCTTCGTCCAGCATAAGGTGATAATACACCAACAGGTCGGGTTGGTTTTTGTCAAGCCTGTAATCCAGCTGCTGCATATTTTTACTAATCTCGTCAATCACGATTTCATTGACGTAGGCATCATCAAATTTACTGGTCTTAATGGTGTCCTGATTAGGCAAAAAAGCAAAACTTTGAAAGCTTTTCAGGTCCTGCGAAGTCTTTTTGTCGGTTTTGACTTTGGGACCACAACTTACCAATAGTATACCGGCCAAAAGCAATAAACTCATACTGTATTTAAACATTCTCATTCTTTACGATTTTATATTTCGAAAAAGATAGTAATTATCGCACGCCTGTAGTTTAACACCTACAGGTTTAAAATGATTTTAACCATTATATGCCAAAATTAACAATAGAAAAACCTAAAATTTCAATATCAAAATACCTTTTTTGCAAGTTTTAAGGTTATTCATTAATTTAGACTGTTTAAAGAAAAGAATATGCTGTTAGAAAGGACCAATCTCCATCGTGAACTTACCAACCTTAGAAATAAAAAACTTACCGAAGAAGTACTTTTAGAAGAAGTGCAGACCATACTACTTGCCAAAAAGGAAACCGAAGAAGAGTTGCAAAAACGCATTTTAGAAGGACAGGGCGAAAACAATGGCCAAAATGATTTCAATTTTGACCTTTTAGAGACCTCCAAGATCTTTCATTTATCCCAGATCAAAAAGATCTGCATTGACTACCGGCTCAGGTTTTTAAGGACTAAATATTTTAAGGGAGATCTTCCCTTCGAAGCTACTGCAGCCGTAAGAGAGCTGGAGGAACAACATCAAATTAGTCTCAAAGATTTTCAAATGCTGGCCCCGGCGAAATACTTTAGGCTGGAAAATGCAGATGACCCAATGCTTTTTGCGCCTATTGGCAATGATTATTTTTACCTGGTGCACAAATGGGGACGAGACCTTCATCCACTTAGAAAACTAGCGATGTGGCCCCTCAAAAACCTTGAAAATTTGATTATTTTCAGCATTGCAATATCCTTCTTTCTGTCCTTCGGGATTAGAAGTGTGTTCTTTTCCCGTTTTCAGGAAACTTCAGAACTGCTCATTATTTTCCTTTATACTTTTCAATCTGTGATCGCTCTTCTTTTTTACTACGGAATAAGTGTAGGGAAGAATTTTAGCTCAGGAAACTGGAACAGTAAATTCTATAATGCCTGACGGAATGTTAAACTCTATTTAAAACACATCTGAAGCCGGCGCTCATTGATTATTTTAGGATCTAAAATATAACTAAATGGATTCAGAAGGAGAATACAAAAGAATTTATACCGGCTCTGAAGTCAACGTACTTCACCTGCAAAACCTGCTCTCCGAAGAGGATATACCTTCGCGTGTCCGCAATGATTTTGATTCTGGTTTACGGGCCGGCTTTGGTGGTGGTCTTCCCGGGCAGGTACTGCTATTTGTTCCATCCGGTCATTACGAAAAAGCTCTTGAGATAGCCAACGAGACTTTCCCAAATGAGTAAAGCCCTGCTAAGCATGAAAGGCTTACGCCAAGACAGAAATTACCTCCAACTCGTACTGGGCCTTATTTTCATAGGCTACGGTGGGTATCGCCTGTTCACCTTTTTCCGGGGTGAAAACCATCCTGTTTACAGGATTATCGTGGTGAGCGGGATCATCTTATTTGGCGGCTGGGATATTTATCGATTTTTCAAACCTCCAAAAGAAAAATAAATAAGGGCCAAAAATGACATTTTTGGCCCTTATTTATTTAGTAACTGCTAAAATTAAACTTCAGCATACATTTTTTCGCGTTGTTCCCTGATCTTCTTATCGCTCATATATTCGTCAAAGCTCAGGTAACGGTCAATAGCTCCTTTTGGTGTAAGTTCGATGACCCTGTTGGCAACCGTTTGAGCAAATTCATGATCGTGAGTTGTAAACAGGACTGTTCCCTTAAAATTCTTGAGAGAATTATTGAAGGCTGTAATAGCCTCCAGGTCAAGGTGGTTGGTAGGTTCATCAAGCATGAGAATGTTGGCACGCATCATCATCATTCGGCTCAACATACAACGCACTTTTTCTCCTCCCGAAAGTACCCTTGAGGTTTTAAGAGCTTCTTCCCCGCTAAAAATCATTTTTCCAAGAAAACCTCGAATATATACCTCTTCTCTCTCTTCTTCGGTCTTAGCCCATTGTCTTAACCAGTCTACCAGGGTAAGATCATTCTCAAAATATTCGGAGTTGTCAAGGGGAAGATAAGATTGATTGGTCGTGATTCCCCAACTGTATTTACCCGAAACAGGCTTTTGCTTGCCGTTGATAATTTCATAAAAGGCAGTGGTGGCCCTTGAATCTTTTGAATAAACAACCACTTTATCTCCTTTAGCGAGATTGATATTTACATTTTCAAAAAGGGTTTCTCCCTCAATTGAAGCAGAAAGTCCTTCTACATTAAGGATTTGATCTCCGGCCTCACGCTCCCTTTCAAAAATGATTGCTGGATATCTTCTGCTGGAAGGTTTTATATCTTCAATATTCAGTTTTTCGATCATCTTCTTTCTTGAAGTAGCCTGTTTAGATTTGGCTACGTTCGCACTAAACCGCTGAATAAACTCCTGAAGTTCTTTTTTCTTTTCTTCGGCTTTCTTATTCTGCTGGGCTCTCTGGCGGGCTGCAAGTTGAGAAGATTCATACCAGAAGGTATAATTCCCGCTGTAGTGATTGATCTTTCCGAAGTCAATGTCAGAAATATGGGTACAAACCGCATCCAAAAAGTGACGGTCGTGAGAAACCACAATCACGGTGTTGTCATAATTCGCAAGGAAATTTTCCAGCCAGCCTATAGTTTCATAATCCAGATCGTTGGTAGGCTCATCCATGATCAACACATCGGGATTTCCAAAAAGCGCCTGTGCCAGCAAAACTCTCACCTTAAGTTTATTATCAAGATCACCCATTAAGGTATAGTGATTTTCTTCCTTGATTCCCAGGTTGGAGAGCAAAGCTGCGGCTTCACTGTCTGCATTCCAGCCGTTCATTTCCTCGAACTCTACCTGCAGGACTCCTACTCTTTCCCCATCGGCATCACTAAAATCTTCCTTGGCGTAGATTTCATCCATTTCCCTCTTAATGTTGTAAAGCGGCCGGTTTCCCATAATCACCGTTTCTAAAACAGGATATTCATCATATAGATTATGGTTCTGTTCAAGAACAGACATTCTTTTTCCCGGCTCCAGGTGTACATGACCCGAGGTAGGATCAGATTTGCCACTTAATATTTTTAAAAAAGTAGATTTTCCGGCCCCGTTAGCGCCGATCACTCCATAGCAATTTCCCTGAGTGAAAGTGGTGTTCACCTCATCAAACAACACTCTTTTTCCGAATTGTACGGAAAGATTTGAGACTGATAACATATAATTCTTTCTGAAATTTTTGCAAAAATAGCCATTTAAGTCCATTCCCTAAAAGATTAACTTTTTTAAATAGCGTTTTAACGCGAGCTTAACATCGACTTGAGCGGCCTGATTCTATTTTTGTTTTCCCAAATTATTTTCGCCCTCCAGTACATTGAAAACATTGAGTTATAAAATTTTCTCGCGCGCCTTATCTTTACTGTTCTTTATAGCAGCTTCCGCATTATTTACCAGTTGCGAAAAAGATTCCAAAAAGGATTCTACTTCAGCATATATAGGCGGGGAAATTATCAATCCAAACTCCAGGTATGTAGTTCTTTCCAGAAATGAAGAAATTCTGGATACCATTTGACTTAATGATAGAAACAAGTTTGGTTATAAAATTGACGAGGTACAAAAAGGACTGTATCTCCTGAAATACCGGTCCGAAATTCAGAATATTTATCTTTCTCCCGGCGATAGCCTTCTGCTGCGTGCAAACACCATGGCCTTTGATGAGTCTCTGCAATTTAGTGGCGAGGGGAGCAAGCGAAACAATTTTATGGCCGAAATGTTCCTGCAGGATGAAAGCAACTCCGATCTATTGCTCTCCTATTACAAAATAGATCCATTAGAATTTGCGAAAAAAACCGATTCGATCCTTGCCGAAAGAAGAAGCAGTCTGGAAAAATCCAATCGAAAAAATAATTTTTCAACCGACTTTTTAAACCTGGCCGAAAAAACGATCAACTACGAATCTTATGACCTAAGGGAAAGGTACCTCTACCTAATCAAAAAATATTATCCCGAGTTCACCCATAAGATGTCCAAAGAATTCTATTCTTATTGTGATGAAGTAAATTTTAACGAGGCCGACCTTCAATCCAGCCCGGCCTATCGCAGGTTCATTGATAACTATCTTATCAACTACAGTCTTGACTGGTGCTCCCAGAGCAATATAGATGATAGTAATTGCTTCGATCTCACAACCAGTTCTAATGTCATTGCTCGTATGGAAAAGGCAAGTGAATTGATTCAACTGCCTGCATTGCGAGAATATTTTCTCACAAAACTTGGAGTTATAGGTATCGTGACAGCTTACAATAAGGAGGAAATCAGTGATATCCTTGACCTCCTGGAGGAAGAAAATTATCCTTCGAATAAATTGCAAGACATGAAGCAGTTGGGTAGAATTCAAATGATTTACCTTCCTGGTTCGCAGTTAGAAGATTTCCCCCTTCTCAACGTTAAAGGAGAAAGACAAAAATTTGGTGAAGTTTTTAATCAAAATACTATCGTTTTTCTTTGGTCTATGTACACCCAGGACCACTTCATCAACCATGAATTGATGGAAAATCTACGAAAGAAATATCCTGAAATTAACTTCATAGGTGTTAATATGGACATAGGAGAAACCGAAGCCTGGCAGAAATCGGTTAAAAGGCTTCATTGTGATCCCTCAAAAGAATATCAGCTGGCGGTTACCCGTGTAAAAAAAGAATTTTTCCAGTACTATCTCAACAAAATGCTGTTCATCGATGCCTCGGGTAAAGTGATCATAGGAGATGCCTTTATTAATTCTCCCGAATTCGAGAGCCGCATCCTGGAATTCCTGAACAGATAAACTTCAGAATTCGCTACAGTATTATTTTCGGTGGAAATTTCACCGATGAAGTTTCCAGTGATACCCGAAATTTCAGCAAATAAAAAAGCCTTTGTTCCGCAGAACAAAGGCTTCTCTTTTTTCTCATTTTTGGAACCTTAGTTTCCTTTACTATGATCTGCAAGAAATTTTTCAAGGCCAATATCGGTCAAAGGGTGATTGGCCAGACCAATAATAGCGCTCAAAGGACCGGTCATCACATCTGAACCAATCTTAGCGCAATCAATCACGTGCATAGTGTGACGCACAGAAGCTGCAAGGATTTGAGTTTCAAATCCGTAGTTATCATAGATCAGTCTAATGTCGGCAATCAGGTTTAATCCGTCTGTAGAAATGTCATCAAGCCTTCCGATGAAAGGGGAAACATAAGTAGCACCTGCTTTGGCAGCCAGAAGCGCCTGTCCTGCCGAAAAAACAAGGGTACAGTTAGTCCTTATTCCTTTATCACTAAAATACTTTAGCGCTTTTATCCCATCTTTGATCATTGGCACCTTTACTACGATCTGTTCATGAAGATCGGCAAGTTCCTCGCCCTCTCTAATCATCCCTTCCAGATCTGTCGCTATCACTTCGGCACTCACATCTCCATCCACAATCTCGCAGATTTGTTTGTAATGCTTAAAAATGTTGTCTTTTCCCGTAATTCCTTCTTTAGCCATAAGAGAAGGATTGGTAGTAACCCCGTCAAGAACTCCAAGCTCCTGGGCCTCCCTTATCTGGTCAAGATTGGCGGTATCGATAAAAAATTTCATGATATGTTGTGTTTATGGTTTAAAAATAACTGAAAAATGCCTTTTTCCAGACTTTTGCGAAATTACAATTTATAATGTTTAAGGATCATCTTCTCATAAACATTATCGGGTAAAATTCGTTTTAGGGCAATAGAAAATTTCTGAATCGGCTCTCCTACCTTGTAATGAATCTTCGGATTTTTTTCCTGAATAATCCCGTAAATGGCCCGGGCCATCACATTTGGATCCTGCCCGCTATCAACATGCGCGTTCATGAGCTTTAAAGTCTCCCCATAAGCTTTCTCGTATGGTGAGCCTTCTATAATGGGGGCATGGTACCTCCCTGCAGCAATATTTGTCGCAAAATCGCCGGGGGCAATATTGGCCATCTTAATATTGAAACTCTTCAGCTCCATACGAAGCGCCTCTGTAGTAATCTCCAGAGCACCTTTTGAGGCCGAATAAATGCCGCGATATGGCAGTCCCATATATCCTGCGATAGAGGTAACATTGATAATGAGGCCCTGTTTGTTTTTCCGCATTTCCGGAAGCACCGCTTTGATAACATTAATAGGACCGAAAAAGTTAGTATTGAAAGCCTTTTTTATTTCCTCATCGGGAGTTTCTTCAATGGGACCGGTAATTCCAATACCCGCATTATTGATGAGAATATCAATCTTTCCTGCTTCGGCAATTACCTGTTGAACTGCAGTTTCAATAGTTTCGGGTCTGGTCACATCTAAAGCGACAAGCGGAAATGATGATTCCTGCTTCTGCGGATTTCGACTGGTTCCAAAAACAATGAAATTCTTTTGCTGAAGGTATTCGGCGATAGCTTTTCCAATTCCTGAAGAAGCACCTGTAATAAAAACAACTTTGGGGGGTTTGCTGTTATTTTTCATGCTGCAAAGATGCAACATTTTTTGACTAGCAGAAACAAAAAATGGCAAGCTACCCACATCACACCGCTACGACCGCTTACCCTTGCTGCGTTCCCGCCCTGGGGGATTC
>JBAVJE010000214.1:0-30806 GCA_049687615.1 Salinimicrobium sp. | reverse complement strand
TTCAAATAATTTTACGCTCGGGTTTTAAAATAGCCCAGCAATTTTTTGACATAGCTCTCGTCAACGCGGCTGCTTAAACTTCCGGCGCCGCTTTTTCTGAAACTTTCCTGAAAGTAATTTACTTTATCCTGGTAATACTTTGCATAGTTGTTACGCACCGCTTTAGAAGAGGTATCCACCATCAGGTTTTTTCCCGTCTCCTCGTCCTGCATTCGTACGATGCCTAAATTTGGAATCTGCTCTTCCCGCTCATCATAAATTCTAATTCCGGTGACATCGTGCCTTCCGCTGGTGATCTTTAGGGTGCGCTGATATGTTTCAGCAAGAAAATCGGAAAGTACAAAGACAATGGCTTTTTTCTTCATCACCCGTGAGAGATAACTCAAGGCGTTGGCAATATCGGTTTTCTGACTCTTTGGCTGAAATTCCAGCAGCTCGCGAATGATGCGAAGCACATGCGATCTTCCCTTTTTTGGGGGGATATAGAGTTCTATTTCATCTGTAAACAGGATGAGCCCGATCTTATCATTGTTTTGGGTTGCCGAAAATGCCAAAGTTGCGGCTATTTCGGTAATCACATCTTGTTTGAAGCTGTTGCGGGTTCCAAAAAGGCCCGAGGCTGAAACATCTACCACGAGCATCATGGTGAGCTCGCGCTCTTCTTCAAAAACTTTTACAAAAGGTTCAGAATAACGGGCCGTCACATTCCAGTCTATGTTGCGCACGTCATCACCAAACTGGTACTGCCGCACCTCACTAAAGGTCATTCCACGGCCCTTAAAGGTAGAATGATACTCCCCGCCAAAAATATGGTCGCTCAACCGGCGGGTCTTAATTTCTATTTTCCGTACTTTTTTAAGTAACTCCTTAGTATCCATTCTTCAGTAACAATTGACAATTAACAGTAAGCAATTAACAAAGGGGCCTCATTAAAAACCTGACCATTGTTAATCGATAATTGATCATTGTTAAGGTACTTCAATTTCATTGACGATCTTGTTGATAATGTCTTCAGAAGTGACATTTTCGGCTTCGGCTTCATAAGTGATCCCAATCCTGTGGCGCAGCACGTCATGAACTATTGCACGCACATCTTCGGGCACGACATAGCCGCGGCGCTTGATAAAGGCGTAGCACTTTGCAGCGGTGGCCAGGTTGATACTACCACGTGGGGAAGCACCAAAATTAATAAGAGGTTTAAGGGTCTCCAGGTTATATTTTTCAGGAAATCTTGTCGCGAAAACAATATCCAGTATGTATTTTTCGATCTTCTCATCCATATATACCTCACGCACCGCTTTTTGCGCACGCGCGATCTGCTCCAGGCTCACCACAGGATTGACCTCTTCGAAAGAACCTTTCATATTAGCTCTTATGATCATTTGCTCCTCGTTCATCTCGGGATATTTGATCACAGTTTTAAGCATGAATCGGTCAACTTGTGCCTCGGGCAACGGATAAGTGCCTTCCTGCTCTACGGGGTTTTGAGTCGCCATTACAAGGAAAGGCCGGTCAAGAATAAAAGTTTCTTCGCCAATAGTCACCTGTTTCTCCTGCATGGCCTCCAGCAAAGCCGACTGCACTTTTGCAGGCGCCCTGTTGATCTCATCGGCAAGCACGAAATTGGCGAAAATAGGTCCTTTTTTAATGCTGAAGTCATTCAGCTTCATGTTGTAAATAAGTGTACCCACAACATCTGCAGGCAAAAGATCGGGGGTGAACTGAATACGGCTAAAGCTGCCGTGTACTGCTTTTGAAAGCGTATTGATCGCCAGCGTTTTTGCAAGTCCAGGTACCCCTTCCAGCAGAATGTGTCCCTGTCCCAAAAGACCGATCAACAAACGTTCTACCATGTGTTTTTGGCCAACAATGACCTTTTTCATTTCGGTACTTAGGATGTCGACAAAAGCACTTTCTCTTTCTATCTTTTCATTAATGCTCGCAATGTCAATAGAGCTGCTATTTTCCTGCATTTAGTAAAAATTTTAATGGTTGTGAAGATACTCACATAAGGTGAACGCCGCAAATCCCACAAATATTCAACCAGAATTTCTTAAAAAACTGTTAAAAAAAAGCAGCGAGAGTTTCCCGCTGCTTTCCTTATGTCAACAAAATGTTGTAGAATCTTATTAATTTAAAGGCTCAAGATAAATTGGATCAAGGTTTACAGAAGCACCCGCCTCAACTTCAACATTATTTACCATCGCTACTTTTAGGCCAGAACCATCATTGGGTGTGGCAGTGATAAGATAAGTACCTGCAGGAAGTCCGTGCAGTTCAAATTTTCCGTTAGCATCTGTATGTGCTGAAACCTCAGCGTGAAGACTGGTTGCGGTAACCACAACATCCTCAACATCGGCAACCACTGTTCCTGTGATACTGGAAGAATTTTCTTCCACAGAGGTTCTTATCACTGGCTTCAGGTTATAACCATCATTCCCGGTTTCAACTACAGATTTATCTACGTCGAAGTCAAGAATAAAAGTGTATTCGGCATCGGCTTGTAACTCCTGGTTTACCTTTAGCTTCAAACCAGATTCCTGGGCGCTAGGGGTCTTAAGCACAATGTGTTCTTCACTTCCGCTTTTTATAATATAGTTGTTATCTCCTAAAACCAACCTTATTTGAGTAAGATACCCTGCAGGAAGATCTGCTTCAGCAAGAAGTTTTGTCACACCTCCGGTAAGCTCAAGAAGGTTTACGGGTTCCTCGTCTATTTGCGCGATGGTTTTCCATTCAGCCTGAGTGTCTGTTTCGGCTGAGTTGCTTATCATCACTTCCTTCACGTCAATATAAACGCCTTTGTAATCACCGGGAGCATCGGTTAATTTAACGGCCACATGAGCTGTACCCTGATCTTCAGAGTCATCATCATTATCACAACTCACAAATCCCAGGGTAAGGGCGAAAAGAATTAAAAATAATTGATACTTTTTCATAAATAGATTTTTAGGTTTTCAAGGATAACGCAGGATTAAAGGTTTATTTTAGCGATGAATGACATTTAACTTTTTTTAACTTTACATATATCTGCTTTAACAGCACCCCTTAATTAAAAAAGGAATTCTTCCTTACATTTAGAAAATGAGGCAGAAAAATACATATTCCCGGCTCATCTGGGATCTAGAGCTCTGGGAAGAGGAACCAAAGGGTGTGAAAATTCAGCTTTTTCACCACTGTGTGGAAAGGGATATCACTTCTTTTTTTATCGATACTTCAGAATTCCTTGTTTCTCCAAAGGATAGCCTGGGAACAGCCCTTAGTGAGAGCGGACTTAGCCGGGATGAGATACAATTGATAGGTGGAATAAAGGAAACCGGAATTAATTCTGAAGAGATCATTTCTAAGACCGATGAATTGCTTCTGAACTTAAAAAGCGATTACCTGGACCTGCTCCTGCTTGACAGTTCTTCTTCTCCCGAAGTAGTCCTGCCGGCAGTAGAACGATTAAGGTCGCAAGGAAAAGTCATGGAAACAGGAGTATTCAAAAATGATAAAATTGAAGACCTTCCGAAAAAATTAGAGATTCACGCCACCCATTCATCCTGGAAATACACCCCTGCAGCGGTAAAAATGCTCACTTTGGATCGACCTTCTTCCGAAGATGTGACAGAAATGTTATTTTTGGATACTATTGCTGCTGAAGCTCCTAATGATAAGCTGCGAAAAATGGCAGAAAAGTATCAGCTTTCGCAACAACAGTTTTTGCTGGCATGGCTGCTGCAACATCCGGCGCATTTTCATCCTGTATTGAAGGGAAACCGGCAGGAGGAGATAGATTTGGCTGTAAAAGCCTTCCATACCAAATTAATTAGAGAAGATTGGGAGAAATTTCCGAAGCAATTATAAAACCGAAAAACAAAATGAGTAAAACAGCATTGATCACTGGTGCCACCAGCGGAATTGGAAAAGCAACAGCTATTGCGCTTGCCGACGAAGGCTATAATCTTATCATCTGCGGAAGAAGAAAAGATGCCCTTAATGACCTGGCGCAAGAACTGCAAAAAAAGGTAAAAATCTACAGTCTTAATTTTGACGTTAGAAATAAAGAGGAGGTAACCAAGGCAATTGAGAGCCTTCCGAAGGAATTTAAAACCATAGATGTCTTAGTGAACAACGCCGGAAATGCCCATGGCCTGGATCCAATTCAGTCAGGCAATACAGAAGACTGGGATGCTATGATAGATATTAATGTGAAGGGACTGCTATATGTAAGCAAAGCGGTGATTCCGCAGATGGTGGAAAGAAAAAAAGGCCACATCATAAATATTGGATCAATTGCCGGGAAAGAGGTCTATCCCAGCGGAAATGTTTATAGTGCCAGTAAACACGCGGTTGATGCTATAAACAAGGGAATGCGTATCGATCTTAACGGTAAAGGCATAAGAGTGGGCGCCATCAACCCGGGGATGGTAGAGACCAACTTTAGTGAAGTTAGGTTTAAGGGCGATACTGAACGTGCAAAATCTGTTTACAAGGGATACGAACCTTTGAAGCCGGAAGATATTGCAGACATCATCAGGTTTATGGTAACCCGTCCTGCACATGTTAACATCGGTGATCTCTTGGTTTTGCCTACAAACCAGGCTACTTCTACAATTATGCATAAGGAATAGCGGTATCGAAAAAGCCCATTATTCATGATCAATAAACGCCTACTTATTAAAAACCTGCTCGCGCATAACAGCGAAAATAGTTTTTATGATAAGAAGCGACAGATCAATCTTTCAAACAAGGAGGGGAAAGCTAAATTCCTGAAACATATTTGTGCCCTGGCAAATTCGAATTCCGAAAACAACTCTTATATGGTGATTGGAGTGGAAGACGAAGATAATGCCATAAACGGGGTGGATTTCTTTGACGACAGCAAAATTCAAAATTTGATCAATGCTTATCTTGATCCCCCGCCCCTGGTATCTTATGAAAACATTCCTTTTCCACATCTTGCAGATGATCTTGTGGTAGGCCTGGTAAGTATAAGGCCTAATCATGGGCGGGTTTGTTCTCTTAGGAAAAATATCTGGAAGTACGCTGCAGGAACAGTTTTCTACCGGGAAGGGAGCATAAGTATCTCTGCAGATTTTGGAAAAGGAATACCAAATAAGAATAAGGACCTAGTCGCTTCTATAGAAGCTCATTCCCAGAACAATATAGAAATGACTCTGGATGGGGTATTTGACTTCTTCAATAAACACGAAGATATTAATCCCTCATACAAGGTCTTTAAAGAATACTTCGTCGTTTGCTGGTCGGGCAAAAAGAAGACGGTCAAGGAAGATTCTTATTATTCCAGGGTGGACATTGCGCTGATCAATGAACAGGTAAAGCTATTTTATTCTGAATTGGACGAGGTGAAAATCGATTTTTCTGAAGATAAATTCGCAATCCTGGAATTCGTGCGACTGGGACTCAATGAACAGTATAAATATTATCCGCTGGAGGAAGTGGAGATTATTTTTAGGGATAACGCCACTTATGAGATGAATTCGAATGTGGTCTTTAAACCGCCCCAATTCGAGAAAAAAACACTTTATCATATTTATAATATTAATAATGCTTTAATCAGCAAGCTTCGGCAAGGCCAGAGCCTGAGTCCTCATGAAGAAACAGACCTCTTTAATCTGCCCACTACTTATCTTATTTGTTATTTCAATGGCTTTGAAGACAGCATTGAGCGGCTGGAGGAGGCACGGGAGGAATTAAAAAACTATAGCCGAAAGGTTTATCAACAATATAAGGACAGCCTGCGGATCTTACGAAAAGTAAAATACAATTAGGATGGGACGAATTCTGGCAATAGGGGATATCCATGGTGGCCTCAAGGCCCTCATACAGGTATTGGAGAGAGCAAAAGTCACCCCCGACGACAAGCTGATCTTTCTCGGGGACTATGTAGACGGGTGGAGTGATTCTGCCAATGTCGTTTCCTACCTCATTGAACTGTCCAAGCAAAATACCTGTATTTTTCTTAGAGGTAACCATGATGATCTCACCCAGAGATGGCTTGAAACCGGAGAACTAAAAGACCGCTGGCTGCAACATGGGGGGCAGTCTAGTATTGATGCTTACCGGCAATTCACAGACGAAGAAAAACAAGCACATATTGAGTTTTTTAAGCAGATGGTTAATTATTATCTCGATAAAAAAAACCGTTTGTTTGTTCATGCCGGATTTAGCAATCTAAAAGGGCCTGACCAAGAATACTCGCCTACTCCTTTCTACTGGGACCGCACCTTATGGGAAATGGCGCTCTGCATTAATCCTTCCTTAAAACCCGGAGATACAGCATACCCCAAAAGGCTTCAGCTTTTTGAGGAGATCTTTATAGGACATACTCCTGTTACACGAATTGGCAAAACCAAACCTGTAAAAGCGGCAAACGTTTATAATATTGATACCGGAGCGGCATTTATGGGAAGAATTAGTATGCTCGATATAGAATCCAAGGAGGTTTTTCAGAGTGACGAGGTCTATAGACTCTACCCTAACGAAAATGGCAGAAATTAGGATATTTTTGTCAGATTTAACTTTTTTACTTGTTATATTTGGAAATTATACCCATTCAGAATTAACGGGTTAGACCTTATAATAACATGTAAATATTTTTTATGTCTTTGAAAAACATCAGATTAGAAGTAATGAAGACTGTAGAGAAATCTATAGATGATTTTGTGGATAAATATCTTATCCCGGTAGAAGATATTTGGCAGCCTACAGACCTTCTTCCTAATTCTCAAAATGAAAATTTTTTTGAAGAGGTGACCCAGATTCGCGAGGAAGCAAAAGAATTAGGATATGATTTTTGGGTAGTTCTGGTTGCCGATATGGTGACCGAAGAAGCTCTGCCAACCTATGAATCCTGGTTGATGGACATGGAAGGTGTGGAACAGCACGGTGAAATGAAAGGGAAACAAAATGGTTGGTCAAAATGGATAAGACACTGGACCGGGGAAGAAAATCGCCACGGTGATACCTTGAACAAGTACCTATATCTTTCCGGAAGGGTCGACATGAAGGAAATTGAAAAGACGACTCAATATCTCATTAACGATGGCTTTGATATTGGAACCGGAAGAGATCCTTACCGTAACTTTATATATACAAGTTTCCAGGAGCTCGCAACTAATATTTCTCACAAAAGGGTGGGGCAACTTGCCAAGAAAAAGGGGAATAAAATGCTGGCCAAGATGTGTAATGTTATCGCAGGAGACGAGATGCGTCACCACCTGGCATATCGCGAATTTGTAAAGACTATTTTTGAATATGACCCAAGTGAAATGATGCTGGCGTTTGAAGACATGATGAAGAAAAAGATCGTTATGCCTGCGCAGTTCATTAGGGAATCGGGCCAGGGAATTGGAGAGGCTTTTGAAAATTTCTCCAACGCCGCACAAAGACTAGGAGTTTATACTACCCAGGATTATATCGAGATTCTTCAAAAACTAAATGACTTTTGGGAAATAGATAAAATGACTTCCCTTACCGATCAAGCCGAAAAGGCTCGTGATTACCTCATGGCCCTGCCAAACAGGATGACCCGTATTTCCGAAAGGATAAAAATCCCACAAGACCCTCACCAGTTTGCCTGGGTAGCCGCAAATGGCACTTTATAATATTGAAAGAACCCCTGCAAATGCGGGGGTTCTTAATTATTGGTCTTCACAAGTTACGCTGGCGGGAAAATCCACATATAGCTTTCTTACTTCTAGAGGAAGTGGAGCAAGAAATTCTACTTCATCCCAGACCCTGTTGATAAGAGCTTCATTCTCTTGGGAAGAAACAGCTCGTAGTTGCAGCTTACCATCAACAGGTACCGCATCAATATCTACAAAACGAGCAGGGGAATCACAGTCGAAATCAATTTCTGAAAGCGATAAGGTTCTTGTCTCCCTGTTTTTTTGAGTTTCAAAATAAACTTCTGAATTATTCAAATCATAAACTATACTCCACTGTGTGGTTGAGTCATTCTGTCTCACTCTATCCAGGATATCAAAAGCATAATCAATAGGATCTCCTCCTAAAAATTCTTTGAGGCCTGCTGCGGCATTTACAAAACGATCAAGGGGTGCAGTAGAGACCGGTATTTCTTTATTCCCACCAAATCCGGAGAAATTCTGAAGGTACTGCATGCTGTCTTCATAGGAGTCGTTAGCCAGAGCCTTCACCGGCAGTGATTCGCCTCTATGTACAACCATTTTACCGCCAATAAACTCTATAGTAGCAACATCTCCGGACTTGTCGGCTACTAAAAAATGTAATTTAGCTACAGACTGTGGAGAAATTCGCAAAGTCTTTGCTGAAGCTATTACTTCCTCCACACTTGCCGAATTATCCAGTTGATACTGGATCCATTGCAATTCGGTTAGACCAAATCTTTCATCGTAATCCTCGTACTGCGATTGATTGAGAGCCATTTGCTCTATTACCAGACCGCGTTCATTCATTCCTCCAAACGGGAATTCTCTACCGTTTTGGTTGAAAGTAACACTGCCGTATCTCGAAGTCCACTCCAGGAGTTTTTCGGGAGGTCGCACCATTCCAGATTTGTGCAGGTTTCGCTTGTTAATGAGAAGGTGGCCGTAACCAACGGGGAAATCAAAATTTCTTCCGAATACAATCCTGTCTCCATCCCGAAAACAAAAGGTGGTACAGGCATTGACATTAAAGTTTAACAGGAAAAAAGAAAAGAATAGAAGAACAAAATTCATGGAATTTTTTTTCATGGTAATCCATTTAAAAATCAGGCTTTAAATTTACCTATTTTTCTTAGAAAAAGATTCCACCTTAATCCACGATTTTTAACAGAAATATCCCTTTGGGAACACCTAATTTTACGGGTGACGCAAAGGCGTAGACAAGAAACTTGGCTGTACCGATCATGAAACCTCAAAGGGCCTCGACATTTCCCAATATCTATATTTTACAGCAAGGAAAGGCGCTGATTATGAGTCTATTCCAAATCATTTCCCACAGATCTTTTTTACGAGCTACTACCCTTCGGAGTTTATGGAACCCGGCATACTGTTTCAATGACGTCTTTAGACCTCCATTTTCACTACAGTTCTTCCTTTTAACTTTCCATGGAGCATCAAATCAATTTTTTCTCCCAATTCATTTAAGGTGATTTCAGAATATGTTTCAGATAAATTATCCGGTTTCCATTCATTGGATAATTTGTTCCAGACACGCTCTCGATATGCCATAGGATAATTCTGAGAATCAATACCAATCAAACTTACTCCTCTTAAAATAAAAGGGAATACCGTCAAATCAAGTTTTGGCGAGGCAACATTACCACAGCAGGTTACGACTCCCATGGGATTTATTGATTTAATAATATTCTCAAGAATAACTCCGCCTACGGTGTCTATGGCACCTGCATAAACCGGTTTTAAAAGCACTTTATTTTTGATTGATTCAAAATCATTCCGCAAAATAATATTGTCAGCTCCAAGATTCAATAAAAAATCACGCTCCGTTTCTTTTCCTGTGATTGCAGCAATTTTATATCCCAACTTTTTTAAAATAGAAATGCATAAAGAACCCACACCTCCTGTAGCGCCCGAAACGACTATCTCTCCGTCTTCCGGTTTTACCGTTTCAGTGAGTCTTAATACAGACATGCCAGCTGTTAACCCGGCGGTTCCAATAATCATAGCCTCTTTCATAGATAGATTTTCAGGCAGCTTCACTACCCAGTCTTCAGGCACACTTATATATTGCCCAAACCCTCCATCTGTATTCATTCCCAAATCATAGCTGGTAACTATAACTTTATCATCAACCTTGAATTTATTAGTTTTTGTCGAAACAACTGTACCTACAGCATCAATTCCCGGAGTATGCGGATATTTTCGGGTTACCCCTTTATTCCCACTTGCAGAAAGTGCATCTTTATAATTTAGAGACGAGAAATGAACTTTGATTAGTACATCACCTTCCGGTAAATCATTGACCTTTTTTGATTTTATTTCTCTAATAAAATCTCCCTCTTTTTCTTCAATTACGAATGCTTTAAACTCAATCTGTTTCATAATTTATGTGATTATTTTTAAAGTTTACTTCTTCTCTAAACTTGAGACCTGGCTTGCGTAATAAAATCATTTTCTTTCGTCCTTTTTAACCACAATCTCAAGAACATTTGCATTCACCGTATTGATTATCGGCGTTCTGTCATAGTAAGTGTAGTACCTATCTATAAGACTGTCATTATTAAAATGAGTCACAAAATTCATCCTTACATTTACCGGCTGCCCATCGTAGATCATCTCATTTGAAAAGTAAGAGAGTACTATTACGCCTTTGAGACCAGAATAGTTCAATTCCTGATTTGCTTTTACCGGAATAAACACCGGATTGGTAAAGGTAGTTTTATTAATTCCTGAAGTTTTTTTCCAATTCTTAAACCAGGTTAAAACCTCCTCTTTCCCTTTAAGAATTTTTCGGGTATCGGCATCACCATCGGGAAAAAAGTACTGCACATCATCTGCCATCATGTTTCCCCACCCCTCAAAATCCATAGCCGCCAATTTGTCCAGCGCCTCCTGGCTGAGTTCTGAATATCTTTCGGAAGCTACTTCGTAATTTGATTGATTTGCGGAAGAGATCTCTCTCTGGGATTCCTTCTTCTCATTATTGCAGGAGAACAACAGGAACACACTTCCCAGTATATATATTAGCTTTTTCATTAGTCTAAAATTAAGTGAGTATTAATTTATTTTCACCTATTAAAGATACCACTTAAAGAAGAAAATTATCCATAAAATGCTAATAATTAGATACTTGTAAGATAATGATGACTGTTTATTTCTGAAAAGAATTTTGAAGGCATTTTCCGGCGTCAAACGGTCCACATCTTCATTTTAGTGATTTTGAAAAAAAGGATTTTATGAGGTTATTAAACCAATTCGGCAAGTTTTAATACCGTTTCCCATTTCCTTGTGGTAGCCGGAACCTTCAGTTTCTCTTCAAAGAAGGTGTTAGAGAGTTCTGAATCACTGTATTTCCCGGAACAATAGATAAAAATATTCTTTTCCCTGACCAGGAATTCATCTGGATAAAAATTGTATTCCTTAAGCTTTTCGAGCTTTTTTGATTCGGGTAATTCCTTTAGAAAAGTTAAGTGTAGTCTTTCCAGTTCAGCGGCTGCATCTTCAAAAAAGGGATTTTCGGTCACACTTTTCTGCAAATCTTCAGCCGATCTGCAAATCACGGGAACCTTAAAATTATAGGTCTCAAAAATGGCATTTTCAACAGCCTTTGAAATTTCCTCTTCTTTGGCTTCGGCCTCGAAGATTACATTGCCGCTTTGCATAATGGTTCTCACCTTAGAATACCCCAGCTTCAGAAAAAGTTCTTTTAACTCGTCCATTGGCAGCTTTCTCTCGCCACCCACGTTTAAACCTCTTAGAATAGCTACGAATTTTCTCATTTTTGAAGAATTAGGTTTTCTAAGTTAGTCTTTCCGAAGTTATTTTAAACAAAAAAACCCGCCTCTCTCGAAGCGGGTTTTAAAATTATATAGTTTGCCTACTAAAGATCAAACTTGATTCCCTGCGCCAAAGGCAGTTCTGTCGTATAATTAATAGTATTTGTTTGGCGGCGCATGTAAATTTTCCAGGCATCAGACCCGGATTCCCGGCCACCACCGGTTTCTTTTTCACCGCCAAAGGCTCCTCCAATTTCGGCTCCCGAGGTTCCTATATTGACATTGGCAATTCCGCAGTCAGAGCCTTCAACAGAAAGGAATCTTTCGGCCTCACGTAGGTTATTGGTCATAATAGCAGAAGATAGTCCCTGTACTACCCCGTTTTGCAACTCAAGGGCATTTTCCAGGTCTCCTGAATACTTCATAATATAAAGAACGGGAGCAAAAGTTTCATGCTGCACAATCTCAAATTCGTTTTTAGCTTCGGCAATTGCAGGTTTCACATAGCAGCCACTTTCATAGCCTTCACCTTCCAGCACGCCACCTTCAACTAAAATTTCCCCACCTTCTTCCACTACTTTATCCAAAGCTGCCTGATATTTTTCAACCGCATCCTTGTCAATAAGTGGTCCTACATGGTTGTTTTCATCTAAAGGATTACCAATTCTAAGTTGCTTATAAGCATCCACAATGGCATCTTTTACTTGATCATAGATAGATTCATGGATGATTAGCCTTCTGGTTGAGGTACAACGTTGACCACAGGTTCCCACGGCTCCAAAAACAGCACCAATTACGGTGTTTTTAATATTAGCATCGGGAGTAACGATGATAGCGTTGTTTCCGCCTAGTTCCAGGAGAGATTTTCCAAGTCTTCCGGCTACGGCCTGGGCAACAATTTTACCCATTCTAATTGATCCGGTCGCAGAAATTAAGGGAACTCTCTTATCGTTAGTCATCATTTCCCCTACTTTGTAATCGCCGGTAATTAGACAGGAAATTCCTTCGGGTAGTCCATTTTCAGAGAATACTCTTGCCGCGATGTTTTGGCAGGCGACAGAAGTCATTGGAGTTTTTTCTGAGCCTTTCCACACAGTCACATCGCCACAAACCCATGCCAGGGCTGTATTCCAACTCCAAACGGCCACAGGAAAGTTAAAAGCAGAGATCACTCCTACTATTCCAAGTGGGTGGTATTGTTCGTACATTCTATGTCCGGGTCTTTCTGAATGCATGGTAAGCCCGTGCAGTTGTCTTGAAAGTCCCACAGCAAAATCACAGATGTCTATCATTTCCTGCACTTCACCAAGACCTTCCTGGTAAGATTTACCCATTTCATAGGAAACCAATTTACCAAGTGGTTCTTTAAGACGTCTTAATTCATCATTGAATTTTCTAACGATCTCGCCACGTTGTGGCGAAGGCATTTTTCTCCAGGTTTTAAATGCTTCGGAAGCGGTTGAAATTACCTTTTCATAATCTTCCTTAGAAGTAGCTTTTACTTTACCAATCAAAGCCCCTTCAACTGGGGAAAAAGATTCTATTTCCTCTCCCGAAGAGAACCAGTCGTTCCCGGTAGAAGTACCGTTATTTACTTCCTGAAGTCCCAGTTCCTTCAAAGCTTCATTTATTCCAAATTTTTCAGCTATTGAACTCATATTATTTGTTGTTTTGTTGTGTTTTATTTGAATGCTTTGCGAATATAGAAAAATTAAGACGGATTCTTGTGAGCCTCAGGACTTTTCCATGACCGTCCCGCAATTGTTACAGGTACGCAGCTCTTTGCTCTTGTAGAAGTGTTCGAAATGCCTTAAAAAATCCTGTTCTATATCGGCTAAAGGAAAGTACACTTCATACAGTTTGTTATTACAGTTTTCACAGTACCAGATAAGCCCGTCTTTCACGTCCAGCTTTTGCCGGTTGCGCTCCACTACAAGACCTACAGAGCCCTCGGTTCTTTCGGGAGAATGCGGCACTTTTGCCGGATGAAGATACATATCGCCTGGTCCCAGCTCAAAAGTCTTTTTTTGACCATCTTCCTGTATATGAACTTTGATCTGGCCCTCCAGCTGGTAAAAAAGCTCTTCGGTTTCATTATAATGATAATCCTTTCGGGAATTGGGCCCACCCACAACCATGACGATATAGTCTTCGGCTTCAGGATATAAACTTTTATTGCTTACCGGTGGCTTTAAAAGGTCCCGATTCTCTTCCACCCACTTCTTAAGGTTAAAAGGTTTTGGTATTGGCATTTTCAAAACATTTAAAAAGCTTAAATTTAAGCATTCTTCTCCTCAATAAGAGATTAAGCGAGCGGAAAGATTCCGCGTCAATGCTCAAAAAAGGCAGAAAAGATGTTTTTACTAATTTCCGGTACCTAAATCAAAATCATTATGAAAAGAATACTCTTCCTGTTATCGTTTTTCAGCATCATTGGCTGCAACTCGGGTCCCAATGAAAGAACGGTTGCAGAAACAGATCAAACTCCTTCCGAAGTAAAAGATACCGTACCCAATTTTGGTATTGTCATTCATGGCGGTGCGGGTACCATTCTTAAAGAAAATATGACCGATTCCCTCGAGCAGGCTTATAAAGCTAAACTGGAGGAGGCCATTCGAACCGGACATGAAATTCTTGCAAATGGCGGTACTGCGATTGAGGCGGTACAGCGAACAATAAACGTCATGGAGAATTCCCCGCTGTTTAATGCCGCCAAAGGAGCCGTATTTACTGCGGAAGGTACTAACGAACTGGACGCCTCCATAATGGATGGGGAAACCTTGAACGCAGGAGCAGTTGCCGGAGTGACTACGGTAAAAAACCCGATCAACCTGGCCTATGAAGTGATGATAAATTCTGAACATGTTTTGCTTTCGGGCAAAGGCGCAGAGCAGTTCGCGAAAGAGCAAGGGCTTGAAATCGTTGATCCCGAATATTTTTATACAGAGAAAAGGCTTCAAGGCCTTTTGCGGGTAAAGGAAAAAGAAAAGGAAGCAGCACAAAAAGAGGCTTCAAAAATGGCATTTTACGATCCCTTTATCAGGGAGTCTAAATATGGAACTGTGGGTTGTGCCGCACTTGATAAACATGGAAATCTCGCGGCGGGAACATCAACCGGTGGAATGACCAATAAAAAATATAACCGAATTGGCGATTCTCCTATTATTGGTGCAGGAACTTATGCTAATAATGCGACCTGTGCCGTTTCAAGTACCGGGTGGGGAGAATTTTTCATCCGCGGAATGGTCGCCTATGACATTTCGGCTTTAATGGAGTATAAAGGCCTTGGCCTGCAGGAAGCAGCTAATTTGGTAATCCAGGAAAAACTTCCGGCTCTTGGAGGTGACGGTGGTATCATCGCTATTGATCATAACGGCAACGTGGCTATGGAATTTAATACCGCCGGGATGTACCGGGCAAAGATGAATAAGAAGGGAGAGCTTGAAATAGGGATCTACGGAGAGGAGTAAATTAGAACTCTTCCAAAGTTCATCTGAAAAGAAATTCTGCTCTAAGCTCCAAACCTTAACACAATATTAGGCTCGACTTTTCCTGCTTGAACAAGATCAGCTTTAATTTCGCATTTACGGGTCAAAAACCGGAAATATGCGTCCTCCAAAAATTATTTTTGCTTTACTCATTTTTGCATCCCTTCCCGTTTTTGGACAGGGTCTAAGTCGGGAGCAGGTAAAAGATACGGTACATGACATGCCAGTGTTTTCCATGTATGAAGATAATTACTTCATGACGGGAATCCCTCTCCACCGGGGGATCAGCAAAACGACTGCAGATGCGAAGTACCAGATAAGCTTTAAGTATCTTCTCACCCGTAATACTTTGCCTTATGACTCTTATCTTTTTTTCACCTACACCCAAAAGGCCTTCTGGGATATTTATGATAAATCTCTTCCCTTTAATGAGATCAACTTCAATCCCGGGATCAATCTCGGAATTCCCGTTTTTAAAAAGGACGAGCTCCTGGGAATGGCTTTTTTAAAAGCAGAACACGAATCCAACGGTCGCGACAGCATCTATTCCCGAAGTTGGAACAGAATTTCCCTGGCTTTTCACATGCACACAGGGAAACGATCCACTTTAAGTGTAGAGGCCTGGTTTCCTTTTCGTTATAAAAAGGATAATCCAGAGCTTATCGACTACGCAGGTTTTGGGGAACTCAACTATTCTTATGAACTGCAGCCCGAAAAATGGACTCTGGATGTCAGGTTGCAAAAGGGCGGAAACTGGGACTGGAAAGGCAGTGTTAGAACGAGGTTGTTGTACAGTCCTTTCGCGATGAAGCGCATCAATCTAATGTTGGAATGGTATTATGGCTATGCTGAAAGTCTAATTGCCTTTCAGCAATTGCGAAGTATGGTTCGGGTCGGGTTCATGTTTAGAAGTGACGAACTCAACTTTCTTTAATCTCCTTAACAAAAATTTAAGTTTTGTTAGTTCGGAAAAAACAGAACCAAACCATATCTTTGCCGCCTCAAAATTAGAAATGACACAAGAAGAGCTGAATAAAGAGAAAAACGGACTTATCGAAGCCCTGGGCGTAGTGATGGAGAAAAAACATCAACTTGCACCAATTGCTGCTCGAATCATGTCTACCCTGGTGCTCAACGGGCAGCAGGGAGTAACCTTTGAAGAACTGGTACAGCATCTTTGTGCGGGAAAAAGTACAATTTCCACGCACCTTGATCTTTTACAGGCTACCCGAAAGATTCAATTCTTCACAAAACCCGGGGATCGAAAAAGATATTTTGTGATCAACCCCAATCTTACTATCGAATCCATTGCTGAAACTGTGGCGGCCTGGGAGAAGGAACAAAGGATACAGGAATCAATTCTTGAGTATAAACAAAAGAGAAATGAGTTCAATCGGGAGCACGACCAGCCCCTTTTGGATCTTTGTTTTCATGAGGACCTACTCATATTTTTGCAGGAATCTACAGCTGCCATTACCAAACTGAAGAACCAGATCATCAAAAAATCAGATAAAAACGAACTAACATAATATCAGGTATGAGAAAAATATATTTTTTAGGAATGGTGACAAGCTTATTCCTTTTTGTGTCCTGCCAGGACAAGGGAGCAAAGAGACCGGCACAAGGTCCGGCTGCTTTTCCGGTTATTGAGGTTCCTATAAAAACAATAACGGGATATTCTTCTTATCCGGTAAGCGTAGAAGGCACTGTAAATAGTGGAGTTAGAGCAAAAGTACCGGGATACATTACCAGTGTTCTGGTTGATGAAGGAGAAAAGGTACGCAAGGGACAGGTGTTGTTCAGACTGGAAACCCAGTCTTTAACCCAGGAAGCCGGTGCGGCAAAAGCGAACGTCAATGCTGCCCAGGTAGAGGTAGACAAACTAAAACCCCTGGTAGATAAAGGTATCATAAGCTCTGTACAATTGGAAACTGCTAAAGCCAGGCTTGAACAAGCCAAAGCGGGATACAGCAGTATCGCGGCAAATATTGATTACTCCAATATTAAAAGCCCGGTTGATGGTTATGTTGGCGGCATCAGGTTTAGAGAAGGTGCTTTAGTAAGTCCCAATGATCCTAAGCCATTAACGACAGTTTCAGATATTGATGATGTTTTTGCTTTCTTTTCAATGAACGAAAGTCAATACCTTAACTTTCTTCAGAACACTCCCGGAGAAGGTCTTTCAGAAAAAATAGCCAATTTTCCACCGGTACAGTTAGAGTTGGTTAATGGTGAGATTTACGAAAAAGAAGGTAAGATTGAAACTGTTACCGGGCAGATAGATCCTTCTACAGGAACGGTAAGTTTTAGAGCTATTTTCCCAAATACAGGAATTCTGGCCAGCGGAAACAGCGGAAAAATAAGAATTCCAAAGACCTATGAAAATGTAGCCGTAGTACCCGAGTCCTCCTCTTTTGAGCAGCAGGGCAAGGTGTATGTTTATGGTGTGCAGGGAGATTCTATGGCTGTTTCTACACCTATTAAGGTTACAGACCGTGTAAATAATCTCATCGTAGTTGAGTCGGGTGTGAAGAAAGGAGACAAGATCGTTGCACAGGGAGTTGGGAAACTTCGCAACAACACTCCAATTCAAGCACAACCAATGGCTTTTGACAGCATTGCCAATTCGATCCAACCGGTTTTTAAATAATATTTAGATGTTAAAAACATTCATAGAGAGACCTGTTCTTTCTACAGTAGTCTCTATTGTAATCGTAATTTTAGGTGTACTTGCCATCACCACCCTTCCGGTGACGCAATATCCCGATATTGCCCCTCCAACCGTGCAGGTTTCAGCCAGTTACCCGGGTGCCAATGCCGCGACCGTTCTGGAAAGTGTCATAATTCCTATTGAAGAACAAATCAACGGGGTGGAAGGAATGGATTACATCACCTCCACCGCCAGTAACAATGGAAGCGCAAGTATTCAGGTGTTTTTTGACCAGGGTATTGATCCCGATATAGCCGCGGTTAACGTGCAAAACCGCGTTGCCCGGGCTACACCTTTGCTTCCTCGGGAAGTAACTCAGTCGGGGGTTACCACTCAAAAGCAGCAGACAAGTGCCCTGATGTTCTTTACGGTACTTTCAGAAAACCCCGAATACGACGCTACTTTTATTCAAAATTACCTCAATATCAACGTAATTCCTGAATTAAAAAGGATCAACGGGGTTGGAGATGTGAATGTCTTTGGAGCTAAGACTTATGCCATGAGGGTTTGGCTGGATCCGCAAAAAATGACGGCCTATAACCTAATTCCCTCCGATGTTATTGGAGCGATTAATGAGCAGTCACAAGAAGCTGCAGCAGGATCGTTGGGGCAAAATGATGCCGAAGCTTTTGAATATGTTATTCGTTACAGTGGGCGCTACAGCACCGAAGAGGAATACCGCAACATCGTGATCAAAGCCATGGACAATGGCAGGTTCTTAAGGTTGGGAGATGTGGCCAGGGTAGAGTTGGATGCCGAAGGTTATAATGTGCTTTCTTATACCAACGGCCTTCCCGGAATAAGTATGGGTGTTTATCAAACTCCGGGCTCAAATGCGCAGGAGATTATTGAAGAAGTTCACAACAAACTTGGCAATCTGGAGAAAAATTTTCCCACCGGCCTAAAAGTCCAGGTCAATTTTGACACCAATGAGTTTTTAAATGCCTCCATTGAAAAGGTAGTTACCACCCTTTTCGAAGCTTTTGCCCTGGTGTTCCTGGTCGTATTTGTTTTCCTGCAAGACTTTAGATCAACCCTTATCCCGGCTATCGCGGTACCGGTATCTATCATAGGAACCTTCTTTTTCCTTAACCTTTTTGGATATTCAATCAACCTGTTAACACTTTTCGCGCTTGTACTCGCCATTGGTATTGTAGTAGATGATGCCATTGTAGTGGTAGAAGCAGTTCACGCCAAGCTGGAAGAGGGTGCCGAAAATGCAAGAAAAGCGACTCATTCTGCTATGGAAGAGATTGCGGGAGCAATTATATCCATTACTATCGTGATGGGTGCGGTCTTTATTCCTGTCACCTTCATTACCGGGCCAACCGGAGTCTTCTATGAGCAATTTGGGGTTACCTTAATTGTGGCCATCGCTATTTCTGCGATTAACGCCCTTACTTTGAGTCCTGCGTTGTGTGCTTTATTTCTGAAGCCTCACGATGAGAAAGTAGCAAAGAAAAAAGGCTTTCTAAAACGCTTTTTTACCACCTTTAATGTGGCTTTTGAGGCGAGCACGAAGAAATATATACATTCGGTCTCTTTCCTTTACAAACACAAGTGGATCACCGGGGTTATTATTATTGCGGCAATAGCTGGAATATTCTGGTCTTCCTCCAACACTCCCACCGGCTTTGTACCCGATGAGGACCGCGGAATGATCTTTGCCAACATTGAACTTCCTGCCGGGGCTTCCTTAGACCGAACTGTTCAGGTAACCAAAGAACTGGAGAGTAGAATTGAAAAAATTCCCGGGGTTGATGTTATTTCCCTGGTGAATGGCCGGAGCTTCCTTGGCGGTGCCGGAGGAAATTTCGGACTTGGTTTCATCAGGCTCGATCCATGGGATGAGAGAAAGGGCGAAGGAATGTCGGCACAAGCCATTATCGGAAAGATGTTTGGTGCAGCTGCAGGAATAAGCGATGCCAATATTCTCTTTTTCCAGCCTCCTTCTGTACCGGGATTTGGTGCGTCTTCAGGATTTGAAATGAAGGTGCTTGACCGTACCGGCGGAAGTTTTGAAGACCTGGATGAGGCTACTCAAAACTATCTGGCAGATCTTTCGGCAAGGCCCGAGATCCTTTATGCCCGCAGCTCGTTCAATACAAACTATCCGCAGTATGAAATCGACCTGAATATTCCCAAGGCCAAAGAAGCAGGAGTAGATATTGGAAGCATCTTTAGCACCCTGCAATCCTACATTGGAAGTGTGTACGCGGCCGATTTTGCTCGCTTCGGAAAACAGTACAGGGTGTATGTGCAGGCTTTACCAGAAGATCGCTCCACTGTGCAAGATCTCAACTCTATCTTTGTACGAAATAGTCAGGGCGAAATGGCGCCAATTACCGAGTTTGTTACCCTTAGTCGTGTCTACGGACCGCAGTCGGTCACACGTTTCAACCTGTTTAATTCGGCAGGGGTAAACGGTGCTGCTGCTCCGGGATATTCTTCGGGAGATGCCATATCAGCAGTTCAGGAAGTTGGAACAGGATCTCTGCCCGAAGGTTTTGACATTGGATTTTCAGGCTTAACCCGGGAAGAGATTTCCGCAGGAGATCAAACAACATTTATCTTCCTGTTGAGTGTGCTGTTCGTCTTCTTTATTCTGGCGGCCCAATACGAAAGTTACCTGTTGCCTCTGGCCGTATTACTATCTTTGCCGGTAGGTATTATGGGGGCTTATCTTACCACATATCTTAGCGGACTTGAAAACAACATTTATTTCCAGATCGCCCTGATTATGCTGTTGGGCTTACTTGCCAAAAATGCCATTTTGATCGTAGAATTTGGAGTTCAGCGCCGAAAGGCAGGAAATTCCATCCTGGATTCTGCCCTTGGCGCGGCAAAAGCAAGGCTGCGTCCCATTCTAATGACCTCTTTTGCCTTTATCATCGGGCTCCTTCCATTGGTGTTTGCCGGTGGTACCGGTGCTGCAGGGAACCATTCTATAGGAACAGGAGCCGTGGGCGGATTATTTATAGGTACTGTGTTTGGGGTGCTCATTATCCCCATACTTTTTATCCTCTTCCAGTGGTTGCAGGAGAAAGTAGGCAGGAAGCCTGAAGAACTAATAGAAAATCAGGAACAATCATAAGATGAAAAGATCTAACATTTATAAAGTAGTATTAATTCCGGCGGTCTTGCTAAGCCTTCAGTCTTGTTTCGTCGCAAGAGACTATACGAGATCTTCGGAAGTTTTAAAAGAGGAGAATTTCAGGACAGATCGGCTTCCGCAGGACTCTCTTTCTATGGCTGAAGTGTCCTGGAGAGAGCTTTTCACAGATCCGGTTTTGGCGGCTCATATTGAGAAGGCGCTTCAGAATAATATCGATATAAGGATTGCCCTGCAGCAAATAGAAGCCGCACAGGCTTATTTAAAGCAGGGAAAGGCGGCTTATTTGCCTTCGCTTAATACCAATGCCAGCGCGGCCCATCAGGAGTTGCCGGGGAATAATCAAAATCTCTACGGAAAAAGTTCCGTAGACCAGTTTGAACTTACCGCCGACCTTTCCTGGGAAGCCGACATTTGGGGCAAAATTACAAGCAACAAAAGAGCTTTTCAGGCATCTTACCTGCAATCTGTGGCAGCACATAAAGCCGTAAAGACAGAGCTTATCGCCAACCTGGCTTCTATGTACTATCAATTACTGGCCCTGGACGAGCAGTTGATGATTACCAAACAAACGGTGTCCAACCGCGAAAACAGCCTGGAAACGATCAAAGCTTTGAAAGAAGCAGGTAATGTGACTGAAGTTGGAGTGAAACAAACGGAAGCTCAGCTCTACCGGGCGCAAGCTGTTCTACTTGATCTAAAGAATGAAATAAGACTGCTGGAAAACGCTTTTTCAATAATGCTGGGAGAGGCCCCTCATCCCATTGAACGTACCAGCCTTGAAAAACAACATATTGATACTCCTTTAAAAATAGGTGTTCCCGTTCAGCTTTTAAGAAACAGACCCGACGTGCTGGCTGCCGAATATAGCCTTGTCAATGCATTCCAGCTGACTAACGTTGCCAGGAGTAATTTCTATCCTTCTCTTAGGCTAAATGCTTCGGCAGGTTTTCAAAGCCTGGACCTTGCCGATCTAATCGATACCAATTCGCTTTTTGCAAGTATTGTTGGTTCCCTTACTCAGCCTATCTTCAATAGAAGACAAATAAGAACCCAATACGAGGTTGCACAGGCAGAACAGGAAATGGCCTTTTTGGACTTCCGTAGAGCCTTACTCATCGCCTCCCGCGAAGTTTCAGATGCCTTGTACAACTATGAAACAGCGGTAGAAAAAATAGAGGTCATCAATAATGAATATGAGGCTTATGATCTGGCAACTTCCTATTCCGAAGAACTTTTGAATAACGGCTTCGCGAATTATCTGGAAGTTCTCACTGCAAGAGAGAATGCCTTAAGCACAAGGCTGCAGTTAATAGATGTCAGGTTTAATGAACTTAATGCTATGGTAAATCTCTACCAGGCGCTTGGCGGCGGCTGGCAGTAATTTTCATGATTGGATTTTTAGTTGTTGGAACTGCCCCCGCTTTGGGGGCAGTTTTTGTTTTAAAGTGCTGATAAAGGCGGCACCTTTAGGTCCTCTACATCCCATCCTGAGAGAGTTGCGCCCGCCAGGTATGCCTTTTCAAAGAAGCTGAGTAAAATCTCACGTGGATCTTCTTTTTTCAACAAATGATGGTAAGGCAGAATGGCCAGCCAACTGCCGTTATTTTCTACCCACTTTGCAGCTGCTACTCCCAGATCTGAATTTTCTATGCCGTTAGGAGCAGGACTCGTATAGGAATAGAAAGCAGGCTCCGGAATATTGGGATCGCCCGGCCAGAAGCCAAAACTGATGCATTCGTGACTATAGGCATCCTGGTCTGATATCCTTGCTGCTGACGGCGTTTTTGGAGCTCTTTTCCCGGAAAATCTCGTGACGGCAAGATCCATAGAATGCCAGTAGAGATGGACCGGACAGGTTTTGGCGTAGAACCTGCCGCTAAACCTTCTAAACACGTTGGAAGTCCAAAGCATCACTTTCCAATACCGCTGCACATATTCCCTGTCGTAATGTCTAATGTCGTCAAGTTGATCAAACCTCCTGTCAATATTAAGATCAAAGGGTTTGTCAAGAATGTCTGGTTCAATCCCAAATCTCTTCAGGATCCTTTTGAGCTGCAGGTAAAAAGTGGCTACAGAAACCTCTTCAGAAAGATTAAAAGTAGCCTCTTCTCCCCCCGAGGTACTTACCTCCATCTTATGCTGCTGCAGGTTTAGCAGTAAGGAAAAACTGTCAAAATCACCACCATAAGGAATAGGTCCTGTGGTAAAACCTTTTGTGTCCACGTAAAGCGTGATATACCACCAGTGGTTTTTACGTGGACTAAAGCTCATCCTGATTTTTCCCATGATTTGAAAAAACAGGTGCAGTGTTAACTTTTGTTTTTCACGGCCCTTATAGAGCAGTTCGGGTAGAATATTTCTTTCCATAGCAATACAGTTTTACACCTGTTAAGACCGGCCATAATACTGTAGGTAAGCTTTGGAAGTAGTTTTGGGAACTATTTCAATTTTCCGCCTTTTGCGGCCCACCAGGGATGTACCTCTATCTCAAGCCGACCTGCCTTTACCATCGGGTCTATTCTCGCCAGGCTGTCAGCCATTTGTTGAGTAGGAGTATTGTACACAGCGATTCCCCTGATATCACCGTCATCGCCAAAAGGTCCTACCAGGCTGAGATAGCCTTCAGCAGCCATACGACTTAGGTGAGCCAGGTGCTGCTCCTGTAATTGCGCGGCTTCGGTAGAATCCTGACTTCGGGTTGTGCCCGATTTCAGAAAAACGATATAATACTGCTGCATAAGATAAGTAGTATCGGCTTCTTCATAAGAGAAGGTGTGAAAACCCTGCTGCTGCAATTGTTCTGCCTGCTCCTCGATGGTATATTCCGATTCCGGTTCCACTGTCTTTACCTGGGCTGGATCGGGAATCCCACGAATGTCTTGTTCATAGTCTTTACACGCCAAAAAGAGGCTGAGCAGAAGTGTCAAAAATGCGATTTTTTTCATGCCTTTGTTTTCCAGTTTTTGAAGGGTTCTTTACTTAATGAGGAATTGTAATAGGCTTTGTTACCTGTTACTTCCTCTCCCAGCCATTCGGGTTTTTCAAATTTTTCATCTTCTGAAGAAAGTTCGATTTCGGCCAACAACAAGCCTTCATTATCTCCAAAAAATTCATCTAGCTCGTAGATATGCTTTCCAGCTTTAATTTCATACCTGGTCTTTTCAATTATTCCAGGCTCACAAAGTTTTATTAATTCCCCGGCTTCGGAAGAAGGAATTTCCTTTTCCCATTCATAGCGACTCATTCCTGTTTCATTCGACTTTCCCTTTACTGTCAAGAAAGCCTTTTCTCCTCGCTGCCTAATCCTCACGGTCCTGTCAGGATGAGAATTGAGATAACCCTGCCGAATCCTGGTCTTTCTAAAAGCCTCTTTTTTGAAGCTGTCATCAACAACCAAAAATTTTCTTTCAATTTCGGTCATACTATACTTCTTTGATCACCTGTCCAGTAATGTGGCCCAACACGCTTTTTCTGAAGCCGTAAACCACGCGTTCCATGCTCACCGGCTTATGCCCCGGAAAAGCATCGAACATCTCGGGAGAATCTTCAACAACCCCGGGGCTCACCGCGTTTATGCGCACCCCATTCTCCAGTTCCAGCGCCGCTGCTTTGACAAAACCGTTCAGTGCAGAATTTATCGCTGCCAGATTCACAGAATTCTTCACCGGATCTTCTGAAAGCACACCGGTAATAAGGGTGAAAGATCCTTTTGGGTTAATATAATGCTGGCCAATGAGCACCAGATTGATTTGTCCCATCATTTTCGAGTTCACTCCTTTCCTGAAGTCTTCATCTGTCATCTCATTGAGCGGTCCAAAATGACCACTGCCAGCAGCGCAAACCAGTGCGTCAAAAGAACCAATCTTTTCAAACATCTGCTTTAGAGAAACAGGATCTGTAATGTCGGCTTGAATGTCTCCGGTCTTTGTGCCCACTTTAATAACCTCATGCTCTTTTTCGAGGTCGGCGCTGACTTTTTTTCCCAGGGTGCCGGTAGCACCAACTATAACTATTTTCATTTTTCTGCTTTTTCAGCGATTTGTTTAATTTCGTCAGATTCAATCTGGTTTTCTGAATAGCCATGGTCGGCTACCCAGATCATTGCTTTCGCAATATTTTCAGGATGTATACTTCTATATTTCTTGAGCGGTCCAATCAACAGGTGGTTGCCCAGCTTCATGAACTTTTTCCATGCCGCTTCAAAAAAGCGTTTTTCTTCCCTTTCTCCACCTATGAGGGAGGGCTCAAAAAGGTAAGTTCCTTCAGGCTTTTGCGCCAGTACATCTCTTTCCATTTCTCCTTTAATCCGATTATAGAAGAAGCGGCTGTCGGGATCTGCACCAAGAGCCGAAACGATCAAGAGTTTCGGAATATTATTCTTTTTACACAGTTTTGCCGCACTTAAAGGGATACCATAATCTACTTTTTTATATATCTCCTCATCGGGTGTTTTTGCCTTGGTGCTGCCAACACAGCAATAAACCTCATCTGCCTTAAAAATTTCGGAATATTTCTCCAGTTCGAAAAGATCGATAATATGTTCCTCAAGTTTAGGATTTTGAAAGCCAACAGACCTTCGGTTAAAAACCGTAACACTTTTATAGTTGGCATTCTGAAGTAAATTCTTCAACAAAATGCTCCCGGTCAAACCTGTCGCTCCTAATATAATGGCCGTTTTCATGGTTAAAAAATTTCTTTCTTGAAGGTACTTTATTTCCGCAAGAAAACAAAGGTGCCCAAAAATGACATTTTTGACAGCCTCTCGCGGGGAATCTTTAATTTTGCCACATGGAACAGTCACGACAGCGCAAGATTATTCACGTTGACATGGACGCATTTTATGCCTCTGTAGAGCAGCATGATGACCCCGAACTGCGTGGAAAGGCCGTGGCCGTGGGAGGCAGCTCCCAGAGAGGCGTGGTAGCGGCTGCGAGTTATGAGGCACGAAAATTTGGGGTGAAGAGCGCTATGAGCAGCGTGATCGCAAAAAGACAGTGCCCGGAGCTCATTTTTGTGAAGCCCCGTTTTGAGCGCTACCGAGAAATCTCGATGCGCATAAGGAATATCTTTTTTGAGTATACAGATCTGGTTGAACCATTATCGCTTGATGAGGCTTACCTTGACGTTACCGAAAACAAAAAAGGAAATCCCAGCGCCTCCCTGATCGCGAAAGAGATTAGGCAGAAGATCTTTGACAAAACCGGCCTGACAGCTTCCGCAGGAATTTCCATCAACAAGTTCATCGCTAAAGTCGCCAGCGACTATAACAAACCCAACGGCCAGAAAACCGTAAACCCGGAGAAGGTGGAGGCATTTTTGGAAGAGCTCGAGATTAGAAAATTTTATGGCGTGGGAAAAGTGACTGCGGAAAAAATGTACAGGTTCGGGATTTTTACCGGAAAAGACCTGAAGGAGAAACCTCTTGACTTCCTGAATGAGAATTTTGGTAAAAGCGGGCAGTACTTTTATGATGTGGTGCGGGGAATTCATCACAGCGAAGTGAAACCATCTCGCATAAGGAAATCTCTGGGCGCCGAAAGGACCTTTGAGGAGAATATTTCTTCAGAAGTGTTCATGCTGGAGCGGCTGGAGAATATTTCCGAAGAAATAGAAAAAAGACTCACCCGCAGTAAAGTCGCCGGTAAAACGGTAACGCTAAAGATCAAATACAGCGATTTTACGCTGCAAACCCGAAGCCGTACTTTGCACTATTTCATCTCTTCAAAAGAACTTATTTTAGAAACCGCCAGGCAGCTGCTCTACCAGGAGAAAATGAAGAATTCTGTACGCTTGCTGGGAATTTCCCTCTCTAATCTGAACACTGAAAAAGATGAGGGCAGGAAAGAGAAAGAGGTGATCGCGGTGCAGTTAAAGTTTGATTTTTAAAAAGAAAAAAATAAACCTTCAAAAATGACATTTTTGGCACCTCTCTCTTAAGTCCTTTTTTTAGCCATGAATGCACGAATAAGGTTTCAAGTCAACAAAAAAAGCCACAAAATTACTTTTGTGGCCTTATATTAATCAAAAGTCAGAGATCTATTCTACTTCTGAAACTCTCAAAGTGTTCACCATACCTTTATTGGTAATGGGCATGGCAGCAAGATTGATCGTAAAATCACCTTTGCCAACATAATCACTTTCGGCAGCGATCCTGTTCACGTCTTCAATAGTCTCATCTGTACTCACCATTTTATCATAGTAAAACGCCTTAACGCCCCAAAGAAGGCTAAGTTGATTCACAATCCTTTTATTGGAAGTAAAGACAAGAATGTTTGATTCGGGTCTCCAGGCAGAGATTTGGAAGGCGGTATAGCCCGAGTTGGTAAGCGTACAAATGGCCTTTGCTTTTATCTCGTTTGCCATATGGGCAGCGTGATAGCAAATAGATTTTGTGATATAACGTTTAGTTCTTACGTGTGGTGGCTCATGTGGCACCTTAATAAGTGGTGAATTTTCAACGCTCATAATGATCTGGCTCATTTTCTCGATGACCTGTACAGGATAATTTCCTACAGAGGTCTCCCCGCTCAACATTACCGCATCGGCTCCATCCATAACAGAGTTTGCCACATCATTCACCTCGGCTCTTGTGGGCGTAAGGCTAGTGATCATAGTTTCCATCATTTGTGTGGCAATGATCACAGGAATACGGGCTTTTTTAGCTTTTAACACGAGCTGCTTCTGAATCAAAGGCACCTCCTGGGCAGGAATTTCCACTCCTAAATCTCCACGAGCAACCATAAGACCATCACAGTAAGCCACGATTTTATCGATGTTTTCAACCCCTTCTGGCTTTTCTATCTTAGCAATAATAGGGATCTTCTCATCTGTATGTTCCTTGATGAGATTCTGTAACTGCAACAGGTCATCACTATTCCTTACAAAGGAAAGCGCGATCCAGTCCACTTTTTGCTCCACTGCAAAAATGGCATCCCGAACATCTTTTTCGGTAAGAGCCGGTAATGAAATGTTGGTGTTGGGCAGGTTTACACCTTTTTTAGATCTTAAAGGTCCTCCTTGGATAACCCTTGCTTGCACCTCATTCTTTTTGTTAGTACTAATAACTTCAAAGATGAGTTTTCCATCGTCCAAAAGGATACGTTCTCCCGCTTTAACATCTCGCGGAAACTGTTCATAGTTCATATAAACCCGCTCGGCAGTACCTTCGAATTCTTCACCGGTGGCAAAAGTGATCTTATCATCTTTTGATACCACAACTTCTTCCTTCATTTTTCCCACACGGAGCTTAGGTCCTTGAAGGTCCCCAAGAATAGCAGCAGTAAAACCGTTTTCTTCATTAAGTTCCCTGATCATTTTGATGCGTTCTTTCACATCTTCATAGTCGGCATGAGAAAAGTTGATCCTGAAGACGTTCACTCCTGCATGCAACATATCTCTCAAAACATCCTTAGAACTGGTGGCTGGGCCCAGTGTAGCCACGATCTTTGTCTTTTTCGTATTTGGCATCTAGTCAAAAATTAAATTTTCCTTAGTTTTTATTTGATGAAAATCAATAGAGTAAGCCGTCGAAATTTGCGGAATTTCTTTAATTTGTTTGAGTAGCTGTTCTTCTGAAACGGGAAAAGATTCATCCTCAATCTTCAGAAGAAAATCTACTTTTTTGAATTCCGGAAGCAGATGAATCTTATGAAAAGAAACCTGCTCCTCTCCAAAGAGTGAATGTGAGGCAGCTGGAGCTACCTGTTCTCCTTTGGCAACATTACTAACCAGGTGGTAATTGCGATACTTTTGAGGATCCTCAAAGGAATAAAGTGCAAAAAGCACTTGCAGTTCCCCCATCTGAAAATCCACATCCTTGCGCGACCTGGTGAGTCTAAGTTCTAAATGCTTGTTTAAAAGAAAAGCCAGTTTATATTCTTCTACCGAAGAATGAATGGCCAAAAGCCTGAAAGGCTTCTCAAATACCTCATCCAGAACAAGTTTATGCGCCGGCATACTTATTTTTATCAAACGTTAAAGGTAAAGATTGTACCGCAGAAAAATAACTTTTTGATGCTAATTTTTCAGAATTCTTTACGAAATCGTTGTAGTTTCTGCAGTATGTTTAAGAAGATTCAATTTTATTCTGCAGAGCGTAAAAAGCCCTTTTTGAAGCTTTTTCTTCGGCTTTCTTTTTTGAAGTGGCGCGAGCCTTGGCAATAACCCTGCTTTCAATTCGTAATTTTACGGCAAAATGTTTGACTTCGTCCTTTCCGGTATCTTCGTAGACTTCAAAACTAAACTCCTTTTTTTCTTTTTGGCACCATTCAATAAGTAAGCCTTTATAGCTTATCACCGTACCTTCAAGTTGTTCAATATCTACATAGGGGTCGATCACTCTTTCATAGATGAATCGTTCCACATAAGGATAGCCGCGGTCAAGGTAAATGGCACCAATAAGTGCTTCAAAAAGATTCCCGTGGATGTTGGTCCCAAATTGATCTTTAGCAATATTGGTCTGGATGTGTTTAATGAGATTGAGGTCTTTCCCAAGTTCATTAAGGTGTTTTCTACTCACGATCTTTGAGCGCATTTTCGTGAGGTATCCTTCGTTCCCGCCGGGAACTTCCCTGAATAGGTGCGATGCGATCACGGCACTCAGCATTGCATCTCCAAGAAACTCCATCCTCTCAAAACTAACTGCGTTTCCCTTCTCGTCTTTTTTATTCAAAGACCGGTGAGTGAAGGCTTTTTTATAGTAATTGAGATTCTTTGGGCGAAATCCAATAATGCCTGTTAGATCTATAAAAAAATTCCCGCCTCTTGAAGAACGGGAATTTAATATTTTTCTAATAACACTCATGTGTAGCTTTATTCATCGAATTTTTTAAAAAGGACGCAGGCGTTATGACCGCCAAAGCCAAAGGTGTTACTCATCGCTACCTTTACATCTCTCTTTTGAGCCTTATTAAGTGTAAGGTTCAACTCGGGATCAATATTCTCGTCCGGGTGCTGGTGGTTAATGGTTGGAGGCACAATTCCGTGCTTCATAGCCAGGATGGAAGCAATAGCTTCTACAGCTCCCGCCGCACCAAGTAGATGACCGGTCATGGATTTGGTAGAATTGATATTAATATCTTTGGCGTGTTCTCCAAATACCTTTTTAATCGCTTTCAATTCAGCCACATCTCCAAGAGGAGTTGAGGTACCATGCGTATTGATGGTATCAACATCTTCGGGCTTAAGGTTGGCGTTCTTCAGGCAATTTTCCATTACTGCAACCACTCCAATTCCTTCAGGATGAGGAGCCGTCATGTGATAGGCATCAGATGATAATCCTCCACCAACAACTTCAGCATAAATCTTAGCGCCTCTTGCTTTCGCATGTTCGTATTCCTCGAGTATCAATGCTCCCGCACCTTCCCCCAGAACAAAACCGTCACGGGTCGCATCAAAAGGCCTGGAAGCAGTTTCAGGACTTTCATTTCTTGTTGACAGGGCATGCATAGCATTAAATCCACCCATTCCGGCAGGGGCTACTGCCGCCTCAGATCCTCCCGTCACAATGACATCACTAAGACCAAGACGAATCGTATTCAAAGCATCAATTAGTGCATTTGCGGCCGAAGCACAAGCTGAAACAGTAGTGTAATTGGGCCCCATGAATCCATGACGTATGGAAATATTACCCGGAGCGATATCGGCTATCATTTTAGGAATAAAGAAGGGATTAAACCGCGGGGTTCCATCTCCTTTTCCAAATTCAAGCACTTCGTTCTGGAATGTTTCCAATCCTCCAATTCCTGCACCCCAGATGACTCCAACGCGCAACTTATCTACAACATCAAGATCAATACCCGAGTCTTTGATAGCTTCATCTGAAGCTACCAAAGCATACTGGGCAAATCTATCGAGTTTGCGGGCTTCCTTCCTGTCAAAGTAATCTTCAACATTGAAGTTTTTGAGCTCACAAGCGAATTTAGTCTTGAATTTTTCGGTATCAAAATAAGTAATAGGTGCAGATCCGCTTTTACCATTTACCAATGCGTCCCAATATTCTTCAATATTGTTTCCAATGGGGGTGAGCGCACCTAATCCGGTTACTACAACTCGCTTTAACTCCAT